>DATELR010000112.1:0-12815 GCA_035276345.1 Streptosporangiaceae bacterium | reverse complement strand
CGCCGACGCCGAAGAGACCATCGCGGGGATGGCACTCGCTGACGGCCCGCTGGTGCTGGTGATCGGCTCGGAGGGCAGAGGGCTTTCCAGGCTGGTCGCCCAGCAGTGCGATCTGGTCGTGAAGATCCCGATCAGCGGTGCGGAATCACTCAATGCCGGCGTTGCCGCCGGGATTGCCCTCTACGAAGTCAGCAGGCAGCGCGCGAGTTCGAGCGGCGAGAACGGGTAGCGCGAGTACTTGCGGAACCTGAGACGGCGGCGGCACGGCTCCCGGCGATCTCGGATTTCACGGCCCCGGCAGGAAAGCCCTGGCGCGGCAACGGGGCGAGCGCTGGCTCCGACTCCGTAGCCGTCAGCCCCGGCAGCGGCCCGACGCCGCCGGTAATCAGCGGATCCGGCTCGCCGACCTCACCGGCGTCTTTGCCCTCGTAGTCAAACAAGGTGAGCACGTAACGCATGGCTTCCAGCCTGGCGCGCTTCTTGTCGTTCCCCCTGATCACGGTCCAGGGCGCCTCCGGCACATCGGTGTACCGGAACATCGCCTCCTTGGCGCGCGTGTACTCGTCCCACATGTCGAGGGAGGCCAGGTCGACCGGGCTCAGCTTCCACCGCTTGACCGGGTCGTCCTGCCGGCTCACGAACCTGCTGAGCTGCTCGGTCCTGGTGATCGAGAACCACAGCTTGATCACCGCGATCCCGTCACCAACCAGCCGCCGCTCGAACTCAGGTGCTTCGGTCAGGAACCTCGCGTACTCGTTCGGCTGGCAGAAGCCCATGACTTGCTCGACGCCCGCACGGTTGTACCAGGACCTGTCGAACATCACGATCTCGCCGGGCGCAGGCAAATGCGCCAGGTACCTGCGGAGGTAATTGTCGCCTTGCTCATGCTCGGCCGGCTTGTCCAGCGCCACGACCCTGGTGCCGCGAGGGTTCAGGTTCTCCGTGAAGCGCCGGATCGTGCCGCCCTTGCCCGCCGCGTCTCGCCCTTCGAAAAGGATGAGAACCCTGCCGCCTGTCTCCTTTACAGAACGCTGCAGTTTCTGCAGCTCGATCTGGAGTCTGTGCTTGGCCGGCTCGTATGCCTTCCTGCCGAGGCGGTGCGGGTACGGGTAGTTCTCCCGCCAGGCCTGGATCCGCTCGCCGTCCGCTCCGGCAAGCCTCATCCTGCCGTTCTTGCGCTGCTCGATGCGCAGCCCAAGTTCGGCAGCGAGTTTCGCAAGGAGCGCGTAGACGGCTTCGGCGTCTCGCGACTGGTCCGCGATCACCGCAGTCACGGGCCTCCCCGGGGTTCCGAGCGTTCCGCCGCTGGCTCATTCCCAGTACCGGGCAAAGAATGCGAGCCGGCTGGCAGCGTCCTGAAAACGGCCGGCCTCCGGTGCGCACTGGCACGGGTCTGACGAACAAGGCGGAACGCGAAGTTGAACAACGGACGAATAGATACCCCTGCGCTCGGCAGGCACACTCGTGTTCCTGGCCGGCCGGAGCGCGCTGCCACGGCCACAAGCTGCCGGGTGTTGCGATCGTAGCGACTGGGTCACAAGCGGGTTATTGAAAACTCAGGAACGAGACAACCTCAGGCCACCCGTGAGCGTCCTGAAAGCTGGAGTCGCCAACGGCTCCTGCAAGCACTGAGAACCTTTGAGCGTGCGTCTTGTACGCACCGAACGGAGCATGGTGATGGCGCATCGAGCACGGCGGTGGGTGGCCGCACTGGGGGCGACCGCGGCAGTCGGGGTCGCGGTCTTCGGTCAGGCAGGGGTGGCGGGCGCTGCCGTCCAGCCGAGTGCGACCTATCTGCACCTGGGCAGCCACGGCCCGGCGGTCAAAGCTCTGCAGCAGCGTCTGACCGACCTGCATTACTACCTGGGCAAAGTCGACGGCAAGTTTGGCTGGTACACGATGGAGGCGGTCTGGGCGTTCAAGGAGGTTCAGTACGGCAAGCGCACGCCGCCGCGCCCGAACATCGTCGGGCCCCTGATGCAGCGCCAGCTGAAGCACCCGAAGCTGCCGAGAGCGCACAGGCCGCACGGCGGTGCCTGGCGTGTTGAGGTGAACAAGAACCTCGAGATCCTCGTCGTCTACAAGCACAGCAAGATCACGTTGATCAGCCACGTCTCGACTGCCGCGTACAACAGGCCGGACGGCAGCGGCTTCGTAACCCCTAACGGCAAATACAAGGCACTGGAGTACCTGGCCGGCCCGGTACCTGACTCCAAGTACGGCGGCTTCTTGTACAACCCGGTGTTCTTCATCGGTCGCACCTATGCGATCCACGGAATGGCCAACCCGACGTCCACCTTCAGCTACGACGGCGTGCCGCTGAACCCCGCGTCGCATGGCTGCGTGCGGGTGCCGATGTCGGTCTCGAGGGTCTTCCACAACTACGTCCACGTCAGCAAGACGCGCGGAACGCCGATCTACGTCTTCGGCCGCAACGACTGACGCGCCGCCCAGGACGCTCCCGCACTGAGGGCAGCCGAGCGTGCCGGTAGAATCTGGCCGCAACTGTAGGAATTGCGTGTGCCGGTTGTTCTCAGTGTGTGGGGTGGGGCTCAATGCGACGGTTCATCGTGGCGGCATGCGCCGCATTGGTGGTCACCGGAGGGCTCGCCGCCTGCGGCAGCACGACAAGCGGCGGTACGACGGGCGCCACCGGGTCGACGGCGAACTGCACCAAATCGAAGCTGGGAAGCCAGCTGCATACGGCGGGCAAGCTTACGGTCGCGACAGACAACCCCGTGTACCCGCCGTGGTTCATTCACAACACGCCCACCAACGGGAAGGGCTATGAGAGCGCCGTCGCCTACGCGATCGGTAAGCAGCTCGGTTTCGCCAAGTCGGACGTCGTCTGGGTGAAGGAACCGTTCGACAGTTCCTTCGCGGCAGGACCGAAGGACTTCGACTTTGACATCAACGAAGTCTCTGTCACGCCGCAGCGGGCGCAGGCAGTCACGTTCTCGAACAGCTACTACCCGGTGCAGCAGGCGATCGTGGCCCGCAAGGGCACGCCGATCGTGACCAAGCACTCGCCGGCGCAGCTGAAGAACTACTTGTACGGCGACCAGATCGGCAGCACTGGCCTGGCCTTCATCACGTCGAAGATCCAGCCGACCAAGCAGCCCAAGGTCTTCGACACGCTGGCGCAGGCGGCGGCCGCACTTGAGGCCGGCCGGATCGACGCTCTGATCACCGATACGCCGACCGCGCAGTTCATGGCCACGGCCCAGCTGAAGCACGCCGTGCTCGTAGCGCAGTTCCCGACCGTCGGGGAGCACTACGGCCTGGTCTTCGAGAAGGGCAACTCGTTGGTGACCTGCGTGAACAAGGCCATAGGCGATCTGCAGAGCAACGGGACGCTGAGCTCGCTGCAGAAGAAGTACCTGGGCATTTACCTGAAGTTCCCGACAATCCAGCCCTGACGGCTGGAGCCGGGAGTCCGCCGCAGCCGCATGGACGCTAACTCTTCGGTGTCGCCGGGGCAGCCGGCGGGCTCCTTTACCGCGACCGGGCGAGGCCCGAGGCTCTTCTCCGGCGGTGGTGGCACCCGCGCCACCGTCGTGTCCTCGGTGAGCACGGTCGTGGTGCTCGGGGCTCTCGCCACGATCTTCCTGCTGGCGCCAGGCGCCAGGGCCGTCGAGCATGAATTCTTCAGCCCGACGAACCTGTGGCACTCCTTCATTGGCAACCCGAAGCAGGGCTATTACTCCGTCGGCGCCGCGATCTGGCTCAACATCCGGATGTTCCTGGTCGCCGAGGTACTGATCCTGGCGCTCGCGTTGCTCGTCGCACTGATCAGGCAGTCGGTCAGTCCTGCGCTGTTCCCGATCAGGATTCTCTCGACCGTTTACGTGGACTTCTTCCGCGGGGTTCCTCTGATCCTGGTCATCTTCGCCCTCGGGCTGGGCTTGCCGGCCCTGAACCTGCCGGTCGTGTCTAGCCAGCCCGACGTGGTCTACGGCGTCGCCGCGCTGGTGTTGTCCTATTCGGCGTACGTTTCGGAGGTCTACCGCGCGGGGCTGAACTCGGTGCACTTCAGCCAGGTGTCGGCGGCCCGTTCGCTCGGCCTTTCGCAGGGCACCGCGCTGCGTTATGTGGTGCTGCCGCAGGCAGTGCGGAACATCGTCCCGCCACTGCTCAACGACTTCATTAGCCTGCAGAAGGACACGGCGCTGGTCGGCACGCTCGGCGTGATCGAGGCGAACAAGGCGGCGGGCATCTACAGCGAGACGGTGTTCAACTTCTCCAGCTTCACCGTCGCCGCGATCTTGTTCCTCATCCTGACCATCCCGCTGGCGCGGTTCACCGACCGGCTGATCGAGCGGGACCGGCGGCGCAGGCTCGCCCTGGGGGCACAGTGACCGGGGCCATCAGCTTCGAGAAGCCGGCGACCGCCGAGGCGGTCAGGATCGAAGACCTGCATAAGTCGTTCGGCAGCAATGAGGTGCTTCGCGGGATTGACCTGGCCGTCGGCTCGCACGAGGTGATCTGCCTGATCGGAGCGTCGGGCTCGGGTAAGTCCACGCTGCTGCGGTGCATCAACTTGCTTGAGCCGATAAATAGGGGCCGGATCAACCTGTTCGGCGAGGACATCACCGGTCCGCGGATCGACGCCAACCTGGTGAGGCGTCAGATCGGCATCGTGTTCCAGTCGTTCAACCTGTTCCCGCACATGAACGTGCTGCGCAACGTCACACTCGCGCCGACCAAAGTGCTCAAGACGCCGGGCGCCCAGGCCCAGCAGGAGGCGCGAGCGCTGCTTGACCGGTTCGGCCTGATCGACAAGGCCGATGACTATCCCGACCGGCTCTCCGGCGGCCAGCAGCAGCGGGTCGCGATCGTGCGCGCGCTGGCGATGCGTCCTCAGATCATGCTGCTCGATGAGGTGACGAGCGCGCTCGACCCTGAACTCGTCGCCGAGGTGCTCGACGTGATCGCCGAGCTGGCCTCGGGTGGAATGACGATGCTGATCGCCACCCACGAGATGGGCTTCGCCAGAGACATCGCGAACCGCGTGTGCTTCCTCGAGGAAGGCAGGATCATCGAGGACGCCCCGCCGGCCGAGCTCTTCACCAACCCGAAGGACGACAGGACCCGCCGATTCCTGCGGCGCATCGTCGAAGCCAAGCGGCTGTAGCCGCCCGCCCGCTCGGCGCCCGAGCATTAGCCCGCGGGCTGAAACACGAACCGGTCTCGCAGGCAGCCCGCGAGACCGGTTCTCTGTTGCGATCGTGCTAGCTCTGCGAGCCTGACGGAGCGAAGAGCGGTGTCATCGGCTTGACTCCATGTTGCGCGTCGCAGGCGTTCTGCAGGCACGGGAGCCCAAAGGCGTCCTCGAGGCTCCGCAGCAGTGAGTAGTGGTTGTAGGGGGTGTTGTCGGCAACGTGGTGGTGGCCGCGGTTGGTGATCACGATCGTCACGACATGACCGCCGCCAGGATCGGCGCCACAGCAACCCGTGCCTGGCTGACCCTCGTCGGAGAAGTCATCCTCGTCCCAGGTGACCACGATGGCGTTGGTGCCGCGCTTCCACACCTGGGAGTGCATGATCATGCTGACAGTGGTGCCCACGTAAGCGTCGCCCGCGGAGATCAGCCCGTTCTCGTCGCCACACGGAGCGATGCCATGCATGTCGTGGCACTGGTCAGGGACGATGTAGCTGAAGTTCGGCAGGTCGCCTGCCGCCAGGTCAGCGCCGAGCTGCGTGTCGGGCACCATGTTGGCCAGAGCGTCCTGCGTTCCGGTGAAGTTTACGAACGGGTTGTGCTTCGACGCATACAGCGCGTCGGTGTTGCTCGGCCACTTGAAGGCGTAGGGCCCATTGGCGTTCGGGCCAGTCTTGACGATCCCGGTCGACGGGACCGGTGGCAGGTTCTGGAAGTAGCCCTTCCAGGTCTTCCCTGCCGCGGAGAGCTGGGTGGCCAGGTTCGGGGCCGAAATCGTGTGGTCCACCGTCGTGCCAGCGCAGTTCGGATCGGTGCTGGCCAGCGCTGGAGTGCAGTAGAACTGGTTGTCGTCCTGGATACCGAAGAAGCTGCCGCCGACGTTCGCGACGTAATTCGGCTCGCTTGGATGGGTGACGCCGAAGTAGTCCGTGGCCAGCCCGTACTTGTTGGCCAGCGCGTTGATGTTCGGCGCGAACGAATTGCCGATGATCGTCGAGAAGCTGGTGTTCTCCATCATGATCTCGACAATGTGGTTGTACCGCGGAATACCCCGGTGCTGGCTGACACTGTGGACGCTGCTCGCGGAGCTGACGCTGGGCGTCACCATCCAGGCGACGCCACCGAGCATCATCGCGCCCGCTGCGATTTTCTTCCATCTCATCTGCTGCGTACGTCCTTCCCCAATTGCGGCGGCGAAAGGCGGCCTTCCGCGACGTTCCGCGAAACGCCGAGTCGCTTACGGCGGCGAAGCTAACCGCATGGGTTTGCGAACGATTGCACAGATGGTTACATCCGTCCAAATCGCGCCTTACCGAATGATGACGGCCCTGTCCCTTACGAGCCGGTATCTCGCTATAGTCACGGAAGTTACATGTCCTAGTGCGGATAGCTCCCTGGGAGGACGGTCACGTGCTCAGCTTCCCCCGACGATTGACGGCCGCGGCGGCGCCCGCGTTGCTGCTGGCCGGAGTGGCGCTGACCGCGCCGAGCGCGGCCGCGGCGACGACTCCAGCCACGTGCCCGGCACCCATCGTCTCTGGTGACACGGTGCTGTGCGGTTCGCTTCAGGACGGAGCGACCTACCTGATCGAGGTTCCGGCGCAGTGGAACCAGACGCTGTTCCTGTACAGCCACGGCTACGTGACTCCAGGCGGCAACAACCCGGCCCAGGATGTCGGTGACCCCGTGACGGGCGGCTGGCTCCTCAGCCACGGCTACGCCATCGCCGGGTCCTCCTACGCGACCACCGGCTGGGCGATCCAGCAGGCGCTTCCGGATCAGAAAGCCACGCTGGACTTGTTCAGCGCCCAGGTGGGGACGCCACAGCACACGATCGCATGGGGTCACTCGCTGGGCGGCATCATCACCGCCGGAGTGATCCAGAGGTACCCGGACACCTTCAGCGCCGCGCTGCCGATGTGCGGCGTGCTGGCCGGCGGTGTTGCCACCTGGAACGCGGCTCTGGATGGCGCGTTCGCCTTCCAGCAGCTGACCGACCCGTCGATCCAGGTCACGGGCATCAAGAACCCGCTCGCGAATCTGCAGAAGGCCGAGAGCGACATCGCAGCCGCGCAGACGACGGCTGCGGGCAGGGCGCGAATCGCGCTCGGTGCAGCGCTCGGCGACACGCCAGGATGGTTCACGCCGCTGTCGGCCGAGCCGGCCGCCAAGGACTTCGCCGGTCAGGAGGCGAATCAGTTCCAGTGGGACACCAACGTGGACTTCCCGTTCATCTTCGCGTTCCGCGCCGAACTCGAGGCCCGCGCTGGCGGTAACCCGTCATGGAATACGGGCGTGAACTATGCGCACCAGCTGGCCATATCGCCGAACGCGGGCGAGGTCCGCGCGCTGTACAAGGCCGCCGGGCTGAACCTGCAAGCCGACCTGCAGAAGCTGGACAACGCAACCAGGATCAGCGCGGACCCGAATGCGGTCACCTACCTGACCAACAACATCAGCTTCAATGGCCAGCTCACGATTCCCGTGCTCAGCATGCACACGATCGGCGACGGCCTGGTCATCCCGCAGAACGAGCAGGCCTACGCCAGCGTCGTCCGCAGGGCGGGACGCGCGTTCCTGCTCCGCCAGGTCTTCGTCGACCGTGCCGGGCACTGTGCCTTCACCCCGGCAGAGACAATCACCGCCGTGCAGGCGCTGCTGCACCGGATGCTGACCGGCCAGTGGCAGAACGCCTCGCTGACCCCGGCCAGCATGGACGGTGACGCCTCCGACCTCGGCGCCAACTTCAACATCTTCAGCAGCGGCGGGAAGATCGTCCCGACTGCCCCGGCCTTCACGGCATTCCAGCCGTCGAACTATCCGCGTCCCTTCGACCTGGGGCCATCCTCTAACTAACGTCCGCGTAAGCCCCCGTTGCGTGTGCGCTCTACGCGCCGCGCTTGAGCGGGCCGAGCTTCAGCAGGCGCCACCAGGTCAGCGCCGAGTAGAACAGCAGCAGGGCGACCATCGCGCCGATGTCGATCAGCCACGCGTGCGACGTGTGGTTCCACAGCGGGTCGACAGTCGATCCCGTCGGGGCGATGACATTCAGGTCGACCGTGGAGGCCGCGCCCGCGAATCCCCACCTCGACGGCGTGAACCACGCGATCTGCTCGAGACCGGCCGTGCCGTGAATGGCGAAGATGCCGCCTGTCGTCACGACCTGGATCATGACGAGCAAGAACACCAGCGGCATCGCGCGCTCGGCGGTGCTGACCACGGACGAGGTAAGCAACCCGATCACCATCGACACGACGGCCACGAGCGCGATGGCGATAGCGATCTCAAGGAGCGGAATGGGGAGGGCGGATCCCTTCGGCGGGAAGTTCTTCCCGGCCAGGCCGATCGCGACGAGCAAGATCGCCTGGAACGCGCTGATCACCCCGAGCACGATCACCTTCGAGGCCAGGTATGCCCCTGCGGACAGACCCGTCCCCCGTTCTCGGGCATAGATCGGCCGTTCCTTGACGATCTCGCGGATCGCATTAAGCGCGCCGGAGAAGCACGCGCACAGCACGAGGATCAGCAACGCCGATTGCGCGCCGTCGTTGTTAGGCCCGACGAAACCGCCGTTGGGCAGCGGGAAGGCCCTGACGAGCGCGCCGAGCCCGAGGACGACGCCGACGAGCAGGTACAGGAATCCGCGGTCGGAGGCAATGACAGCCGAGTACCGGCGGACCAGGGTCGACATCTGAGCGAACCGGTTGCTCGTCTTCGGCACGGCCGCGGCCTGCGCCCCCCGGCCCTGGATCGCCACCGGATTCTCCATCCCGCCCGCGACGTACTGCTGGTAATACATCGAGTTGCGGTACTCGGCCGCCCAGTCGCGGTTCGGCTCGGCCTCGAAGGCCTGGAACACCTCGGCCCAGCCCGGCTGGTTGAAGTGCCGCAGGCCCTCCTGGGGCGGCCCGAAGTACGCGATCTTCCCGCCAGGCACCAGGACTAGCAGCTGATCGCACAGGTTCAGGTTCGCCACCGAGTGGGTGACCACGATCACGGTGCGGCCGTCGTGCGCCAGGTCGCGCATCTGCTCCATGACCGACTTGTCGAGGCCGGGATCAAGTCCCGAGGTTGGTTCATCGAGGAAAAGCAGCGACGGTTTAGTGAGCAATTCCAGCGCGACGTTCACGCGTTTTTGCTGTCCGCCCGACATGGCCGCCGTCTTCGTGTCGGCGTGCCTCGTGAGGGCAAGTTCCTCGAGCACTTCGTCGATGCGGTGGCTGCGTTCGGCTTTGCTCGTGTCCCTGGGGAATCTCAATTCGGCGGCATAACCAAGCCCGCGGCGCGCGGTCAACTGGGTATGCAGGATGTTTTCCTGGGGGACCAGGCCAATCCTGTGCCGCAGCTGCGCGTAGTTCGTGTAGAGATCCCGGCCGTCGTAGAGAACCTGGCCACCGTTGGCCGGAGCGGTCCCTGTTAGCGCGCCGAGCAGGGTCGACTTTCCGGCGCCGCTCGGCCCGATCACCCCCATGAAGCAGCGCTCGCCAAGCGGGAAGCTGACGTGGTCGAGCAGTACCCTGCCGCTAGGCAGCGTGACGGTCAGGTCCTTGGCGATGAACGAGATCTCGCCTGTGTCCAGGAACTCCTGCAGTTCCTCGCCGACCAGCCGGTAGGTGGCGGGTCCGATGTTGATGATGTCCCGCTCGGTGACCGGTGCAGACTCGACCCGCTGGCCGTTGACGAATGTGCCGTTGTGACTGCCCAGGTCAACGATCGTGTAGCCGCCGTGGGGGTTCCTCCGCAGCTCGGCGTGGTAGCGGGACACGCTCAGGTCTGCAATGACGACCTGGTTGTCTTGCGCGCGGCCGATCCGCAGCAACGTGGTCGGCAGCCGCAGCACCGCGCTCGGCATCCGCTCCATCGACGAGCGCGGCTTGCGGACAGGCGGGCCTGCCGGCACCGCTCCGCCCGCAGCGCCATCGCCGTAGCCGCCTCCCGGAGTTCCGTAGCCCCCGCCTCGCGGTCCGAAGCCGCCACCTGGCGGTCCGCCCGCATGACCGACCTCTTCGGCTACCCGGTTGACGGCCGGATTGGCCGGCGCGGGGGTCGCCACCGGAGGCTCTACGTAGCGGGTCGGCGGCACCTCTGCCACCTGAGCACCGTCGGCCTGCATGGCCGGCGCGGCGACGGAGCATGACATCGCCGGTCCATCGTCGGGGTGGCCGAGCCGGATGGCGCAAGATCCCGAGATCGTCACACGCTGGACGCGGTCCCTGCCCTGGAAGGTTCCGTTCGTCGACCCGACATCCTCAAGCAGCCAACTGCTCCCGTCCTGCCGCAGAACGGCGTGCCGCCACGAGACGCGCGAGTCGTTGACGACGATGTCGGACTGGGGGTCCCTGCCGATGTAGTAGCTGCGGCCGGCGGCTAGCGAGCGCTCCGCGTCCGGCGTGCGCACGACCAGCACGGAATCAGCGGGGGAATGAACGGACTCTGGCGTCATGGGGTAACTGTAGAGCCTATTTCGCGGGCCTGGATACCGCTATGGGCGGCGCGTTTAGGCGTTTTGGTATCGCCTGCCGGAAGGGCTTCACCGCAGGTCACAATGCCTTTCGCCGGAACGGGCACCGGAGCCGACCGGCGGGAATATCGGAAACATCGTTACTGTCCCATCCGGCCTTCTCGCCGGTAAGAGTCGAATCGGAACGGCCCGGGCTGCCGTACGAGAGGATGGAACGCTCAGTGACCTGAAGCGTCCGTTACGTGCGCAGGTTGCGGCGGACACGGTCAAACCGGATACTTGGAACGCCCATCTTGACTGCGGTGCCGATGCGGCAGCGTCCGGGACTTTAGCCATTGCGAATGGAGAAGCGGACGCTTCGGCCTCAGACAGTCGGCACAGATCGTATGGGTGGGGAGGCGGGGCGAGGTGAGCGAGGGGAATCCCGTCGTGCCGGGCAGCTTTGCGCCCGGTTCGAGGATGGCCGGCTATCTGCTTGAGGAGCAGATAGGTCAGGGCGGCATGGCCGTTGTGTTCCGCGCGCATGACGAACGCCTCGACCGTACGGTGGCACTGAAGATCCTGGCTCCGGCGCTGGCTGACGACGAGGCGTTCAGGCAGCGGTTCATCAGGGAGTCGCGTGCCGCCGCGGCAGTCGACGACCCGCACATCATCCCTGTTTTCGAGGCCGGCGAGGCCAGTGGCGTGCTGTTCATCGCGATGCGGTACGTCCGTGGTGGCGACGTCCGTTCGCTGGTCAGCGAGCTCTCGCGGATGTCGCCTGGCCGAGCGGCCGAGATCGTCTCTCAGGTGGCTTCGGCGCTCGACGCCGCCCATAGCCGCGGCCTCGTGCATCGCGATGTCAAGCCCGCGAACATGCTGCTCGACGCGAGTTCAGGCGCAGGCCGGCCAGATCACGTTTACCTGTCGGACTTCGGGCTGAGTAAAGCCTCCCTGCAGACCAGCGGCCTGACTGGCACCGGCACCTTTCTTGGCACGCTCGACTACATCTCGCCGGAGCAGATCGAAGGCAAGCCGGTCGACGGCCGCGCTGATGAGTATGCGCTGGCCTGCGCTGCGTTCGAGCTGCTGACCGGCACGCCGCCGTTCCAGCGCGACGAGGCGATGGCGGTCATGTACGCGCAGCTGTCTGAGCCTGCGCCGCCGCTGTCCAGCCGCCGGCGCGATCTCGGGTACGCAGCCGATGCTGTCTTCGCCAAGGCGCTCGCGAAGGCGCCGGCGGATCGTTACGGCACCTGCAGGGAGTTCTCCGAGGCGCTGCGCGAGGCGTTCGGGATCAGGCCGTATGACTCAGGACCAACCGAAGTGCCGAGCGGTGAGCACCCGGCGACCCAGGTTGTCTTGCCTCGGACAAGCGGCCCGGGCGCAGGCGTAGGCGGCGCGGCCGGCGGCGCTGGTGGTGTCCTGGCCGGCCAGGGCGCGGGACCAGGCGGTACTCCCGCCCAGGGCGGGTATCCGGGTCAGGCCGCATTCCAGGGCCAGGGTGCGACCTACCAGTCAGGCCCAAGTCAGGAGACCTTCCAAAGCCCAGCCAGCCGGCCGAGTCAGAACCCGTACCAGGGCCAGGCCGGTTACCTGGGGCACCAGAGCCAGCCGGTCCAACCGGGCCAGGTCGGTTACGCAGGGCAAGGCGGGTTCGAAGGTTCCAGCAGTCCAGGCGGTCAGGGCACATACAGTGGCCCTGGCGCGGGCCAGGGCGCGGCGACCCGGCTGCCCGCTCCTGACAGCCGCACCGAACCTGACCTGAGCGGGCCGCAACGGCGCAGCGGGGGCGGCTACGGTCAGTCAGGCGGGCAAGATGCCCAGGCGAGCCTGACTCGGCCCTGGTGGAAGTCTCCGCTCGCGGTGCTCGCCGCGCTCGCCGTGCTCATCGGCGGCGGAGCGGCCGCGTTCGCGCTGACCACCGGCGGTAAGGGGTCCAGCGGGACTGGCGGAACCGGCAACAACGGGGGCCACGCACCGGCAGCCGCCCTCAAGGCGCCTGGATGCAGCATTGTCGCCGCGACGGCCAAGCACCTGCCCTCGACTCGGTCCATTTCCGTGCCTAACTCGGGCGGGAACCCGTTCGGCATCGCCATGAGTCACGACGGCAAGGTCGTTTTCGTATCGACCGACACCGCCGTCGAGGTGTTTAAGGTCGGATCAGATGGCTCCCTGACGCACGCTTGGGACTACCCGATCGAAGGCAGTAGC
>DATELR010000111.1:0-33575 GCA_035276345.1 Streptosporangiaceae bacterium | reverse complement strand
ATGTCGCTGCATTTGCAGCCGCTGTTCGCGATGAACTTCGCCGTCCAGCGCTCCGATCAGCTGGCGATGGGCTTGCTCTTCGGATTCGGGGTACTGCTCGGGCTCGCAGTCTCGCCGACGATCGGGTACTACCTCGACGCCGACCCTCAGGCGGTCTGGCAGGCCGGCGGAGCAACGGCGCTCTTCATCGCCGGGTTCGGCGCCGTTGGGTACGCGACGCGTCGCGATCTCTCCGCCTATGCGCGGGTCTTCTTCTGGGCATTGGTCGCGCTGATCGGTTTCGGCGTCGTACTCGTCTTCGTGCAAATCCCGAACGGAGCGCTCATCTACTCGATCGCCGGCCTCGTGATCTTCGCCGGACTGACGGTGTTCGACTTCCAGCGACTGCGCCAGACCAAGGACATCCGGACGGCGCCGCTGCTTGCCGCGTCGATCTTCCTCGACGTGCTCAACGTGTTCCTGTTCTTCCTCCGGATCTTCTCGCGCAGCAACTAGCGCCGTCGGTTGATCGACGACGACGTTGTGCTCGCGTCCGAGCCGATCCCACTCGTCCAGCTCCGTCCAGCGTGACGTGGCTGCGAGTCGGCGAGCTACTCCACGGTGTTCCTGTCAGTCGGGCCCTCGGTGATCTGCCGGACCACGACCCTGACCAGCCCGCCGGCGGTTCTGATCGCGCCTTGGGCTGAACGGCGGCCGACGAGTGCTCCTGCCATGGTCACCGCATCGGATGCGAGCCGGCGGGCCTCCTTCGATTGCGCGATGTCGCGCAGCGAGGACTTGATTCGTTCAAGGCCCTGCTCGCCGTCCTTGGTGCCGGCTAGGTAACCGATCGCGAAGCCGATGATGGTCTCCACGACGGGTCACATCTCGCGTAGCTGGAGGTAGCGCTTCAGGTCAGGAAGCGACTGGATGACCACGGCCAAGACAACCGCGACGATGAGTGCTTTGATGATCTTGCTGATCACGGCGGATCCTCCTGGTGTTCGGGGACTTTCTCGGATGACGATGAGTTGGGTTTGAGTTCGTCGATGCTGAAGTACAAGTACCTGCCGTGGCTGCTCTGGAGGTCGGCGAGGTCGTCGCGGTCCGGGCTCACTGCGACATGCACGTTGCCGTCTACGTCGTGAAACACTGCCTGGACGGTGGCTTCGCGGCCGGTCAGGAACAGGTCCTGAGCGTCGGCGCGCCTGGCGCCTGGCAGCATCGTCACCCGGCTGCCGCGTGCGACGCGCACGCCAGCGATGACGACGTGATCGGTCTCCGGCGACACGCTTGCGTCCGCGCCAGGATCCCACCACGGCGTGTCGGGCTGACCGAACATCTGCTGGTCTAGTTCTTCCGGGTCGCGTTGACTCCCGCCGGCGGCGGATCCTAGGTAGCGAATGGCGCCGTGGAGGCGGTCGAACATCTCAGGCGGCATTCCGTCGAGCCTGTCCATGAGCTCGGCCGCCTTAGGATCGGTCGCCCTCGCTGCGCGCTTCTCTTCATCGGTCAGGGCGAGCGTCCGCAGTGTCAGGATCTCGTCGATCTCCGTTGCGTCGAACAAGTCACCCGCGCTCTCCGGCGCGACCTCGGCGTGGTCATAAAGGATCACCGGGGATGACAGCATCAGGTCCTGGCAGTCCGGCGGACCCGCGAGCACCGGCCAGGTGCCGACGTTCTCGCAATCCGCGACCTCCGGTGCCGCCCACTCCGGCGGGTCGGTCATCGACAGGAACCTGCCGCCGGGGACCCAGATCAGCGCGTGGGCAGCGATCAGCGCGTGAGTCAGTGCCTGGTCACGCGTGGCCGGCGGGACCTCCGGCGCCGCGTCGTTCTCGATCCGGATGCCGAGCTTGAGCGCGCCGTACGGCCCGGCGGTCCGCTCGGCCCGCAGCCTGATCACGCCATCGAGGCCGGACCACGACCTGATCAGCCGGCCGGCGACACGGCCGGTTGACGCGATGACGATGTCCTCCGCGCTCTCGCCTGGCTCGACGTGCAGGCAGAACCCGACGCCATCGCCGAGCAGTTCGCTGAGCTCGGCGCTCACCTGCTGCTCGCGCTCGATGGCCTCGTCCCACGCCGTGTATTCGGTGCCGTCGACCGTGAGCGAGACGACCTCGCGCGTGACGCCCGATCCTGGTTCATCCTGGATGACTCTCCTGCGCTGCAACTGCAGGAACCTGACGGCGACGAGTACCTGGGCGTCATCCGCGCACTCGACCAGGCACTCGGTCTGGCTAGCCGATGACTCAGAAGGGTCGACGGCGCGGTAGCCGGGAGGCATCAGCACGCCGAACTGGAACCTGGACTGATTCTTCTGCGACGACTGGTGGTACGGGTACAGCAAATATCCCTCGTAGAGCACCGCGTCGGCGACCTTGCGAGCCTGATCCAGATGGCCCGGTTCCGGTTTCATGGCGAGGTCTCTCCCGATGCGCGCTCGAGCAACGCTGACAACGTCGCGTCCCAGGTCGGCAGCGCCTCACGGTTCTTGAACCTGAGCAGGTCATCAAGCGTGTTTCGGCTCATCTTGATCCACGCGGTCTCGGGGAAATGCGCGTCGATGGCCTCGCGCCAGATGCTGAGCGGCAACCGGTACTGGGCTTCCTTACTCCACGGCACCTGCTGAACCATCAGCTTGCCGTCAGCCGACCCGAACACGGTGCCGCTGAACAAGAGCAGCAATGGCACCTCACCGCCATCGAGGCCGGCGAAGTACCTGGTCGAGCCGATCTCGAGGTCATAACTGAGCTGGATCGGCAGATCGATCTCGATGCTGCCGGTAAAGCCGGGGACCATCGTCGACACGGTTGTGAGCTGCATGGGCTTGAGCGTGTCCGCCCAGCGCTGGGTATCGCCGAAAAGGTCGTTCAGCCGCTCCGCCTCGGTTCGCGTGTAGCGCCGCCTGGCTGGCTCGATCCTGATCTGGCAGCGCAGCGCGATCGCGTCGATCCGCTGTCCGGTCGTCTCAGCGATCTTCAGGCTCAGCGACATCGACGGCGCCAGCGCGAACCTGTCGGGACGAGCTCCCAGGCAGTCGAAGGCCAGCTCCGCCACGGTCAGCTCTCCTGGTCCACCGGAACCGCCCTGCTGCGGACGTGATCGAGGAACTCGGCGATCGCCTGCCGTGCTTCAGACCCTCCGTCGAAGCCGCGCCAGTGCAGCCGCATCCGGCCGGCCAGTTCGTAGCAGGCGTCGATCGGTACTACGAAGCTCTCGGTCGCGGCGGCTGGGCTTCCTGCGCCGCTACGCGTGATCAGCACGGCCTCGACGTCAGGTTCTGCCGCCGCTAGCAGGCCGTGCGCCGCCGTCAGGCGGTCCCACGCTGCCAGATCGAGGCGGCATTCGGTCGCGCCGGCCGGGCTCGGATAGAAAGCCGACACCATGCCCTCGCGCGAGCTGCGCAAGAAGAAGGCCAGGCCCACCGGGATCTCGAGTTCGTCCCACTCGGCGCCGGTCAGCGGACGATCCGGATCGGTTAGGTACCGGTCGGGCACCGCGCGAAACCGGCCGCGCACGGCGTCGTGCTGCGTAAACAGCAGGTAGCAGGCCCGGCAGGAGCAGAGGAGGCTCGCGTGGTCCAGGTCAGCGAGATGCCCGTGCTCAGCGGGGATCTCGGCCGAACACAACTCGCACTTTTCCGTCTCAGGAGCTCGCTGGTCACCGGAGGGTGAGCGCTCGGGGTCAGGGGGCTGACTCGGAGCAGCACCAGCCTGCGCCGCAGGAGGGGGGCCGGAAACGAAACGGCGCAGGCCGGCACTGCTGGTCATAGCCGGGCCGCCGCTGGCAGGGCAACACGGACGCCGTGGCTATCGGCGAGCAACGGCAGCGGATCAAGGTGGGCGGACGGATCGTCGAGACCCTGCCCGGCCAGCCGGACGTTGTACTTGACGGCGCAGACCGGACAGGTCAGCTCCTCGCGTTCGAGCAGCCCGTCGGCCATCGACGAGCCGCACGCCGCGCAGGCGTCGCGATAGGCGTACAAGGTGCCGCGCACCGCGCAGACGAGGACGGAGACATCGCCCGCTGACGCGATCACCGGACGCGAGCTTGGCGGGCCCATGTCGGGCAGCCGTACCCAGCCAGATTCCGGGTCGGCGCCTGTTTCCTCGCCGCCCGGCGGGCGCCGCCCGATCTGGAGCAGCGCCGGCTCAGGTGCAGTCGTCATGCCCTCGACGACAACCTCGGAGACTTCCGGCGCCGCCTCCAAGACCGCCCCCTCGATCGCGAGCTTGACCGTGACGGTTGACGAGGGACAGCCGTCGCAGCTGCCCTCCAGCCGCAGTCGCGCTATGCCATCGGAGACGCCCAGGTACTGCACCCCGCCCGCGTGCGACCCGAGGTAGGGCCGCACCCGGTCGAGGGCTTGCTGCACCCGCTCGTCCACGCCGAGCGGGTGCAGGTCGTGCAGCAGCAGCAGGCTTTCGACCAGCGGATCCTCGGTAAGCGCAGCGAGCACCGACGCTCCGGCCTCACCGCGCTCGGCCAGTGCCGCGACAATGTGCTCCAGGCCCTCGCCGTAGAGGCCGACGAGCAGCCTGACGAGTTCCTCCGCCGTCGAGGCAGGATCGGCAGCTCGCGTCTGATCGCCGCCCGGGCGGAGCTGGGAGAGCAGCTCTTCGATCCGCTCTCCGACCTGTCGCACTCCCGCCATTCCCTTGCGCACCTGTCCTTTCGCCGAGCCTGCCGATACTGGTCAGGTCGACAAGATCACCGACATCGGTGAGTGGGTCTTGTCGAGTAGCTTGCCGTTGCCGAGATACATGTGCACCCCGCAGGGCAGGCATGGGTCAAAGCTGCGCACGGCGCGCATGATGTCGATCCCCTTGAAGTTGTCCGGCGGGTTCTCCTCGAAGATCGGCGTGTTCTGCACGGCGTCCTCGTACGGGCCAGGAGTGCCGTAGGAGTCGCGGACGCTGGCGTTCCACGGCGTCGGCGGATACGGGTGGTAGTTCGCGATCTTCCCTTTCCTGATCACCATGTGGTGCGAGAGCACGCCGCGCACCGCCTCGGTGAACCCGCAGCTGTTTGCCTCGTCAGGGACGGAGAACGGCTCCCAGGTCTTGGTGCGGCCTGCCCGGATCTCGGCGAGCGCCTTCTCGGTGAAGTACAGCGCGCACGCGGCGGCGTACGCCTGGAAGTAGGTGCGCGCCCGGTCCCGCTCGATCGCGTTGGACAGCGGAGCTCCCGAAGAGTCGCGCGGGATCTTCCACTCGAACGTGACCTCAGGCTTGCTCACCGTCTTCGGCAGGTTGATCAGCACGCTGTTGCCAGTCGACTTGACGTACCCGAAGTCAACAAGCCCGCCGAGCGCGGTCGCCCACAGCCTGGCGATCGGGCCGCCGCCAGTGTCCGCCGCAAGGTAGTCCTTGCCGTCGTACCAGCGCGGCGACATGACCCAGCTGTACTTGTTGTCGAAGTCCCGTTTCGCTGGCTTCGGAATGGTGTGCTGGTTCCACGGGTGCCTGCGGTCCACCGGGTTGCCCAGCGGATCGCGGGTCACGAACATCTCCTGGTCCTCCCAGTCCTCGTAATACGAGGAGCCGAGCAGGATGCGGATGCCCAGGTTGATGTCGACCAGGTCGTTCGTGATCAGCTCGCCGTTCCTGATCACGCCGGGGCTGACGAACATCTTCCTGCCCCAGTCGGTCATGTGGTCGTACCTGAAGTCGCAGTGCTCGGGATCGTTCAGGCTGCCCCAGCAGACCAGGTCGGCCCGGCGCCTGCCGACTTCCTCATATCCCGGCAGCGCGGTGTAGAAGAAGTCGAACAGGTCGTCGTGCATCGGAACGACCCGTTTCATGAACTCGACGTACCGCATCAGCCTGGTGAGGTAGTCGGTGAAGAGCTGGACGGTCGCGGTCGTTCCGACGCCGCCCGGGTACAGCGTGGAAGGGTGCACGTGGCGCCCTTCCATCAGGCAGAACATCTCCCTGGTCGACCTGCTGACCTGGAGTGCCTCGCGGTAGAACTCGCCTTCGAGCGGGTTGAGCGACCGCATGATGTCGCCGATGGTCTTGTAGCCGTGGTCGGCGGCATGCGGCGCCTCTGTGCTGTTCGCCATTTCGAGGACGCCAGGGTTGGTCTCTCCGACCATCCGCTCGCAGAAGTCCACGCCGACGAGGTTCTCCTGGAAGATGTTGTGGTCGAACATGTACTCGGCGGACTCGCCGAGGTTGATGATCCACTCGCCGAGGTGCGGCGGGCGGACGCCGTAGGCCATGTTCTGGTTGTAGACCGAGCACGTGGCGTGGTTGTCACCACAGATCCCGCAGATCCGGCTGGTGATGAAGTGCGCGTCGCGCGGGTCCTTGCCCTTCATGAAGATGCTGTAGCCGCGGAAGATCGACGAGGTGCTGTGGCACTCGATGACACGCTTTTGCTTGAAGTCGATCTTCGTATAGATTCCGAGGCTGCCCACGATCCTGGTAATCGGATCCCAGGCCATTTCGACTACGCCGGTGTCTTCGACCGTCGCCATCGCTGATCCCTCCAGTGCGTCAGGAGCTAGTGCTCAACATGGGCCGAAGTCACCAGTTCTTCTGGTATCCAGTCAGGAGCTCATCGCCCTTCTTGCGCCACTTGGGCTCCTCGTCGGCAGTCTTGGCCGTGAACCCGCGTAGCGTCCGGATGACCGTGCCGTACAGCGTGCTGGCCGCGGTCGAAACCCGGGCACCCGGCGGCTCATCCATGAACGGCATGAACTTGTCAGGGAAGCCGGGCATGGTGCAGGCGATGCAGATGCCGCCGACGTTCGGGCACCCGCCAACGCCGTTGATCCAGCCGCGCTTGGGCACGTTGCACTTGACCACCGGGCCCCAGCAGCCGAGCTTCACCAGGCACTTGGGCGAGCCGTACTCGACCGCGAAGTCGCCCTGCTCGTAGTACCCGGCCCGGTCGCAGCCCTCGTGGACGGTCGAGCCGAACAGCCACGTCGGGCGCAGCGCCTCGTCCAGCGGGATCATCGGAGCCTGCCCGGCGACCTGGTAGAGCAGGTACAGGATTGTCTCTGACAGGTTGTCGGGGTGGATCGGGCAGCCTGGTACGTTGACGATCGGAAGGCCCGCCTTGGACCGCCAGTCCCAGCCGAGGTAATCGGGTACTCCCATTGCCCCAGTCGGGTTGCCCGCCATCGCGTGGATTCCGCCGTACGTCGCGCAGGTCCCGACCGCGAGAATGGCCGTCGCCTTCGGAGCGAGCCGGTCCAGCCATTCGCTCGTGGTCATGGGCTGGCCGGTCGCGGGGTTATTGCCGAACCCGCACCAGTAGCCCTCCTCCTTGATCGCCTCGTTCGGGATCGAGCCCTCGACGACCAGGACGAACGGATCGAGCTCACCGCGGTCGGCTTTGTGCCACCATTCGATGAAGTTGTCCGCGCCCGTTTCAGGACCGCATTCGAAATCGATCAACGGCCAGTGCACAGCGATCTTCGGCAGGCCCGGCAGGGCGCCGAGCGCAATCTCCTCGATGCTGGGCTGGGTGGCCGCAGTCAGCGCTACCGAGTCCCCGTCACAACCGAGCCCGCCGTTCATCCACAGAATGTGAACCAGCGGTTCGGCGTCCGCCCCAGCGGCACTGGCGCTCTGGCCGGTGTCTGTGCCTGCTGTCATAGCGATGCATCCTCTCGCTTCGGGATCGCTAGTTATGGACGTGAATTGATCGGCCGAGCGTGCCGTCCGATGTCCGCGGTGCTATTGGCCCGAATGGCATGAGTGAAGCGAGCGGTGCGAAGATGCGAATCACTCGTAGTGTCACAATGTCGGCATAGCACTCGAATATGTGCCGGAAAGCCGCAGGACGAGCCTGGCCTAACCGGTGACCTTGAGTATTCCCAATTCGCGACGCCGTGTCGCTCTTGCTGATCAAGAACGCACCTCACTTTGCCGATGCGCAGCCGTCGCTTTGCCGACGCGCCAGACCTGGCCATGCTAAACCTGGCGACGACGGGCCGACAAGGTAAAGCTCGCAATTGTCCGGACAGTAATGTCTGCTAGCTCACAGCCCAGTCAACCGGACTTTTCGTATGAACAGGACTATGATGTCCTGATGTAGGCATCCGACCTTCCGAATTGACTGTCTGGCAACTAGCCTTGCTCGTACCCGCTCGTAGCGTCCCCGCTCGTAGCGTCGGGGTGTTGTTAGGAGTTATTCGTGGTGGCCCAGCCGAGCGCCGGGCCGGCCGAAGACCCCATTGAGGTAGTTCCCGTTGTGGTGCTGTCGCAGGTCTTCCCGGCTCGCCCGTCTTCGATCCCCGACATCAGGAACTTCGTCCGGCACTGCCTCGCGGAGTCGCCGCTCACCGAAGAGGGGATGAGGGAGGTCGGCGAGACGGTGTTCCGCGCGCTGCTGGACGCCGCCGGGGCGACCGGCTCGATCAACGTCGCTTTCCGGATCTTCCCTGAGCACGTCGAGGTTGATGTCCTGCACTCCGACGCGCTGCTGCACGAGTCCGCCGGGCAACGGGCCGACGGACAGGCAGGAGCTGGCCAGGTGCCAGGAGCGCGAGCGCAGTCTGGCCAGGGTGCCGCAGGTCAAAGGGCGCCTGACCGCGCAGGGCGCGATCACGCAGACGATCAGAGCGGGGTAGGCCAGGCCGGGCTCGACGCCAGAGAAGCGGCCACGACGCCGTCGAACACTGTCAGGCTGGGCGGACCTGGCCAGCCAGCCACCTTCGCGGAATGGATGTCGGTCGCGCTCCGGCGCGAGGGCCTTACCCAGGAAGCGGCGGCTCGCCAGCTTGGCGTTTCGGTGAAGACGGTCAGCCGGTGGGTCGGTGGCACGACGGAACCGCGGATGCGCGACCTGCGCCGCATTCAAGAGGTATTCGGAACGCTGCCGCTGCCCTGACCCGCGAGGACGAGGTCCGCACCGGCGCCTCGCCGTTGACACTTCCGATCGGCGACGTTTGTCCGGCGGATATGAGCTGACAAGTCAGGGCTGTCTTGCTCAAAGGCTAGACGACCGGCCACATGTGTCCTACGGTTTCAGCCATGGCGGATCAAGCGGGACGCCTACGCCTCGGAGCCGAGCGCGGCAGGATGGCTTTACTGACCACTCGCGATGGACTGGCCGCGCAGGCCGGCCACGATCTGACCATCGAGGTCACGCGGTGGTCAGCGGAGCTGGAGGTCACCGATGATCTCATTCCTGCCGGACTCAGCGTCCGGGCTGACATGAACTCGCTCGCGGTGCGTGAGGGCACCGGCGGCGTGAAGCCGCTCACTGACCGGGACCGGCGAGAAATCGCCGTGACTGCACGACGCTTGCTGGGCGCGGAGCGTCAGGCGGAGGCGACGTACACCGCGTCCGGATTCGAGCCCGACCATAGTGGCGGCGGCGTTATCCACGGGACCCTCAACCTCAACGGCGTCAGCCAGCCCGTGAAGATGACCGTGCGGAAAACGGGAGCGGCGGCATATCACGCGACCGGTTCGGTGCGGCAGTCTGAGTTCGGAATCAAGCCCTACACCGCATTTCTCGGCGTGCTCAAGGTCAGTGATCCTGTCAGCATTGTCGTGGACGTGGAGCTTCCAGACGACAACACACCGGCGGGTACCGGTGGCCAGTCGTAACAGCCAGGCCGGGGGGCGGCTGTGACCAATCAAGTGGGGAGCGCGGGCCGCGTAGCCGCGGCTTTCGAGCGCAGGACCGGGCCAGGCCGCGATCTGGCTGACCATGCCGAACAGATCGCGAGCGCGGCGCACGCGATGGCGGTCCGGTTCCACCAGGGCGGCAAGCTAGTCGTTTTCGCCACCGGCGCGGCCAGCACGGACGCGCAGCACGTGGCCGTTGAGTTCGTGCATCCGGTGATCGTCGGCAAGCGCGCCCTGCCGGCCATCGCGCTGACTTCGGATGCCGCGACGGTGACGGGAGTAGCGGTCAGGGAGGGACTGGAGAACGTCTTCGCGCACCAGATCAAGTACCTGGCCGAGCCCGCTGACATCGCGTTCGGCATCGCGCCGGACAGCAGCACCCAGAGTGTCATCGGCGGCCTGCGCGCGGCCAGCGAGCTCGGGATGCTGACGGTGGCACTGACCGGCGGGCAGGACGGCGCGGTCGCGGCGGGCTCGAAGGTGGACCACCTGCTGACGGCCGGCTCGACCGACCCGCGCATTATTAAAGAGATGCACGTCAGCACCTACCACGTGCTGTGGGAACTCGTGCATGTCTTTTTCGAGCAACCTGGCGTGCTCGGGCCGGGGGTGGTCGCATGACCGATCAGCATGTGCCGGAATGCCACGGCGATGTCTGCATCACGTGCTCGGACACGGCCGTGGCGGTGAAGGTCGTCCGGCTGCTCGAGGACGATCTCGCGATCGTCGCCACCGAAGCAGGCGACGAAGAGGTCAGCGTCGCGCTCGTGACCGCGGGCGTCGGCGACACCATCCTCGTGCATGCCAGGGAAGCGATTGCAGTGGTGCCGGCGTGACCCGGCCCACGGAACCTGACGCCGGATCGGTCGAGTCGCTGTACCCGTTCCTGTACCAGGGCACGACGGACATGGCGGCGGTGCTCGCGCAGGCCAGGGCGTCGACGGTCGCTAAGGCGCATGAAGCGGCAGCGCTGCGCGCCGAGGTCTGCGCTCGCAGCGGCGAGGACATCGCCGCCTGCGCGAAGCAGGCCGCCGCGAGGTTCAACTCCGGGGGACGGCTGCTGACGTTCGGCAACGGCGGCAGCGCCACGGATGCGGAACAGATAGCGACTCTGTTCCTGTATCCGGGTGATGCGCGGCCCCTGCCCGCCATCGGCCTGGCGAGCGACACCGCGGTGCTGACCGCGCTGTCGAACGACATTGGGGTGGATGTCGTGTTCGCGCGGCAGATAGCGGCCTTCGGGCGGGCAGGGGACATCGCGCTCGGCCTGTCGACTAGCGGCAATTCAGAGAACCTGCTCCGCGCTTTCGATGAGGCGAGCCGTCGCGGGCTGATGACGATCGGCATCGCGGGCTACGAGGGCGGCAAGATGGCCGAGCTGGACAGCATCGACTACCTGTTCGTTGCGCCATCGTCGTCGATCCACAGGATCCAGGAAGCCCAGACCTCGATCTACCACGTGCTGTGGGAAATGATCATTGCCGAGCTCGGCGAGCCTGGCCAGGGATCGACATGACCACGGGCAACGGGCGCACCCTCATCGCCGGCGTGGGGAACATCTTCTTCGGCGACGACGGGTTCGGCGTGGAAGTCGCCAAGCGCCTGGCCGAACACGAGCTGCCGGCCGGCGTCACGGTCGCCGACTACGGCATCAGCGGCATGCATCTTGCGTACGACCTTTGCGACGTCTATGACCGCGCCATTCTGATCGACGCCACGCCGCGCGGCGGTACGCCGGGGACGATCTATGTGCTGGAGCCCGAGCAGCCGGCCGATGCGGACTCTGGCGAGGTAGACACTGCACTGTTCAACGCGCACGGCATGCAGCCTGACGTGGTCCTCGGCATGCTGGGCATGCTCGGGGGAAAGACAGGACAGACGCTCATTGTCGGCTGCGAACCCGCGACCTCAGGTCCGGGCATCGGGCTGAGCGCGCCAGTGGCCGCCGCCGTCGACGACGCGGTGCGCAAAGTACTTGAGCTCATTTAGCGGATAGGGCCTAACCCAGCCGGGAGGAGATGTCCAATGTGCCTCGGCATACCGGGCGAGGTGGTCGAGTTCATGCCCGACCAGCCCGACCTGGCACGGGTGAACGTCAGCGGCGTGCGGCGGGTGATCAACGTCGGACTGCTCTCCGACGAGCCGCCGGTACCAGGCGACTGGGTCCTCATTCACGTGGGGTTCGCGCTGTCGAAGATCGACGAGGACGAAGCGGCGGCCGCCCTTGCCTTCCTTGAGGGCATCGGGCAGGCCTACGAGGACGAGCTCACCGCTCTCGCCGATTCACAGATCGAGTAGGGGGCGGTCATGCGCTTCGTTGACGAGTTCAGGGACAGCGACAAGGCCAGGGCCCTTGCCGCCAAGATCGCGGAGCTCTGCGAGCCTGGCCGGCAGTACAAGCTCATGGAGGTCTGCGGCGGTCATACCCACACTATCTACAAACATGGCCTCGAGGATTACCTGCCCGAGCAGATCACCCTGGTGCACGGCCCTGGCTGTCCGGTCTGCGTAATACCAATGGGCCGGGTCGATGACGCGATGGCACTGGCGGCCGAGTCCGACGTCATCATGACCTCGTTCGGCGACATGATGCGCGTTCCCGGCAGCAATGGCTCGTTCTTCGACGCCAAGGCGCGCGGCACCGATATCAGGATGGTCTACTCGCCGCTGGACTCGCTGAAGATCGCGAGGCAGAACCCCGACAAGCGGGTCGTCTTCATGGCGATCGGATTCGAGACAACGGCGCCGTCAACAGCGATGACGATGCTGCGGGCAGCGGCCGAAGGGCTGAAGAACTTCTCGGTCTTCTGCAACCACGTCACGATCATCCCGGCGATCAAGGCCATTCTCGACTCGCCTGACCTGCGCCTGGACGGCTTCATCGGACCTGGCCACGTGTCCACCGTGATCGGCTGCCGGCCGTACGAGTTCATCGCGCGCGACTACGGCAAGCCCGTCGTCGTCGCGGGGTTCGAGCCGCTGGACATCCTCCAGTCCATTTACATGCTGATGCAGCAGCTGTCCGAAGGCCGTTCGGAGATCGAGAACCAGTACTCCCGGGTGGTGCCGTGGAACGGCAACCCGGTTGCGCTGCGGGCAATCGGCCAGACCATGGAGCTGCGGCCGTACTTCGAATGGCGAGGCCTCGGCTTTATCTCGCACTCGGCCCTGAAGATCAGGGAGAATTACGCAGCCCTCGACGCTGAGACCTTGTTCCAGGTGCCCGGCGTCCGCGTCGCGGACCCGAAGGCGTGCCAGTGCGGAGAGGTGCTTAAGGGCGTGCTGAAGCCCTGGGAGTGCAAGGTCTTCGGCACCGCGTGCACACCGGAGACGCCGATCGGCACCTGCATGGTCTCGCCCGAAGGCGCCTGCGCCGCCTACTACAACTACGGCAGGCTGACCCGCACGAAGGTGCCGCTGGCCATGCCTGGTCCGCGGCCATGACGGGCGGCTGGGTCGAGCGGGCGCTCGAGGAGCACCAGAAGCACGCTGGCCAGCAAGAGGCGCCCGAGCGGCGCGGTTCACCGCAGCCGCTGCCGGGGACGGTTCGCGAGGAGATGGTGCTCGAGCGGATCGACCGAGCGAGGCGGGCTCGCGCACGGGTCAGGGAAGACCGGATCACGATGTCGCACGGGGCCGGCGGCAAGGCGACGCAGTCGCTGATCGAGGCGATCTTCCTCGAAGCGTTCCGCAACCCGCAGCTCGAGCCGCTCGAGGATTCGGCGCGGCTGCAGGTCGGCGGCGCGCGACTGGCGCTGACGACCGACTCCTACGTGGTCTCGCCGCTGTTCTTCCCCGGCGGCAATATCGGCGACCTCGCGGTCAACGGCACCGTCAACGACCTCGCGGTCGCGGGCGCGACCCCGCTTTACCTCTCGGCCGGTTTCATCCTCGAGGAGGGTTTTCCCGTCGAGGACCTGACCACGATCACTGCGTCGATGCGCGTCGCCGCCGATCTTGCCGGGGTCCAGGTCGTCACCGGCGACACCAAGGTCGTGCAGAAGGGCAAGGCCGACGGCTGCTACATCAACACCGCAGGTGTCGGTCTCGTGGCCGGTGACGTAAATCTCGGTGTCGCCAACGCGCAAGCTGGTGACGCGATCATCGTGTCAGGCCCGATCGGCGACCACGGAGTGACCATCTTGCTCGCGCGCGGCGAGCTGGACATTGAGGCTGACCTGGTCTCCGACACTGCGCCGCTGAACGGCCTGGTCAACGCACTGCTGACGCAGACTCCCGGAGTGCGGGCGCTGCGCGACGCGACCAGGGGCGGCGTGGCGACGATACTCAACGAGATCGCGAAGGCGGCCGACGTCGGCGTCCTGGTCAACGAAGACGCGATCCCGGTCAGGGCGGAGGTCCGCGGCGCGGCTGAGCTGCTCGGGATCGACCCGATGTACGTGGCGTGCGAGGGCCGGATGGTCGTGGTCGTCGACCCTGCGCATGCCGACGCTGCGCTCGACGCACTGCACGGCCACGAAGCGGGCGCGCAGGCGGCCGTGATCGGCCACGTCGTCGCAGAGCCAGCCGGCGTGGTGCAGCTGAGGACAGCGTTCGGCGGCACAAGGATCGTGGACCTGCTGGTCGGCGACCCGCTACCGCGGATCTGCTGAGGCGAGCCCGTGCACGAGCTGGCGATCACCGAGAGCGTCGTGGCCGCTGTGGCCGACCGCGTCCCAGGTTCCAAGGTCACCAGCGTGCTGCTGGAGATCGGCGCGCTGTCAGGCGTCGTCGCGGATTCGGTGCAGTTCTGCTTTGACCTGGTCACCGAGGGCACGAGCCTGGAGGGCGCGAAGCTCGAGATCGTCGAGCCCGCCGCCGTCTGTCAGTGCAGGACCTGCGGGGCCGAGTTCGCGCCAGACTGGCCGATCCTGCTGTGCGGGTGCGGCAGCGCCGACGTCGCGATCATGTCCGGGCAGGACCTGAGGATCTTGTCGGTGGAGGTGGCCTGAGATGTGCGCGACGTGCGGATGCGCAGGAGACGACGCCGTGGTGCACCCGGCAGCGGAGCGTGGCGATCACGGTCATGATCATCCGCATCCGCACCCGTACGTAGTCCCGCAAGGCGACGCGCGCACGGTTCAGCTGCAGCAGAAGGTGCTCGCGAAGAACGACGAAATCGCGGTGCGAAACCGCGATCATCTCGGCGAGCGCGGCGTCCGCATGCTTAACCTCATGAGCTCACCTGGAGCCGGCAAGACCACGCTGCTCGAGCGCACCGCGCGAGCGCTGACTGGCGAGCTGGAGATCGCCGTCATCGAGGGCGATCAGGAAACGGCGCTGGACGCGAGCCGGATCAGCGCGGCTGGATGCCGGGTCGTCCAGATCAACACAGGCGCTGGCTGTCACCTGGACGCCGCGATGGTCGCGCGCGGCCTGGATCAGCTCGACCCGCCGTCCGGTTCGGCCGTGATCATCGAGAACGTCGGCAACCTGGTGTGCCCGGCCTTGTTTGACCTCGGCGAGGCGCACCGGGTGGTGCTGTCAGCGGTGACCGAGGGCGCCGACAAGCCGATGAAGTACCCGCAGATGTTCCGGCAGGCTGACCTCGTCCTGCTCACCAAGGTCGACCTGCTCCCGTACATCGACTTCGACACTGATCGTTACGCGGCCGACCTCGCCACGGTCAGCCCGAACGCCGTTCTCATGCACCTGTCCGTCGTCAGCGGCGAGGGCATGAACGCATGGCTCGACTGGCTGGCCGCCGTGGCGATTTAGGGCACGGCCTGGGCCGCCGCCACCACCGCCTGGCCGAAGCTGATCCCGCCGTCATTGCACGGCACCCGTGTGTGCGTGAGCACGGTGAAACCGGCCTCTTCAAGCAGGCCGACGACGTTCTGCAGCAACAGCAGATTCTGGAACACCCCGCCGGACAGTGCGACCGTGCCGAGCCCAGTGCGCTCCCGCAACATTCGGCAGCCGTCGGCGATCAGCAGGGCGATCCCGTTATGGAATCTGGCCGCGATCATCTCCGTGGCCACACCAGCCGCGAGATCCCCGGCCGCCGCCCGGACCAGGTCGGCACCCGGCATCTGCAGCACCTCGCCCATATCGATCGCCGCCCGGTAGGTGCCGGTCTCCGACGGATCGGCGAGCTGCTCGAGTTCGATAGCGGCCTGGCCCTCGTAGTTCACGCTGTCCCGCACCCCGAGCAGCGCCGCGACCGCGTCGAACAGCCGGCCAGCGCTTGACGTGAGGGGCGCGTTGATGCCGCGCCGTGCCATCGCGACGACGTTCGGCCACTGCGCCTGGTTCCGCGACCCGACCGCGAGTGGGCTGCCGGACCCGCCGGGGAACGCGGCGTCCAGGTAGGCGGCCGCCATCCGCCACGGCTGCCTGATCGCGGCCGCGCCGCCTGGCATCGGGACGGGGGTGAGGTGGCCAGCGCGGGAGAACTCGGAGAGGCTGGCGATCAGGAACTCCCCGCCCCAGATCGTTTCGTCGGCGCCGTAGCCGGTGCCGTCGAACGCCACGCCGATCACGCGCTGGGCCGGATCCCCGATCCCGTTGTCCGCGAGGCAGGACGCGATGTGCGCATGGTGGTGCTGGACGCCCACCAGGTCGAGACCGGGATCCGCGTCGCCGCGGGCCAGCGCGTACTTCGTGGACAGGTAGTCGGGGTGCAGGTCGTGCGCGATCACCGACGGCGAGATCTCGAACAGCGCCGAGAAATGGTCGATGCCCTCGGTGAACGACCGCAGCGTTTCCGCGTTCTCCAGGTCGCCTATGTGCTGGGAGACGAACGCGCGGTCACCCTTGGCCAGGCAGAACGTGTTCTTCAGCTCGGCCCCGCACGCAAGGACGTGCCTGGCGAAGGACGCTGTGACCTTCAGCGGCTCCGGCGCGTAGCCGCGTGACCGCCGCACAAGCGAGGCCCGGCCGCGGAACGGGCGCACGACCGAATCGTCGGCCCTGATGTGGATCGGCCGGTCGTGGGTCAGGAATGCGTCCGCGATGCCCTTCAGCCGCACGAGCGCGTCGTCGTCTTTGTAGGCGATCGGCTCATCGGACACATTGCCGCTGGTCAGCACGATGGGGTTGGCGGCCTGCGCAAGCAGCAGGTGATGCAGCGGGCTGTAGGGCAGCATCACCCCGAGGAACCGGTTACCCGGCGCCACCGCGGCGGCGATCCCGGCGTCAGCGCGCTTCGGGAGCAGCACGATCGGCCGCCGCCTGCTGGTCAGCAGGCCGGCCGCGACGTCGTCGACCGCGCACAGGCTGCGAGCCTGATCGAGCCCCGCCGCCATCACCGCGAACGGCTTGTCCTCGCGGTGCTTGCGCGACCGCAGCGCAGCGGCCGCCAGCTCACTGCGGGCGTCAGCGGCGAGGTGGTAGCCGCCGAGCCCCTTGACCGCGAGCACACCCCCATCGGCGAGGACTCGGGCGGCTGCTTTAAATGGCTCAACGGGACGCGCACCGCCGGTGTCGTCCGCAAGCCAGAGGCGCGGCCCGCAGTCCGGGCAGCAGGTCGGCTGGGCGTGGAACCGGCGGTTCGCCGGATCGTGGTACTCCCGCGCGCATAGCGCGCACATGGCGAAGCCCGCCATTGTTGTGAGCGGCCGGTCGTAGGGCACGCCGGTGACGATCGTGAACCGCGGACCGCAGTTCGTGCAGTTGATGAACGGATAGCCGAACCGCCGGTCAGCCGGGTCGGCGAGCTCAGCGAGGCAGTCGTCGCAGGTTGCGGTGTCGGCGGAGATCAGAGCGCGACGCGGGCCCCGTGATTGACTCGGCGCGATCGTGAACGTGGTCGTGCCGTCCGGGGTCAGCGACGTCGTCGCGATCTGATCGATGCTGGCCAGCGGCGGCGCGTCGGTGCGGAGCGCGGACAAGAACGCGGCGACCGCCTCCGGCGCGCCCTCGACCTCAGCGAAGACCCCGTCGCCGTCGTTACCGACCAGCCCGCCGAGGTGGAGATCCGACGCCAGGGAGTACACGAACGGGCGGAATCCGACCCCCTGGACGATCCCCGTGACCCGGACGCGCGTCCTGATCCGCTGGCTCACCGCTCCAGTGTTGCAAAGATCCGGATGCCGGAAGGGAGTCCGGCACCCGGATTTGCGAGCGCCAGCTGCCCAGCGGAATCAGCTGTAAACGTGCAGCAACTCCAGGTCCCGTTGGTGAGGGTCTGGAACCGGATCTGGGTGGAGAACGGCGCCTTGTAGACCAGCAGCAGCGGGCCGTGGCCGTTCAGCTGAGGTGGCTCCAGTTGGTTGCCTGGTCGTCGGCAGCGGTGCTGTAGAACAGGTCAGCCGTTCCGAGCTGCTTCCAGAACACGTAGATCAGGCCCGTCGACGTGCTCGTCGTCTGCTCGGTGATGGCGGGCGTGGCGCTGGTGCACGGAGCGAGGGTGCAGTGCGCGCTGGTCGGGGACGGCGGATTACCGGGGACGCGGTCAGACGGGCCCCAGTGGAAGTTCCTGCCCGCGGGGACGCCGACGGAGTACCTGACGTGGTTCGCGGGGCCGCGCACCGGAAGCTTCGACGGGACCGCTGAGCCACCAGCCTGTAATTCCGGAGACTTTCCTGGGTTCTGTCTGAGATTTCTGCCGACCGGGTATATCGGATTGATAGGTCGGAAGGGGCTTCTGGGGTGAACAGGTGATACCGGACGTTCTATAGTTCGGCCATGCACCTACGCCCGCGGCATTTGCCGCTCGTTCGCTCCTGCTCAATTGCCGCGGCGACCGGTATGGCGGCGATCTTGGCAGGGTCAGTTCTGACCGCTCTGCCGGCCGCGGCCGCCGTCGCTGGCTCGGCGAGCCAGAATCCTTCTGGCGCGGTGGCGAGTGGCGTGCTTATCGGAACTGTCCGCGGCCCCGGAGGGGCCGGCCTAGCCCGAGTGTGCGTCGTCGCGACAGGTCCCGTTGGGGCAAAAGCAGCTGTGTCCGGGAGTGACGGCCGCTACGTGATCACAGATATGCGGCCCGGTTCTTACGCGATCAATTTCCGCGACTGCGGCGCCGCCGGACAGTACCTGAGTCAGTGGTACGGCGACTCCGTGCTGCCGGATGACGCGGCACGGGTTCAGGTGTCTGCGGGGATGCCAGCCACCCTGAAGCCAGTGACCATGGAGCCGTTGGGTGGCATGCGCACGCTTAATCGCGCAGCGGCCCGCCGGGCAGCTTCACGCGTGGGGCCGGCGGCCAGCGGATCTTCGATCAGCGGAGTGGTGCGAAGCCCGGCTGGCAAGGGCCTGGCAGGAGTATGCGTCCAGGCCTTCACGTCGACTGCCAACAGCGTGAGCGGTGTGGGGACGCTTTCCGGCGCCGGCGGCCGCTACCGGCTGCCCGTGACGCGCGGCAAGTGGGAGGTAGATTTCGCCAACGGCTGTGGCGGCAAATACGCACCGCAGTGGTGGAAGCACGTCGGCTCCCAGGCAAAGGCGACGTTGCTCACTGTGCGTCGCGGCAGCCACGTGACGGGCATCGACGCAAAGCTTGTGATCGGCGGAGTGATCACAGGAACTGTGCGTGGCAGTACCAAAACTGGCCCAGGGATCCGCGGAGTTTGCGTGGTGGCCGACGGGCGAGGCAATGCGTTCGGGATTGAGCAGCAAGCGCGGACCGGCAAGAACGGCAATTACCGGATCACCGGACTCGGCACGGGCCATTACCGGGTCCAGTTCGACCCGGAATGCGGTGCCGGCGGGAAGTACGTCGGGCGCACGTTCAAGCGCCTGGTCGGAGTTACCGACGGTAAGACGACCAGCAGGATTAACACGTTCCTCGTCCGAGCGGCAGAGATCAGCGGAACGGTCACGGCAGCGAAGGGCGGAGCGCCGGTGGGTGGGATCTGCGTTCTCGCGCTGCCGGTGTTCACCGGGCAAGGAGTTCACGAATTCGCGAATGTCAGTATTTCTAACCCACAGGGCGGTTACACGGTTACTGGCTTGCCTGCAGGAAAGTACGCCGTGAATTTCAGCGGCGGATGCGGCAATAAAGGCAGCTACGCCCCGCAGAACTACAACAACGAGGCGGCACCGGCCGCCGCCGACACGGTCACGCTTGCGACTGGTCAGCACGCGACAGGGATCAACGCGGCGATGCAGCCCGGCGGAACGATAACGGGCACCGTGACAAATCAGGCTGGCGCGCCGCTCCGGAACATGTGCGTCTTCGCCACCTCCGCCTCAGACGCAGGCGGGTTCGGTAACGGCTTGGAAGGGCTCCTCTCCGTCAACGCTGGGCCGCCATTTTCCTCGGGCGCCGCCACTGGCCGCAATGGCCATTACCGGCTGGTGAACCTCGTGCCAGGTAGCTATGAAGTCAGCTTCGCGAGTGGGTGCGGCTTCAAGCTAGGCGCCGTGGTTTATGCGTCGCAGTGGTTCGCGCCGCAGGGCGGGAACCAGCCCGATTGGCTGACGGTGCGGCCAGGTGTGGTCGCGTCGGGCATCAGCGCGAGCCTTCGTCGCGGGGCGTCGATTGCCGGGGTCATCAAGGATCCGGCAGGCAAGCCAGCGAGAGGGATCTGCGCGGGCGCGCTGCCGCTAAGCGGGCAGCCGTCCGAGGTGCTCCTGGTGGCGGGTGGCGCCGGCTCGGCGAGCGACGGCAGCTACCAGATCCGCGGTCTGGCGGCTGGCAGGTACGCCGTCGTCTTCGGACCCTGTGCCGGACAGCCGTACGCCATCACCTGGTTCAACGGAGCGACCAGCAGCGCTGCGGCTAAGCCGGTCGCAGTCAGAGACGGCCATGTGACGGTTGGCATCAACGCGAGGATGTCAGGCGGCCAGGCCGTCACGGGAACGGTGCGCTCAGCTGCGCCTGGCTCCCCTGTTAAGTCAGTCTGCGTGGTGGCTCTGGACAGCGGCGGCCTGGCAATCGAATTCGGCAGGACCGGGAGCAAGGGCGGCTTCGCCTTCCGTCATGTTCCCTCGGGCCGCTACACGCTTGAATACTTCCCGTGCGGCCCTGGCGCTACGACACTGGCCAATGTGACGAAGCAGGTCCAGGTCAAAGGCGCGCCGGTCGCCGGAGCCGGGGTGACGCTGCCCGCCTCGGGCGCGGTCTCGGGAACCGTCAGCGACCACGCCGCCGCGCCGGTCGCGGGAGTCTGCGTCGAGGCGACGCCGAAGGCGGGCCGCGGAGCGCCAGGGCTCGCGGTCACTGACGGTCAGGGACAGTACCGGATGACCGGACTCGCCGCCGGGACCTATACGGTCCTCTTCACTCCGGAATGTGCAGCCGGCCTTGGCGGCTTCCAGCAGCAGTGGTTCAAGGGCCAGCAATCGGCTTCGCTCGCCACACCGGTCGGCGTTGGGGCCGGAGGCACGCATGCCGCCGTCGACGCGAACCTGACCGCCGACGGCGGGATCACCGGAACCGTGCAGGTCTCGGGCTCGCCGGCAAGCGGAGTCTGCGTGATCGCCTATCCGGCCAGCGGAACCCGCCGCCCGGCACTGGCGGAGACGGCCGCGAACGGTAACTTCGTCATCTCGGGCCTGGCGCCAGGAAGCTACGACGTCGAGTTCAAGTCCGGCTGCGGAGCGAGCTCCTACACCACGCAGTGGTACGACGGCGTGGGCAGCCGAGGCGCAGCGACGCCTGTGGTCGTAACCGCAGGAACGGTGACCCAGGCCATCGACGCTCACTAGTCCTTGACACCGGTCTTTCGGATACCTGACCAAGGTCCCGAAACCGTCACGACCTTCGTACCTGCCGGGTGACCGCCTCCTGAGGGTGTACTCGAATCGCGGGCCAACGTCCGCATGTCGAGACTTGGGCAGGAGCGGCAATGAATGCGTTCGGGACACCGGTTGATGAGCTTCGCGGTCCGGCGAGATCGCCAGCGGAGATATCCCGATTCGTGGTCGAGGCCGCCGTGCAAGCGCCGTCGGTACACAACTCTCAGCCGTGGTGGTTCAGCACCTCGGGCCGCGAGATCAGCCTGCATGCGGATCTCGACCGTCGGCTCAATATCGCCGATCCTCGCGGCCGGGAGATGATGATCAGCTGCGGCGCAGCGCTGTTCACAGCGCGCCTCGCGCTGCGCTATCTCGGCCTGGTGCCGAAGGTCAGGCTGTTGCCGGACCCGGACCTGCCGAACCTGATCGCGAGGATCGGCTACGGCGACGAGCCGGTCGCCCCGGCCGAATACGAATGCGGGCTTTTCGCGGAGATTACGCGGCGGCATACCCATCGTGGCGGTTTTGACCATGAGCCGCTGCCCGCCAGCATGATCGCGATCCTGCGAGAAGAGGCTGTCAGGGAGAACGCGGCACTCGCGATCATGGCCGACGAGGCGAAGCGTGGCGCGCTCGGTGCGGCAGTCGAGGCGGCGGAGTACGCACTGCAGCTCGACGCCATGCGGAGCCGCGAGCAGGCCAAGTGGGCGCCACCGCCAGGGAGCTCGCGACGGGACGGTGTGCCGGTCACCGCGTACCCGGCCAGGCCCGAACGGACGCAACCGTCCTTCCCAGCCAGGGACTTCGCGCATGGCCGCGGTTGGGGGACGCCGCCATCTGGTGGGCAGCCGGTGCCGAGGTCGGCAGGCCTGGTGACGGTCCTGACGACGCAATCTGACGGCCCTGCCGACTGGGTCAGCGCTGGCCAGGCCCTGCAGCGAGTGCTGCTCGCCGCGAGTAGCTGCGACCTCAAGGCCGCGCTGCACAGCCAGCCACTAGAGGTCGACGAACTGCGCGAGTTCGTTTCTGCCGTGCTCTGCGACGGCGGGTATGCACAGATGGTGATTAGGCTCGGCTGCACGGGCCAGACATCGGCCAGCGTGCGGCGCACCGTCGAAGAGGTGCTGCTCTAGTGCGCGGCGATCTGGACAGGGCTGACCGGGAGGCGCTGTCGACATGATTGAGAACGCATCGGACAACAACCCGATCACGGTGTTCTTGCTGGATGACCACGAGATCGTCAGGCGCGGGGTCAGGGATCTGCTTGAGGCCGAGCCGGACATCACCGTTGTCGGTGAGGCCGGGACGGCCGCGTCCGCGCTGGCGCGCATTCCCGCGCTGAATCCCGATGTCGCAGTGCTCGATGTCCGACTGCCGGACGGCGACGGCGTCAGCGTTTGCCGCGACATCAGGTCGCGCTTGCCTGAGGTAGCGTGCCTGATGCTGACCTCGTTCGGCGACGACGAGGCGCTGTTCGACGCGATCATGGCCGGGGCCGCCGGTTACGTGCTCAAGCAGATCAGGGGCACCGACCTGGTCGGGGCGGTCAGGACGGTCGCGTCCGGGCGTTCGCTGCTCGACCCTGAGGCTGCTAGCCGGGTCATGGCCAGGATGCGTGACCAGTCGCGCCGCTCCGATCCGCTGGCCGCGCTGACCGGTCAGGAGCGCAAGATCCTCGAGCTGATCGGCGAGGGGCTCACGAACCGGCAGATCGGCGAGCGGCTGTTTCTCGCTGAGAAGACCGTCAAGAACTATGTGTCCGCGCTGTTCGCCAAGCTCGGGATGGAGCGGCGCACGCAGGCCGCCGCATACGCGGCCAGGATCTTTGAGGAGCAGGATCCTGGCTAGCCGGACGGGGGCAGCGGCACCCGCCAGACCAGCTCCGTGCCACCTCCGTCGGGCGCGCTGACCACGACCGAGCCGCCGAGCGCGGCCGCACGCTGCTCAAGGTTGCGCAGGCCGCTGCGTCTGCCGCCCGGCGCGATCCCTACCCCGTCATCTTTCACGGTGAGCACGAGTTCGCTGGTCACCGAGACAGTCACGGCCACGTTGCGCGCGTTCGCGTGCCTGGCAGCGTTCGACAGCGATTCGCGGAGCGCCGTCAGCATCTGCTCGATGATCTCTTCAGGGATCCTCGTCTCGAGCGCCCCCTGCAGGTGAAGTGACGGCGCGAACCCCAGTGCCTGAGCCATTTCCTGGAGTACGAACAAGGTCCTGGCTCTCATGTCGGCAGGCTTGGCCGCGGCGTGCGTCTGCAGCGCGAAGATTGCCGACCGGATCTCCTTGATCGTGTCGTCCAGTGCGTCGACCGAGCGGCTTACCCGTTCGGCTACCTCAGGGGAAACGATCTGCGACGTGACTCCCTGCAGCGACATGCCGGTCGCGTAAAGCCGCTGGATGACCAGGTCGTGCAGATCCCTGGCGATCCGGTCGCGGTCCTCGAACACCGCCATTTGCTCGGCCTGCCTGCGATGCTCGGCAAGCTCCAGCGCGATCGCTGCCTGCGCAGCGAACGTCGCGAGCATGTCGGCCGCAGCATCGGACAGCGGCATCGTGCCCTTACGCCGCCCCGCCGAGAGCACGCCGCGCACCTTGCCCGGGGCACCGAGCGGCACCGCGACGAGCGGACCGATGGGCAGGCTTGCCTTGACCGTCCCGGCAACCCTGTCATCGCTAGGGTAATCGGCGATCGACAGCCGCTCGCCGGAGCGGATCACGCTCTCGGTCACCGAATGCGTAAGCGGAACGACCAGGCCGCGCGCTTGTTCGGCGCCCGCACCGGACGCATGCTCGATCCGGACGTGCGATCCGTCGGCCATCGGCAGCGTGACCATGACGAGATCGGCGCCGGTCATCTCGAGCGCCTTCTCGGTGATCATCGAGAGTGCCTCGCTGACATCAGCTCCGGACAGTAGGTGCCTGGTGACTTCTGCGGTCGCGCTCAGCCACCGCTGCTGCCTGCGTGCCTCTTCATAAAGCCTGGCGTTCTCGATCGCGACGCCAGCCGCCGCCGCCAGCGCGACGAGCATTGTCTCGTCCTCGGCGTCGAACTGGCCGCCACCGTGCTTCTCGGTCAGGTACAGGTTTCCGTAGACCTCGTCCCTGATCCGGATCGGCACTCCGAGAAAGGTCTTCATTGGCGGGTGGCCGGCCGGAAAGCCGAACGACTCCCGATGCTCGGCGATATTGCCCAGGCGCAATGGTTTCGGATCGGTGATCAGCAGCCCGAGCAGGCCCTTGCCCTGCGGCCAGTGGTGGATGGCCTCGATCTCATCCGCACCGATGCCGACCGGGATGAAGTCGGCGAGCCTGCCGCCCTCGCCAATCACACCCATCGCGCCGTACTGCGCGTCAACAAGTGATACCGCGGTCTCGACGATGCTGCGCAGCAGCACCTCGAGGTCCAGGCTCGAACCGACCGCGACGACGGCCTCAAGCAGCGAGTAGACCCGGTCTCTCGTCGAGAGCACGGCTTGCAGCCTGACCTGCAGCTCATCAAGCAACTCGTCGAGCCGGAGGCTCGGCAGCAGCGGATGCGGATCGGCTGATTCCACGCTGCCTCCCGCTGCTCGATCGTTCCGACGCCCTGATGGTAGCTGGACGCGCCAGGGCCGACGACCCGCGCACGGACGGGACGAAAGTCCCGCGTGGTGGCGACGCTCGGCCCTGACCTCAGCATGGCGCCAGGGCGGATGCTAAGGGCGGCTAAAGAAATGGAAGCCCGCGGGGCGCCAGGAATGGCTCCAGCGGCGGATGGTAGGAGGAATGGAAATGCGCAGAAGGACATTCGATGCGCTCATGGTGGTGGCAGGCCTGGCTCTGGCAGTCGTTCTGCTGGTCGCTGGAATCTTGCTGACGTGGGGGCACAACTTCGTCACCAGCGAAGTGCGCAGCCAGCTCGTGGCGCAGAAGATCGTGTTCCCGCCGGCCTCAAGTGATTCGATCAAGTCGCTGCCGAAGGTCGACGCGGCGGCGATGAGTGTGTACGCAGGACAGGAGATGACGACCGGCGCGCAGGCCCAGACCTACGCTGACCACTTCATCGCTGTGCACTTGCGCGAGATCGGCGGCGGGCTGACCTACAGCCAGCTTTCGGCAAAGGCGATGGCAGACCCGAAGAACACCGCACTGGCCGACCAGGTCGCGACCGTTTTCAAGGGCACAACGCTTCGCGGGATGTTGCTGAACGCCTACGGCTTCTGGCAGATGGGCCAGATCGCGCTGATCGGAGCGATCGCCTCCTTCGCCGCCGCCGCATTGATGCTGATCCTCTCGCTGGCTGGCGCATGGCACCTGCGCCGGACCCCCGAGGCCGCGGAGGTCTTCTCAGCGGTCGCTCACCGCAAGGCGCAGACGGTCTGAGCCTCGCGGGTGAACCGCGGCACTAGTCTCAAGCCCCGCCGGCCAAGGGTCGGCGGGGTTCTTTGCGCTACTGGCTCATGCGGTGACGGTCAGCGGCAGGATCGGGGTCCGCCTGCGGGGTGGGTCGTGGCGGCTGAGCGTCAGGGTGACCTGGAGTCCCCAGATTCCTGCTGGGATCGTGTAGCCGAGCCTGGGCGCCACGCTGTCCGTGCCGATCATGAGCGGGATTCGCTCAGTCTGTCCTGGCTCGATCCGGAACAGAATCAGTGGCAGCAGCTGGGGGCCGGATGATCCGCCAATCACCTCGCCGGTCTTCGGGTCGACGACGTCAGCCGTGACATGGCCATTCGTCTCGATCTGGATGTCCACGCCGGTGACGTTCGTCAGAAGTAGGCCGTGGCCGAGCGAGTCTCCTGACCTCACAACGGCAGGGCCGTCCAGCTCGGCTGCCAGCTCGTGCGGATCAAGCAGAGGCACAGGCTCACCGCGCGCAGGCCGGGGCGAAGGCTGGCCGCCGGGCGGGTAGGGCAGTGCCCCCACCGTCAGGACCACGTCGTCGCCGAACTGGCGGTGCAGGTCCTCGGCGGTCGCGGCTGCCCAGGCCGCCAGACGGATGCTGAACGGCGGGCGCCGGTCCTCATCCACGTCCGGCATCGGGTATCCCAGGAGCGCGCGTGGCTGCTCGTCGCGCAGCCTGACCAGAACAACCTTGAGTTCATCCCAGACCGCCACATTGCCAAGCTATCCCCGCGCCGAGCGACAAGTGATATCGATGGTTGCCATGAAGATCTGTGTAACGGGTTCAAGCGGACGAGCCGGACGGGCGGTCGTGGCCGGCCTGGCCGAGCACGGTCACGGTGTCATCGGAGTCGATCTGATGCCGCCGCCCGGCGGCGATGACGGTCCAGCGGACTTCCTGCGGGCCGACCTCACGGACTACGGGCAGGCCGTCGAGGTGCTGCAGGGTGTCGACGCAGTCGTTCACCTCGCGAACATCCCGGCGCCCGGGCTGCGGACGCCGAGCGTGACCTTCAACGACAACATGACGATGAACTTCAACGTCTTCCAGGCCGCCGCCGAGGCTGGCCTCCGGCGGGTGGTGTGGGCGTCCAGCGAGACCACGCTTGGCCTGCCGTTCAGCACCGCGCCGAGGTACGCGCCCGTGGACGAGGATCATTACCCGGTGCCCAACTCGAGCTACGCGTTGTCCAAAGTTGCCAGCGAGACGATCGCCACCGAGATCGCCAAGTGGTCAGGAATCCCGTTCGTCGCTTTGCGCTTCTCCAACATCCTCGGGCCGGCCGATTACGCGCGATTCCCTTCGTACTGGGATGACCCCGCGGAACGGAAGTGGAACTTGTGGGGCTACATCGACGAGCGCGACGTCGCGCAAGCGTGCCTGCTTGCGCTCGAGGCTGACATCACTGCAAGCGGCAGCAGCAGCGCGAGCTTCATCATCGCTGCTGCCGACACCGTGATGACGCGGCCGTCCGCCGACCTGATGCGCGAGGTGTACCCCGGAGTCCCGTTGCGCGGGGAAATCGAGGGCAATGCAACGCTGCTCAGCATCGCGCGGGCGAGGCAGGTGCTCGGCTTCGAGCCGCAGCACAGGTGGCGCGATCACGTGCAGGCGTAGCGCTAGCGCAGGCGCCGGAGGAACGGGTCCTGGGGCTCGGCCGGGATGATCCGGATCCTCGCGTCCACCGGATGTGCTCCCTCGGCCTGGGCGATCACCGGGTTGAGATCGAGCTCGGCGATCTCCGGCACCTCGTCGGCGAGCCGGGAGATCCTGAGCAGGATGTCCGCGAGCGCGTCCAGGTCGACGGGCGCATTGCCGCGGTGGCCGTAGAGCAACGGCGCGGCGCGGATGCCGCCGATCATCTCCTGTGCGTCGACGTCGGTGAGCGGAGTCAGCCGCGCGGCGTGGTCGCCGAGCACATCGGTTGCGACGCCGCCGAGGCCGAACACGACAAGCGGGCCGAACACAGGCTCGTGCGCTACGCCGATCAGCACCTCGACACCTTCGGCGAGCATCGGCTGCACCAGCACCTCACGCAAGCCGGGGCCGAAGCGCTTCGCGAGCTGGTCGTAGCCGCGCCTGACGTCGGTTTCGGTGCGCAGGTCGAGCAGGACCGCCCCAGCTTCGGTCTTGTGCACCAGACCCTCGACGTCGGCCTTCAGCACCACCGCGCCCCCGAGTACAGCGGCGCCTCGGACTGCCTCGTCCGCGCTGGCCGCGGTGATGGTGCGGATCAGCTCGATGCCGTAGCAAGCCAGTAGCGCTCCCGCCTGATCCGGCGGGAGCCAGCCGCCGCCGTGCTGTTCGGCCAGAAAATCGGCCACGAGCCTGCGAGCCTCGTCATGCCTGATTCCTGGCAGGTCCGGCACCTGGCCGTCCTGGCTGGATCGCCAGGCCTCATACCGCACCGCGTGGCCGAGCGCGCGAGCCGCGCTCTCCGGGAACAGGTACGACGGGATCGCCTCCCGTACAGGGCAATCGGTGCGATCGCCGGTCGCGCTGGTGTCCTCGTTGGCCTTGGTGGTCGGCTTCAGCAGTCGTGCGGACTCCTGCTGGTCCAGGGTCACGGCGACGATCGGCTTTTCGATCCTCGTGTCGCTGATCGCCGGTGTGAGATGGCCAAGCGCGGTCGGGACGGTGATCGCGATGATCGCGTCAACGCCCTCGTCCTTGGCCACCTGTTCGAGGCAGGAACGGAACGCGCTCCTGCTGACCGCGGCGGACGTGTCGACCGGCCCGGATACGACGGCGCCGCTCGGCAGCAGCTTGCGCAGCCGTCGCTGCGTGGCTTCGGACAGCACGGTCACCTGAAGGCCGTTGTCCCCGCACGCGTCGGCTGTGAGCACCCCGGCACCACCGGCGTTCGACACGATGCCGATCCTGTTGCCGGCGGGCATCGGCTGAGAAGCGAACAGCGCCGCGGTGTCGACGAGCTCGCCAAGGCCGGTCGTCGCGATGACTCCCGCCTGCTCGAACAGCGCCTCCTGGGTGATCAGCGGCGTCGCGGCCGCGGCGGTGTGCGAAGTCGCTGCGCGCTGGCCGGCCGACGACCGTCCGCCGATCACGGTCAGCACGGGAAACTGCCGTCCGACCCGCCTGGCGGTCTGCGCGAACCGGCGCGGGCTGCCGAATGATTCGACGTACAGCACCGCGAGCCTGGTCGCGCCGTCCTGCTCCCACCACATGAGCATGTCGTTGCTCGAGACGTCGTACTTATCGCCGACTGACGCGAACGACGAAACACCAATACCGAGCCTGGTCAGGTGATCGAGCACAGCGATGCCGATGCCGCCGGACTGCATCACGAGACCGGCGCTTCCCGGGGTCGGCGGCGTTCCGGTGAAGGTCGCGTTCAAGCCAGCGGAGGGGACCGCGACGCCGAAACAGTTCGGGCCGACAAGCCGCATTCCGCCGCGGCGGCAGGCGGCCAGGAGCTGCGAGCCGGTTTCGGTGTCGATCTCCGCCGTCACGACGACAAGCGCCTTGGCCCCCCGCTTGCCGCATTCCTCAGCGACCGCGGTGACCTGCCCTGGCGGTATAGCGAGGACGGCGAGGTCAGGCGGTTCTGGCAGGTCAGCAACCGACGGCACCGAAGGGATGCCGAGAACGGACGTTGCGTGCGGGTTCACCGCGTAGAGGCTGCCAGGAAACCGGGCGTCGATCATGTTCCGCAGGATCGCGTGGCCGACCCTGCCGGCCTTCCGGCTGGCCCCGACGACCGCGACGGAAGCGGGCTCGAGCAGGTACCGCAGGCTGGCGACGTCGGCGAAACGCTCGCGCATTGCTACTGAGTCGAGATAGCTGTGCAGCTGCCGGTCAGCCTCGTCGGCCGGCAGCGGAAAGGTGGTCTCGATCACCCCGGCCGACATCTGCCGATGGGCGGCGAGGCCCGCATTCCCGAACACCCGCAGCATCGCGACGTTGTCAGACAGCGTCTGCGCGCTGAACGCGCGCACGCCACGAAGTCTGGCTTCAGAGATGAGGTGATCGAGCAGCAGCGTTGCCACGCCGCGCCCGTGCATGTGATCACTGACCGCGAACGCGATCTCAGCTACTCCCGGCTTGTCGGTCGGCTCGTAGCTGGCCACTCCGACAAGCTGATCGCCGAGCCAGGCGAGCAGCGCGTAGTGCCTGAGATCAGTTGGCCTGCTCAGGCGCTTGGCCTCACGTCTGGCTGACAGCGGGCTGATGCTGAAGAAGCGCAGGTAGGTGTTGGTCGGCGACATCTGCTCGTGCATCTGCCTGATGGCGTCCTCATCCTGTGGCCTGGCCTGCCTGATCAGGACGGTGGTGCCGTCGGTGAGCAGCGCGTATACCCCGACTACCCCGACGTCCGCTGCGTTCATCGCCGCCTGCCATGGTGCGTTTGCCTGCCCTCGGTAACAGGATGCCCTTCCCATTGCCGTCGTGTCCCATGCTGTCGCGCAGGGCCTGGGTCCGGAGGGAACAGGGACGTTAGGCCCTAACGAGCGATGCTGCCGCGCGGCAATGTGGATCGCGTCGCTCCGCGGAGGAGAGGTTGGCGATGGACGAATACCGTGGCCTCGAGCAGCTGAACAGGTCTGAGGCTTTGAAGCTGCTCGGTTCTGTCAGTCTGGGCCGGCTGGTTTTCACGCATCAGGCTCTGCCTGCAGTGCGTCCGGTCAACCATCTGGTCGTCAGCGAGTCGATCATCGTGCGAGCGACCGCTGGCGCCGCAATCACCTCGGTGGCCGGCCGCAGCGGCGTGGTGGTGGCTTACGAGGCCGACGCGATCGATCCCGACACCCGGCTCGGCTGGAGCGTCATAGTGATCGGGACCGCGAGGCTGATGACCGATGACCTGGCCGCTGCGCGCTACCGCGCCCGGTTGCGGCCGTGGATCGCCGGCAGCGTTGACGACGTGATCACGATCTCGACTGACCTGGTCAGCGGCTACCGGCTGGTGCCTTCCCCAGCTGCCGCCACCGGGGCGCGGCCGTGACCGGGAAGACAGCGCGCCGCCTGGCATGATGGGCCCATGCCGACTCATGTTGCACTGCTGCGCGGGATCAACGTGGGCGGCGGCGGCAAGGTGCCGATGGCCGAGCTCCGCGAACTGCTTGCCGAGCTGGGCCACTCAGACGTAAAGACTTATATCCAGACCGGCAACATCATCTTCACTCCATCGCACGACGACCCGGCGAAGCTGGCGGCCGAGCTCCAGGAGGCAATCAAGAGCTCGTTCGGCGTGAACACGTCTGCGGTGGTGCTCACCAAGGCCGAGCTGACCAAGGTGATCGCTGCCAACCCGTATCCCGACGAGCCAAATCCCAAGTGGGTGCACGGCGTGTTCCTGTCCGCCGAACCCCAGCAAGCACAGCATGACCGGGTTGCGGCGGCGGTGACGGCTGCGGCGGAGCGTGGCAGCCGAGACGAGGCCACCATCGTCGGCAGGACGCTGTACCTGCATACTCCGGACGGTTTCGGCACCAGCGAGCTCGCGAAGGAGCTGCTGATGAAGAACCGCCGCGATCCGCTCGCCTCCGGCACCGCCCGCAACTGGTCCACCATCACCAAGCTGCTCGCTCTCTGCGACGACTAGCTGCAGTCGCGCAGAGGCCTAAGGCTGGTAGGAGCCTGGCTCCCAGGCGCGGCTGGCGACGCCGATCGCGTTCCACGCATTGATGGTCACGATGAGGCTGAGCAGGGCGCCGATCTCGGCCGGGCTGTACTCGGCGGCGACCGCCTGGTACGCCTCGTCCGGGACGTGGGTGCTGGCGAGCTGGGTGACCTCCTCGGTGAAGGCCAGCGCCGCGCGCTCGCGAGCAGTGAAGAACGGCGTCTCCTGCCACACCGGCAGTGCATAGATCCGCTGCTCGGTCTCGCCGATGGCCCGCGCGTCCTTGGTGTGCATGTCCACGCAGTACGCGCAGCCGTTGAGCTGGGACGCGCGGATCCTGACCAGTTCGCGGAGCTTGGGATCGAAATCGACGTTGTCGAGCTCCTTGATCGCTGCCCGGTCGAGGTGAGCCATGGCCCGCGCGAAGCCTGCGGCCTGCTCGTCGAAGTCGAGCCTGACGGGGACGTTGGTTGCTGGTGCGTTCAGCTGCGTTGTCGTCATGGGTACCACGCTAGGCGGAGAAAGGCCCAGGAGTAAGGTCCATATCTATGCCGGAAACTTGGGCCAATTACGGGATCGACCTGCACCTGGAACTGGCTGGCTCGCGCGTCAGGTCGGCACTTGAGGCCGCGCTCAGGGACGCCGTGCGAAACGGGCGGCTCGCGACTGGCGTCCGGCTGCCTTCCTCGCGGGACCTCGCTGGCGATCTTGGCATCGCCAGGAACACGGTCGCGGACGCGTACGGACAGCTGGTAGCCGAGGGCTGGTTCGAGGCGAAGACGGGATCGGGTACCTGGGTGGCCGAGCACACGCTCGCGGCAGCCGTCCGTTCGCGTACCGACGCGGTCAGCCAGCCGGCCGATCCGCGGTACGACCTGCGAGCCGGCGTTCCGGCGGTGTCGGCGTTCCCGCGCAGGGCCTGGCAAGCGGCAGGGCGGTCGGCGCTAGCCGCGGCAGGCGACCAGGTGCTCGATTATCCCGACCCGCGCGGGCTGGCTGAGCTGCGCACCGCGCTCGCCGGGTATCTCGGCCGGGCAAGGGGCGTGCTCGCACGACCGGAGAACATCGTCATCTGCACCGGGTTCGTGCAGGCACTCGCACTCATCTGCCGGGTGCTCGGCGAGCGCGGAAAATCGGTGCTCGCGATCGAGGCCTACGGCCACATGCTGCACCGCCGGATCACAACGGCGCACGGCATGGAGCTTGCCTCGCTTCCGGTCGACGCCGCCGGTGCGGTGCCGGACATGCTGGAGTCGTCAGGTGCGGCTGCGGCACTGCTTACGCCGGCGCACCAGTACCCGCTCGGCATGACGCTGGCGCCAGGGCGGCGGACCGCTTTCGTCCGCTGGGCCGCGCGGACCGGCGGATTCATCGTCGAGGACGACTACGACGGTGAGTTCCGGTTCGATCGCCAGCCGGTCGGCGCGATGCAGGCACTCGCACCCGGTCAGGTCATCTACGCGGGCACGGCAAGCAAGAGCCTCGCGCCCGGGCTCAGGCTTGGCTGGCTCGTTGTCCCTGACCCGCTGATCGACGAGCTCATCGCGACGAAAGAACTATCCGGCGGGGCGAACGGGACGCTCGAGCAACTCACCCTCGCGACCTTCATCGAATCCGGCGGCTATGACCGGCAGATCCGTCAGGCGCGTCTGGCGTACCGGCGCCGCCGTGACCGCCTGACGGCGGCGTTGCGCAGGGCGGCGCCTGCCGTCCGGCTCACCGGGATAGCGGCCGGCCTGCACGCCGTCGCCGAGCTGCCCGGCGCCGGCAGCGAGGCGGACGTGGTCGCCCGCGCGGCGAGGCACGGCGTCGCGGTTGACGGGCTGAGGTCATACACGGCGCCCGGGCACGAGCGAGAACCAGCGCTAGTCGTCGGCTACGGCCGGCCTGCGGAGCATGCGTTCACGACCGCAGTTGGCCGTCTGTGCGCAGCGCTCGCCTCGGGGTAAGGCGTACGCTGTGGGCACTCAGGTAGGTCGCTGATGTCGCCGGTGGTGTGGAGATGCTGAACGGGTCGCTCGCAGCAGTGCTGCAGGCTGCGGCTCACGTCGCCTTCATCCCGTCGTCAGGCGTAGCAGTGACCGCGCTCGCCGTCTGTGTCCTGGCCTGCGCGCTCACGGCCTGCGTGCTGACGGCTGCCTGGCTCGGCAGGGTTGTCGCCGCGACGCCGATGGCCAGCCGCGTCGCAGCGCTACGGGAGAAGTCAAGGCGCGCGGCATTCCTCCCGCAACGAGATCCCGATGCCGCCGGCCGTCCCCGGCCCAGAGCCCCATCCCGGGTCCCGGCGGCCGCGCTTCCCGCGCCGACATCGCACTGACCTGCGCTCTGCTGCACTGAACGCGGCCGCCTCCAGCTATCTGCTGTCACGTCGACCCGCTGGAGGGTGTTCATGTCTACGTTTCTCGGTGTCCCT
>DATELR010000110.1:0-2980 GCA_035276345.1 Streptosporangiaceae bacterium | reverse complement strand
CGCAGCCAGGCCGGCGTCCCTGGTCCTGGCCGCGTAGCGAAGCAACTCGGCCAGCTGCTCACCCCTGGCATGCAGCAGGATCGCGGCTTCTGACTGGTCGATCGGCTTGCCGTCACGAGCACGGGCCAGCGCCCGGCGCAGCGCGTTCGGCGACGGGGGGTTCTCGGGAGGCGAATGCACGAATCCGGCGGTTCGCATGGTCTCTACCCTAGGCGGACCTGTTGCCCAGGCTCGCCGCACGGCCCTGTCGGGAGGCCTGCGACGGCTGAACGCGCCTCACAGCCAGCTGACCCTGGCGCTTTCTGGCTGGTCACCGGCCGGCGCAGCCGCCAGCTCGCCCGCGTTGACCCTGTCCAGCAGGTTCTGCACGGCCGCCGTGATCTCGCTCGCGCTCCCCCGCAGGCTCTCGGCGTCGGCAGCGAATGACCCGTCGCCGGTGACGCCGGCGCGCTCGAGGATGGCGTCCAGGTCCTGAAGCTGCTCGCCCAGCCACTGCACCGGCGCCGAGGACAGATTCTTATCGAAAACCCGGTGGCCAGGCTCCCAACCGTGGAATTTCGGGTGATGGTGCGCTCTGTTCAGGCTTCCCGGCGGCCCGTCGACCGCCTCGAGCAGGTCGACCCGCCATACAGGCCGTCCCGCCTCGATCGGCCTCGCCGAGTAGATCGACCCCTGCAGCTCGCCTTGTCCGAGCATCCGCAGCTCGACTCGCACGCCGTGCTCCGCGCTCTCCTGGCCTGGCAGAGGCTTCGGATCGACGAAGTACAGATCGCCCACCAGGATTCCGATCCGCTCAAATCCGAACGCGTACAGCACTGCTCCTCCTGACCTGTTTTCCGACCTTGAACGCAATTCTCGCTGCCTAGTCGGCAAGCACGCCAGCAGCCCTGCACTCACTAGTCACCAGGTCCAGCGACACGGCGTGCCTGACCCGCCCCCGGTAGCCCGTCGTTGTCGTGGCCATGAACACCGAGTTCAAGATGGCCTCCTCGACCGCGTCCTGTACGGCTGCGAATACCGGATCCAGACCAGCGTCGGGCAATCCAGCACCGTTGCCTGTGCTGAACGCGATGGCGTAGTCGCCGCTGCCATGCGCGAAAGTCGCGCCGGTCCTGCCCATCGCGAACACCGCCCGGCGCGCGACCCTGGTCAGCTGGCGTGAGTCCAGCGCCAGGTCTGTCGCAACCACGATCATGCAAGAGTTTCCCTGATCACCGTCGCCTCGACCAGCGAGATCGGGCGGCACGCGGACGCGCGCGCCGCGCACGGTCAGCACGCCAGAGAAGTTCGCCTGGACCAGGACACCGATCGTGGCCGTGCGGTTCTCGCGAAGGTAAAGAATCCGCGATGCCGTACCGATACCGGCCTTGAACCCGAGCGCCGCGGTCCCGGTTCCTGCGCCGACCGTGCCCTCGGCGACTGGTCCCGTGCTAGCCGTCGAGAGCGCCCGCAGCACGTGCTGCTCGGTGATCGGCCTTGCTTTGATGTCGGACAGATAGCCGTCGTTGGTCTCCCCGACCACCGGGTTAACCGAGATCAGCCGCTCGTTGCCGGGGAGCCGCAGCATGTATGTCAGGAGCGCGTCCGCCGCGCGGAATGCCGACAGCGTCGCGGTCAGCACGATCGGGGTTTCGATCTCGCCGAGCTCGGCCAGCTGGGTGGCGCCGATCAGCTTGCCGTACCCGTTCCCTACGAACATCCCGGCAGGCAGTGAACCGTCGGCCCGGTCGACGGCGTCCGGGACGATCGCGGTGACGCCGGTCCTGATGCTCTCGCCCTCGATCACCGTGACCTGCCCGACGCGAACGCCGATCACGTCGGTGATCGCGTTATTCTCGCCGGGCGGATGCGGCCCCAGCTCCAGCCCCAGATCGCGGGCGCGCTTGCGGGTGCCGTCCGCCGGAGGCTGGCGGTCAGAAGGCACGGTAGTCGCGGATCGACAGCCGAGGGCCGCGGCGCTCAGGGCGCACTCCGCTGAACCAGGTGAGCACGGACGCGCGGTGCCGGTGTCCCTGATAGGGCGCCAGCAGTTCGAGCATCCCCGCGTCGTCGACCGGCCGTCCAGCCAGCGCCATGCCGACGATCGCGGGCAGGTGGTAGTCACCGACAGACACGGCGTCCGGGTCGCCGCACGCCCGCTGCCTGACCTCGGCCGATGTCCATGCGCCTATTCCCGGCAGCGCCTGCAGCCTGCGATCGGCCTGCTCAGGCGGCAGGTGCAGGATCTCTTCGAGACGGCCGGCGACCCGCGCTGCGGCGGCGATCGTCCGCGCCCTGACCGCCTCCACGCCCGCGCGATGCCACTCCCAGGACGGGATCGACGCCCACCCGGTCGGCTCTGGCGGAACGCGCATGCCCGGGGGCACCGGCCCAGGCGCGGGTTCGCCGAACCTGCCCAACAGCAGCCGCCAGCCTCGCCACGCTTCCTTGCCGACGACCTTCTGCTCGAGGACGGCGGGGACGAGCGACTCCAGCACCAGGCAGGACCGGCCGATCCTGATCGCGCCGTGCCGCCTCGCCAGCTCGCGAAGCACCGGATGCTGTGGAACGAAGTCCTCTGGCCGGTCCTGTTCGCCGAGTACGGCAGGCAGGCTCTCGAGCAACCAGCCAGCGCCCGGACCCCAGGCCTTCGCGTCGGCGAGCGTCACGCTTGCGCCAGGCCGATCGGCCGCGGCGACGTAGCGCCAGGCAATCCGGAGGCTGCCGGACCCGTCGGGGGTGCGGCAGGCACGCCAGATCGCGCCCGAATGGTCGGTCGCGTAGGCGGGATCGCCGGTTCCGCGTCGATGTACCGACAGAACGCTGGCTACATCAACGGCGAACGGCGCCTGCCAGCGCCGTTCGAGCGACTGCCGCATCGGAGGCCGCCGGTCACAAGCCGGCGAGCGCTAGGCCGGCTGGTAGCCGCCAGGACCCTTGGCGCTCATGCATCGGTAGAGAACCGGATCGCGGTGCCATCAAGCCGGACGCCTGGCCAGAC
>DATELR010000109.1:0-9057 GCA_035276345.1 Streptosporangiaceae bacterium | reverse complement strand
GGGCTTGCAAGCGCGCTTTCGGCGCGCCACCAGACCTTAGCCAGGGCGAAGGACGGCCGAGCGGCTGCCACGAGCGGAGTTCCTGCCGACCGGCGCGCCCTGTTCGGCCCGGCGTCGACTAGGGATCCGCGCCCCCAGTTCGGCCGGCGATGACTCCGGCTCGGGCCCGGGAAACTGAGAGTTCTCGACCAGCCTGATCACGCCGTAATGGTAGCCATGACGGCGGTATACGACGCTCGGCGTGTCCGCCTCGATGTCATGGAAGAGGTAGAAGTCGTGGCCCACAAGCTCCATCTCCAGCAGCGCCTGATCGATCGAGATCGGCTTGGCGTGATGGAACTTCTGCCGCACGACCAGCGGGCCGTCACCTTCCATCTTGATCGGGACGATGCCGTCGCCTTGAGCTGCAGCATCTTCCTCCGCCGACGCAGGCGCGAGGTCATCCTGCTCGGTTGCTGACTCATCGGCGGCGCTCGCTCTTGTCGCTGCGGTGCGAGCGCCGGATCTGCCGCCCGGTCCGGCTCCTCCCGATTGCCCGGTGCTGGCTCCCGTGGCAGCGCCGACTCCGGTTCCGTAGTGGTTCTTCCTCCTGCCCAGAGCTCGCCGGAGGCGCGAGTTGAGCTTGGCAAGGGCAAGGTCAAGGGCTGCCAGGCGGTCCTCGGCCGAGGCCTCAGCCCTGATGGCCGGGCCTCGCGACATGATCGTTAGTTCCACCCGCTCCTTCTGGCTGGCCTGCCGCGGGTTGCGCTCAACCGAAAGCTCGACGTCGACCCTGATCGCCTTCTGATCCAGCTTCTCCAGCCTGTTGAGCTTGGCCGCCGCGTACTCCTTGAAGCGTGCAGGCACGTCCGTCTGGTGACCCTTGAAGATGATTTCCATGCCCGAACCCCCTAACCTCGGAGTGGAAGAGCACCCGTCCGGCCGACCTGGTCTTCGACCCCACATCCGCCTGCTGAGGGCTTCGCGGCCAACTTGTGCCACTACTGACCTTCTCCCGTGCTCGCCGGCATCTGGCCGACGGGACGAGGCAGGACTTACCTCTAAACCGCACCGTGATCAGTCGACGAGAAGTCGCCTTACGTGGGCCGTTTCGCCTGCGGCTGGCATCGGCTTGCCGGAGCGACCGCCCCGCTATCGGGGCAGCGTGCCCAGCGCAACCACGGACCCGGACGGGTGCCACACAATGACGGTAGCCGGATGCGGGCTCGATGTCAGGACCAGGGTCGCCTCGTGTTTATCCGTTCGTAACCCGCCCAGGCGAAGCTGCGGCAGCTCTTAGCCGGGAAAGACCGGCATGTTGCCCTTGGCCACCTGCCGCCAGTCCGGGCTCGGCCAGCTGGCCTTCGCCATCTGGATCGTGCCGATGAGGCTGCCGGAAGCCGGTGCGATCTCGACCGCGACGGACGGCTCGGCGTGCCCGCTCGGCCAGTTCGCTGTCACCGAGATCGCGTCGCGCGGCGTCGCGATCGGCAGGGATTGCCCGCCGTTCAAAGGCACTTCGAAGAGCTGATTGCTGCCGGCGGTTGTGCGACCAAGCACCAGCAGGTGATCCGGATCCAGCCATGTCAGCGAGATGGGATCGGCCACGTCGGTGCCAACTCGGAGCACGCTGCTGGTCTGCGCGACGTAGGTGTACGGACCGCGGTTCTTGCTGATGGCGGCAATTCTGATCTTGTTGCTTGCACGAGTGCCGATCAGCATCGCGACCCTGACCCCGTCCGGCGCTACCCGCAATGACTGGATACCGGTCTTACCAGGCGGTAGCTGCGGGGTGAGAACACCGGTCACCGACGGGTGAGCCGGCGGGGCGCTTCCCACTCCCCAAATCACGTAGACCTGCATCTTCGTCGCTATCCACAGGTTCCCCCGCTCGTCCCAGCTCAGCGACCGGCAGGGCGCTTGCAGGTTCGCGGTCACCACGCGCCCGGCATGGGACTGTGGCATCAGATATATGGTCTTACCGCTGCAGCCAGCCACCACCGCTGGGCCGGGCGACTCGGCGGACACTGCCAGAGCCGTGGGCGGCTGGTCGGCAAGGGCCTTCGGCAGCAGGACAGGTGCGGTCTGCGAGGACTTGGCAGGCAGCATCGCCACGCCTGGCCCATCACTGGTCTGCGCCTGGTAATACATCGGCCTGTCAGGAGCCCGGGGAACCCAGTCGTTGTAACTCTGCGACCGAACTGCTTTGCCGTTGATCTTCAGGACAATCGAGCTGATGGCGTTTGCCTCTTGCGTTGGATAGGGCTGCTTGTGCGCAAGCGACCAGTAAAGTTGCGCGGCCATTGCCTGTTGCTGGCTAGGGCTCGCCTTCGTCGCTGCGCCGCCAACGTTCACGACCGCTGTAATTCCGCCGACAACCTGGGCGCTGAGCAGCTTGGTACCAGGAGGGAATGCGGTTCGGGCGGCCCCGAATAGCCAGCTGTCGTTCTGGGACAGCCCTGGCCTGAGCAGGGTCTGGACCAGGCTTTTGATGCCCTGGTCGCCAACCTGTGCGGGGAGGTAGACCGGGTCGGGGACGAGGGCGGTGCTGCTGTCGCCGCTCGCGGGATAGAAGTACAGGTTGCGGGACTGGTACTCGCGCTCGAAGTCCTCCTTCGAGAGCAACAACAGCGACGGGTCGGCTGGCTTGGTGACGTGCTGCGCGGCCTCTTTGACGAAAATGTCGTTAATGCGCCACTGCCCGTGCACCTGAACCAGGGCAAAGCTGTACTGAGTCGATCGCGGATCGACCACGATGCTGCCTGCCTGGTACCGGCCGGCGGTCACCAATGTCGTGACGCGGCCGCTCTTGCTGGTGACGTTCACAAGCGACTGGGCCGCCGGCCCGCCGCCCGGCTCGGTAATTCGATTCGGCGGGCCCTGCGGATTCCCGATGTTGGGTGCATCGATGATTGTCGCCTGCCAGCCTGGCCGCCACCTGCTAGCGAACCCATGCTTGCCGCCCGTCAGGTATTCCCTCGCGACCCGGTGTTTCGGGTCGTAGCCATAGCTGGCACTGGCGGTGAGGAAGCCGCCGACGATGTCCTGGGGACTCCAGTTCCGACCCGGCGGCCTAGGTACTACCTGGACACCGTTTGTGCCGGTGTTGGTGGTCCCATGCAGCGTGTTCACCTGAATGGCGCCGCTAGTCGGCACGTTCGCGCAAGCAGCCATGCTCGCAGACAGTGCTATCGCGCCGAGCGCGGCGAGCCAGCTGCCCCTTGTCATCTGCGATCCTCAAGGACACTCGCCGCGCTGCCATCTGCGACTTCAGCGACAGCGTGACCGGTCAGCGCGCTGATCTCCGGGTCTCCAGGCACCAGCGGCAGCGGCGATCCGGCCAGCTGGGCACCAGCCGCGCGCGGCAGCGTGAGCCGGAAGACCGACCCGCTGCCAGGCTTACCCCACGCCTCGAGCCAACCGCCGTGCAGCCTGGCGTCCTCTAGCGCGATAGCCAAGCCAAGGCCGGTGCCACCCGTCGTGCGGGCCCGCGCGGGATCGGCGCGCCAGAACCGGTCGAACACAAGATGCTCCTCGCCGGGCGATAGCCCGACACCGAAGTCCCGCACCGCGACGGCAACCGCGTCGCGATCTGCCGCTGCTGCCACGACCACGTCGCGGCCCTCACCGTGCTCGACGGCATTGCAGAGCAAGTTGCGCAGGATCCGCTCAACGCGACGCCTGTCCATCTCGACCAGGCAGGGTTCGGCAGGCAGCTGAAACTCGATTCGGCAATCCCGCCGTTCGGCGAGCTGCTGGGCTACGTCTGCCGACTGGCGCACCACGTCGCAGACGTCCACGTGTTCTGCCTCAAGCGTCGCGGCGTTCGCGTCGTACCTGCTGATCTCAAGAAGATCGGCCAGCAGCGACTCGAACCGCCCAAGCTGGCTATGCAGCAACTCGGCCGATCTCGACGCCGAGGACTCCAGCTGCTCGCGCGCCTCGTAGAGGAGGTCGGCGGCCATCCTGATTGTCGTCAGCGGAGTGCGCAGCTCGTGTGAGACGTCCGACACGAACTGCCGTTGCACGTGCGACAACTCCTCCAGCTCATGCATCTTGTCCTGGAGGCTCGCCGCCATCTCGTTGAACGACGTGGCGAGTGCGGCGATCTCGTCCTGTCCGTGCACCGCGAGACGCTCGTCGAGCCTTCCGGTCGACAGCAGCTGAGCACCCTGCGATGCTCTGGCCACCGGCATGACCACCCATCTGGTGACCAGCCACGCGATGCCAGCCAGCAGGAACACGAGGGCGAGGCCGACCAGGACGAGCGTGCGCTGGATCAGGTAAAGCTCGTTCTGCAGCTGGGTCAGCGGGAAGAAATAGTGGAGCCGGTACGCGATGCCGAACGGGGCCGAGTACAGCAGCCCGGCGGTCTTCGGACTGTTCGTGTTGGGGAATGGCAGGCGCGCAAACTTCAGCGGCCCAAAACTGATCGGCCCTGGGGCGGACAGAGTCGGGACCAGCTGCAAGCTGCGGTAGTCGAGCTTGCTCTGCACAGCCGACCAGTAGGCGGTCTGGCTCATGTTCGGCCGGACGGTGATCGCGACGCCGTAGTCCGCTCCCGAACTTTGCGCGGTCGGCAGCAGGCGTTCGAGGATCTTCGCCATCGCGTCCTGCGAGCCAGGCCCTGGGGGCTTGCCTGCGGCCGGGTCGGATTGGGCGAACAGCTGGCCGTCTTTGCCTTGCGTGAAGGCCTGAGTTTCGGCGCTCCGCAGCAGGTTCGAGGCGATCTGCTGCATCAGGAAGAAGCCAAGCAAGGACACGACCAGGGCCGAGACGACGAGTGTGGTCGAGACCACGCGCAGTTGCAGCGACCTGCGCCAGCGTGACTGAAGCTGCCGGGCCAGGCGCACTGTGGCTGTGCGAGCCGCGGCGACAGGATGGTCACCGGCGCTCTGGCGCACGCGACCAGGCACATCCCTGAGCCGGAGTTTGCGCGTGGGCGGCACGAACTCCGTGGTCAGCTCCTCGCCGTTGCTGACTGTCTGCCCTTTGCGCAGGTTAGGGCGCCGGCCTGGTCGATCACCGTCGGCCAGCCAGGCCAGCCGCGACTTGGACTGGCCCGTGGTACTCAGCCGGGACCCGCCTTATAACCAACGCCGCGCACCGTCACGACAATCTCCGGCCGCTCAGGGTCCTTCTCGATCTTGGCTCGCAGGCGCTGAACGTGCACGTTGACGAGCCTCGTGTCGGCAGCGTGCCGGTAGCCCCAGACCTGCTCGAGCAGCACTTCGCGAGTGAAGACCTGCCGCGGCTTGCGCGCTAGCGCGACCAGCAAATCGAACTCGAGCGGCGTCAGGCTGATCACCTCGCCGTTTCGGCGCACCGAATGCCCGGCCACGTCGATGGACACATCGCCGATCGACAGCATCTCTGGCGCAGGGTCATCGGTGCGGCGGAGCCTCGCCCTGACCCGGGCGATCAGCACCTTCGCCTGAAACGGCTTGACGATGTAGTCGTCGGCACCGGACTCGAGACCCAGCACCACGTCGACCGTGTCGCTCTTGGCCGTCAGCATCACGATCGGAACGCCGGATTCAGCCCTGATCTGACGGCAGACGTCGATCCCGTCCATGCCCGGCAGCATCAGGTCGAGCAGGATCAGGTCTGGCCTGGTCTCCCTGAACGCCTCGAGAGCCCGGTCGCCGTCAGCGACGAACGTCGGCTCGAATCCCTCTCCACGCAAAACAATGCCTAGCATCTCGGCCAGGGCGGCGTCGTCGTCGACGACCAGCACGCGACCTTTCATAATCCCCATCGTTCCACGGAAACTACAGCACGGAAGCCCGCAATGTTACGAGCCGGTATCTAGCACACGCAGATTACCCGCTGTGACCGGCTGGATGACCATGGATTCGGTGACGATAGCGCTGATCAGACTGGGCGGCGTGACGTCGAACGCGGGGTTGTGCGCTGCGCTGCCGGCCGGCGCGACAGGCTGCCCGGCAAGGTGGGTCACCTCGTCCGGCGGCCGCTGCTCGATCTTTATCGACCCGCCGTCAGCGGTCGCGAAGTCGATCGTGGACACAGGTGCCACTACTACGAACGGGACATCATGGTGGCGGGCCAGCACGGCCAGGCTGTAAGTGCCGACCTTGTTGGCGACGCTGCCATCAGCGGCGATCCGATCCGCACCGACTACAACCAGGTCGACTTGACCGGCCGCCATCAGCGACGCCGCGGCGGAGTCGGCGAGCACACGGTGCGGCATTCCCGTCCGGGCAGCCTCGTAGGCGGTCAAGCGCGCACCCTGCAGCAATGGCCTTGTCTCGTCCACCCACAGCATCTCGAGGAGACCTGCCCGATGAGCGGCGAGAACGAGCCCGAACGCGGTGCCTTCTCCGGCCGTGACCAGCGCGCCCGTGTTGCAGTGGGTGAGGATCCTGGCTCCGGCAGGCACTAGGTCGAGGCCGAGAGCTGCCATCTGCGCGCAGGCCTTCTCATCGTCAGCCGCGATCGACCGCGCCTCGGCGAGGGCAGCCAGTGGCGCGTCCCGTTGTGCCTCCCGCTCCCCCGCCGCCGCGGTGCGCTGATACGCGGCAAGCGCGCGCCTGGCGCCCCAGCCAAGATTGACCGCGGTCGGCCTGGCGGCCGCGATCACCTCGGTCGCGGCCGCGACGTCTTCACCGCGAGCGGCCGCGAGCGCGACGCCGTAAGCGCCAGCGATGCCGAGCAGCGGGGCGCCGCGTACGACGAGCCGGCGGATAGCATCAACCAGCGAAGCGACGTCGGTGCACGTCACGACCGTCTCCACGGCCGGCAGTTTGGTCTGGTCAAGCAGTTCGATGGCTGGCCCGTCGGGCGGGTCCAGCCAGCGCAGCGCCGCGATGCTCACGTTTAGAGTCTGCCACCAGGTATTCGGCGGCCCGCCCGGGCATGATCACGGATTTCTGTGAGAATCTGGACCTTTGTCGGCGCATGTGCCGAGCCGAGTCCAGGATCATGGTCGATGCGGGTTCGCGTGCCACTATGGGCATGCGCCCTAACTTCCCGCGGCAGGAGATCAGGCGATGAGCGACGACGCTGGATGGGGCAACCCGCCTGGCCAGCCCCCGCCGGACGGCGAACCCCCGCCCTACGGCCAGCCGCCGCCTGGGTATGAACAGCCACCGCCGCCCGGGTACGGACAGCAGCCGCCGCCTGGATACGGACAGCCACCGCCGTACGGCCAGCGTCCGCCCTACGGCCAGCCACCGCCGTACGGCCAGCCTCCGCCCTACGGCCAGTACGGCTACGCGCCGCCGGCCGCACCGGCCCCGGGCGGCGTCCCGCTCCGCCCGCTCGGAGTCGGCGACGTCCTGAGCGGTGCCTTCACCTTGATCAGGCGCAATCCCGTCGCGACCCTGGGCCTTGCCGCCATTGTCCAGACCATCTACGGCGTCTGCGGCGCCTTCATCTCGTGGCAGGAGCTCAACGCCTTCCATCAGCTCAATCTGGATCTCGGCCGGACGCCGACCGGACAGCAGGCCGTCCACGCGCTCGGGCAGTTCTTCGCCACCTTCGCGCCCTACGCGGCGCTCCAGATCGTGCTTGCCGTGCTGTTCCAGGCGGTCCTGACCGGCATGCTCACCGGCGCAATCGGCCACGGGCTGCTCGGGCACAAGATCACCATTGGCGAGGCGTGGGCGCTGGCACGGGTTCCGGCCGTGCTGGGCGTCACCGTGCTTGTCTTCCTGATCGTGATCGGTCTCTGGGTGCCGATCGCGATCATCGTCGTCGTGCTCGTGGCGGCACACACCGCCGTGGCCGGGGTCATAGTCGGAGTTGTCGGCGGCCTGGCGACCGTGGTTCTCACCATCTGGATCTCGACCCGGCTGTCCCTCGCGTTGCCCGCCGTCGTGCTCGAAGGGATCGGACCGGTCGACGCGCTGCGTCGTTCCTGGCAGCTCGTACGCGGAAGCTGGTGGCGGATATTCGGGATTACCTTGCTGGCTGGGATTGTCGTCGCCTTCATCGGCGGCATTCTCCAGCTGCCGTTCAGCATCGTGAGCAGCCTCGCGGGCGGCAGTGGCGGCTTCACGACCATGTTCAACGCGGGATCGACGACGGCCGCTGTCGCGGCCCCGACAGCTCTGAGCGTGGCCATCGGGGCCATCGGCAGCATCATCGCCGCCACCTGCACTAGGCCGATCAGCGCTGGCGTCACTGTCCTGCTCTATACCGACATGCGGATCAGGAGGGAAGGCCTGGATCTCGCACTCAATCAGGCCGCGCAGGCCCACGCACTGACGGGCGATGAGTTCAGGAGCCTCTGGCGGCCTGGCCAGCCATGGCGGCAACCGTGAAGGAACAGGCGCCCGAGCGGCCGGAGTGACCGCGACCATGTCCCAGCTTGCTCTCGCACTGGCGGTCCATCGCGCACTGGTTCCCGCTAGCGGGCCGTTGATCGGTCGGCGCGCGGGCCAGCGGTTCGCCAGGGCCGAGTTCGCCGAGCCGACCTTCTGGCAGCGCATCCTGAACTGGCTCGAGCACTTGCCCACGACTGCGGGGGTCGTCGTACCCGGCGGCTGGTTCGGCCTGATCGCGCTGGCCATCCTTGCTGTGGCCGCGATCACCCTGGTCATCTTCTGGGCGAGGCCGGGCAGGACGAGGCGCGCAGAGGCCGCTTCGGTCCTCGGCGGCGAGCCGATGTCAGCTCGGGACTACCGGCGCTCGGCCGAGCGACTGGCGAACGAAGGCGACTATGCGGGCGCCATCGTCGACGGCGTCCGGGCTATCGCCGCCGAGCTCGACGAGCGCGGCATCTTGCCGCCGCGCCCCGGGCGCACAGCGGGCGAGCTGGCCGTCGAGGCGGGCAGCGAACTGCCTGAGCTGGCCGCCGACCTGCGCGCCGCGACGCGGCTATTCGATGGCGTCAGGTACGGCGACAAGGATGGCAATCTGGCCGGCTATCAGCTGGTCAGCAGGCTTGACCAGGAAGTGCGGGCCGCCCGTCCGGCGGCTGCGCCCGCGCCGCCTGAGCAGCTGGCAGGCCTGGTGATGCCGCGATGAGCGCTCCCGTACTGGAGGCTGACCAGCTGGCCGCCGAGCCTGGCCGCAGCGGCGACGACGCGAGCGCGGCCGCGCGGCAGGCCTGGC
>DATELR010000108.1:0-29021 GCA_035276345.1 Streptosporangiaceae bacterium | reverse complement strand
GGAGTTCGAGCGGATCGGCGTGCAGGTGCTTGCCCAGCAATGGGTCGGCGGCCGCCGCGAAGGCGTCACGATGTTCGTCGTCAACGGCGAGATTCTGGCGCACTGCGGCCACATCGCTCACCGCACCAGCCCGGCACTCGGCGGTGCCTCCGTGCTGAGGGAGAGCGTGGCGGCGCCAGCGGACATCTACGACTCGGCCGTGCGGCTGGTCCGGGCAATCGGGCTCGACGGTCTGTGCGAAGTCGAGTTCCGGCGGGATCTGGCCGGGCGCCCGTTCCTGATGGAGGTCAATGCCCGGATCGCCGGGACCATTGAGAACGCCCTGCATTCCGGAGTGGACTTCCCCTTGCTGCTCTGGAACTGGGCAACGGGTCAGCCGGTCGAGCACATTGTTGGCTACCGGACGGGAGTAAGGACGCGCTGGCTGCGGGGCGACATGCGCTGGCTTCGCGACAATTTCCGCAGAGCCGGGCGGCCGGACAGCGTCTCAAAAGCGCGGGCTCTGTGGATGTTCGGTTCTGAATTCGCCAGGACGCGGTATTACGACTGCCTCGATCGGCGCGATTACCGGCCGCTCCTGGCCGAAATGCGAACAACGGCGGCTGCCGTCTGGAATTCGCGCAATCCAATTTCTGCTACCGGCAATGCAAGCCGAAAGGAGGGCTGAGATGACAGGAGATGAGGTTCTGGTGATCGGGGCCGGACCGTTCGGGCTATCGATCTCAGCTCACCTGAGCGCGCTCGGCATCGGCCATCGCATCGTTGGACGACCACTCGACACCTGGCGTGCGCACATGCCTGTCGGCATGCGACTCAAGTCGGAGCCCTATGCGTCCGAGATAGCCGCGCCCAGTCCGGGCTTCGACGTCGGCTCCTATTGCAAGCAGCAAGGGATCGCATACAACCACCGGGTCCAGCCGCTCTCAGTCGAAGGCTTCACCGACTACGGCGACTGGTTCACGAAAGAGCTTGTGCCCGGCATCACCGACATCACGGTCACCGGGGTGGAGGCGGTCGCGGGCGGGTTCAAGGTCAGCTTCGCCGACGCCGACCCGGTCACCGCCAGGCAAGTGGTGGTCGCGAGTGGCGTTCTCCCATTTGCCAGGGTTCCCGACGAGCTCGCCGGCCTGCCGAAAGAACTCATGACCCACACCGCCGAACACCGCTACCTGGACAAGTTCGCCGGTCGCAAGGTGGCGGTGATCGGAGCCGGCCAGTCCGCGCTCGAGACCGCGGCGCTGCTCCATGAGGCTGGCGCTGACGCCCATCTCGTCGTGCGACGGCCAGCGGTTCAGTGGGTCGATCCGAATCCGGAGACGATCAGCGGCCTTGGGTACGTCAAGCGCCCGGTGACGAAGTTGTGCGAGGGCTGGCATTGCGCCTTCTGGAACACCCCTGAGGCGTTCAGGCGGCTGCCGCGCCAGATGCGGGTGACGAAGGCACGTACCGTGCTCGGGCCCGCCGGAGCGTGGTGGCTGAAGGACCGGGTCGACGGAGTCATCGATACCCTGATCGGCCAGCGCGTCCAGGGCGCCGAGCCACACGGCAGTGGCGTCCGGCTCACGCTGGCGGGCAGCCGGGAGGCGACGCTCGACGCGGAGCACGTGATCGCCGGGACCGGATTCCGGATCGACCTCGGCAAGCTGCAATTCCTTGGCGAGCCGTTGCGCGGCAGGATCGAGACACTCGCCGGGTACCCGGTGCTCAGCCGGGCCGGCGAATCCAGCGTTCCTGGCCTGTATTTCGTCGGTGCTCCGGCCGCCGTAAGCATCGGCCCGTCGGCCCGGTTCATCGCCGGGACGCACACCGCTGTTCGGCCGCTGGTTAAGTCGGTCGCGCGCCGTTCGAGGTCGGGCCGGACCGTCGCGACGACCTGACGTGTCTGAGACGACACGTTCCGGTATCAGAACGGCCCGGTCGGCGCTCATATATCCGACCGGCAACAGGTGGTGGTGCCGGCTGCTCCCCCGGCTCTGGCGATGGAGGTCGTGGCGTGGACCTGAGAACGGTGCTGCACGCGGTTCGCCTGCACAAGATCATCTTCACGCTCGTTGTATTGATCGGCATTGCCGGCGGTGTTGCGTATGCGTTCGTAAGGCCGCCGCTGCAGGTGAGCAAGGAACTTGTCATCGTCGTCAATACCAAGGCGATCAAAGCTCAGGCTTTCATCGCCGGCAGTACTCCTGTGCTGCAGGCGGCGAGCAAGCTGCTCGACCAGCCGGTTTCGCCGGCGACGCTCCAGAGCCGCGTGCAAGTGAACAGCCTCACCACTGGCGTCATCGAGATCACCGCGGAGGCAAAGACCGGCGACGATGCCCAGGAGCTGGCCGCAGCAGTCTCGCGAGCCTATGCACAACTACTGGTCCAGAAAAGCAACCTTGGCGGTAAGGCGAGGGCGCACGGGCTCGGGCCTGCTCCGCCGACTGGCACCACGTTGCGCACAGCGGCGATCGAGCGCGGTATTTTTGGCGGGCTCATTGGTGCACTCCTCGGAGTCATAGTCGCAGTCGCGGTCGGCAGGTCAGATCGACGGCTACGAGAGCGCGACGAGATCGCGGGCTCGATCGGCATTCCTGTCCTGGCATCGATTCCGGTTGTGCACCCTTCCGATACTGCCGGATGGACCAGGCTGCTCAAGGAGTATGAGCCGGCCGTTGTGCATGCGTGGAACCTACGTAAGGTCCTTATGCACATTGGCGTCAGCGACGTCAGATACGGCGGACCTGGCGTTTCCGTCACCGTCGTATCGCTGTCCTCGGACAAGCGGGCTCTAGCCGCTGGTCCGCAGCTCGCCGCATTCGCTGCCTCGCTCGGCATTCCTACCGTGCTGTCAGTTGGCACGCAGCAGGACAGGAATGCGACCGCCACGCTCTCAGCCGCCTGCACGATGGCGGCCGCCACTTTGTCGGGAGATGCGGGCGCTCTACAGTTCGCCGTCGGCGATTACTACGCTGGCCGGGACTCGGGCGCCGCCCTCACGGTCGCTGTTGTCGTCATCGACGCCAAGAACCCTGAGCTACCACAGACGGTCAGGACTACGACGACCTTGCTCGCGGTCACGTCAGGCGCCGCCAGTGCTGACCAGCTTGCCCGCGCGGCAGTGAGCATCACCAGCGATGGCCGCGACATCGCCGGAATCCTGGTCGCTGATCCGGATTCCAGCGACCGGACCACCGGTCGGCTTCCGCAGCTTGCTGAGCTGCCTCGCCGCAGGCAGTCCGCCCAGCATCGGCAGGCGATGGACCAGCGGTCGGCCAGGCAATTCCGCCGCGACAATCCCGGCGGCGAGACGTCGGAGCATCGCAAGTGATGGTGTCGCAAGCGGAGATCACGACCAAGAGCCTGCGGATCATGGTCGTGCACAACTGGTACCGGTCAGCGAATCCAAGCGGCGAGAACCGGGTGGTGGAGAGGGAGGGCGCTGCTCTGGCTGCGCGCGGCCATGAGTTGATCAGGTTCGAGCGCCACAGCGACGACATCGCTGACTGGCCACTTCCCAAGAAGACCGGACTGCCGGCCCGGATCATCTGGAGCCGTGAGGCACACCAGGCTCTGCGAGCGGAACTGCGCTCGCAGCGGCCAGACGTAGTGCATATTCACAACACCTTCCCGCTACTTAGCCCTGCGGTCCTGTACGCATGCCGGGAAGAGTCGGTGCCCGTCGTGATTACATTGCACAACTACCGGCTGATGTGCGCGGCAGGAAGCTTCTTCCGGGACGGCGCCATCTGCCAGGACTGCGTGACGGGCCCGGCCATCCAAGCGGTCAGGCACGGCTGCTACCGCGACTCTCGCCTCGCAACCGTCCCGATCATCGTCTCCAACAGGACGCACCGGCAGGCGTGGCGCAGCATGGTCTCTGCCTACATCTTTATCTCCGCGGCCCAGCGCGATCTGCTGTCTGGCCTTGGCCTCCCGCCAGACCGCGTGTTCGTCAGGCACAACTTGATTCCTCGCCGCGACGTGCCGCCGAGCAACCGCGAGAACGCCGTGCTGTTCGCCGGACGGCTCGAGGAAGCCAAGGGAGTGCGGGTCCTGATGTCTGCGTGGGACCGCTATCTGCAGCAGCCCGGCAGCCCGGGGCTAAAGCTCATCATCGCCGGAACCGGGATCCTGCAACCGGAGGTCGCCGCCTGGGCCGCGACTCGCCCATCGGTACACCTGACCGGCCAGGTTACGGCCGATGAATGCACCGACCTCATGGCCAAGTCCAGGGCAGTCATCTTGCCATCAGCCTGGGCAGAGCCTTTCGGGCTGGTCGCCGTCGAGGCCATGGCGGCGGGTTCCCCGTGCATCGCAGCTGCGCACGGCGCCCTGCCCGAGCTCGTCACGCACGGCGTGGACGGGACGCTAGTGGCACCGAACGACCCGCACGCCCTCGCCGCCGCCATCGCCGACGTCCAGGCCAGACCGGACGCTTACGCCTCTTACGGTGAAGCAGCGCGCGATTCGTATCAGAAGCGATTCGACCCGGAAGCAAATCTCGACCAATTGCTCGACATCTATCGCTTCGCAATCACCCACCGGGTGGCGGGCTGAACCAACACCTGTGGGTGTCATCAGCGGCCGAGATAACGGTCCTCAGGCCAGTGAGTATTCGGAGCGGCGTCGCGTATCACCGCCGGCCTCCCGGGGTTCTTATCCTGTAGTGCCGCGCGCCCAGGCGCGGTATTTCGCATTGCCGAACTCTTGTGAGGTGCTGTGCCGGACCTCGGGGCGGCGCGCCCTGCCGCGCGGCGAAAGATCGGTTCAGCGTGGCGTGAGGCGGGAATCGTAGGGTGACCGCTCCCTGGGCAGGCACTCGGCAGGCTGGCCGGCACGCGTGGGCGGACAGGAACGCGGCGGGCGCCGAAGAGCTCGCAAGCGTCCGGCCGGTCAGTATGACCAGCTTGCGTTTTGCCGGGGCGGCGCTCCGCCGCCGCCTATGGCTGGGCTGTGCTGTCCTACTGGCGGGGCTAGTCCTTACGGGGGCCGTCTTCGTCCTTGCTCCGCCCCCGCACCAGGCGTCGATATCGATCCTCATCACTAATGATCCGAATTTGGATCCCATCGTCCAGATGCAGGGCAACGTGACGCTCGCTGAGAGCGCCAAGGTTGCCGCCGACTCGGTGAAGCATCTCCGACTGCACGAGCGGCCAAGCGCTTTCATGCACACGTACACGGTCTCCTCGCCCACCGATCGGGTGCTGGTCTTCACGACGAACGCGGCATCCGACGCTGAAGCAGTTCGTGAAGCCCGCGCCCTGGCGACGGCGTTTCAGAGTTTCCGCTCGCAGACGCTGCGAATACAGCAGCGGCAATCCATTTCCGTGCTCAACAGCGAAATCGTGGCTAAACAACAGGCGATAGCCATCGTGAAACACCAGCTCGCCACGGTGTCTTCACGTGACAAGAAGGGGGTACAGAAGGAACTGAACAGCGACTACATCGAGCTGGGCGGGTTCCGATTTACGCGAAATCTCTACCCAGTGGTAACGGCATCGCTGGTTCAGGGCACGAAAGTCCTGGACCCCGCCGCACCGATTCCGCCTTCTCGCAAGCACCTCGCCGCCATCTATGGCGCCGCCGGCTTCTTTGCGAGTCTTGCGGCCGCTCTTGGTGTTGTCATAGTTAGCGCAGCGACGTCGAACCGGCTACGACGCCGAGACGATGTCGCGCGCACGCTCGGTGTTCCTGTCAAGCTCAGCGTCGGCAAAGTTCGTCCGTGGCCTCTAGGCCCCTCGTCCAGGCTCACCGGCGGCAACACAAACCAGCGGCGCATTGTGGCCCATCTCCGCAACTCTGTAGCCGACGGCGGGACCGCTCTAGCCGTGGTGCCAGTTGACAATGCCACGACCGTCGCCCCGTCCATCGCATCACTGGCGGTGTCGTGTGCGCAGGAAGGCAGGCGCGTGGTCCTGGCCGATCTCTCTGCAGGCGCTCCTGCTGCGCGCCTGCTCGGCGCCGATGAGCCTGGAATTCACGAGGTGAATGCGGAAGGAGCTTCGCTGACGGTCGCCGTTCCCGAGCACCATGATGTCATCCCGGTGGGGCCGATCAGGCCGCTGATACCGGCGCGGCAGCACCGTCAGGCGAGCAAAGAACTTGCGGCCGCTTGCGCATCGGCGGACCTGCTGCTGAGCACCGTGACCCTCGATTCCTCGCTCGGCGCTGACCACCTGGCGACCTGGTCCACCGACGTGGTCGTGATGGTAACTGCCGGACGATCAGCTGCCCCGACGCTTCACTCCACGGGCGAAATGATCAAGCTAGCGGGCACGCGGCTCACTTCCGCCATCCTCCTCGACGCCGACAGCAGCGACGACAGCCTGGGCGCGGTGCGTGCGTCACCGGGCTTGCGGCATCCCGCCAGGATCTGAAGGGATCGGGCTATGACTGCTTCGCTGGTCCCTACTAGGGCGCGCCAGGTGGTAGCTCCGACCTCCGCGGAAGCGCCGGGCGAGCGTTGGGTCCGGGTCCGGGTCGGCCTCGTGTGGGCTCTGCTGACTTTGAACGTGCTCACCTACTACTCGGCCACCTGGAGCGGTGCTCCGCTCGTGATACCGCTCCCGTCGATTCTCGGCAAGCTCATCACGCAGGGGGCGATGCCGGCGGCACTCTTGATCGCCCTGATCGTCAACCGCAGGTTGCTCATCTATCCGAGCTTCTACCTGTGCATTCTTAGCCTGCTGTGCGTGGTCGGATTCATGACTATGGTGCAGGCCGGTCACGTCGGCACGATCTACCGCACATTCCGGTTTGCCGGCTTCGTGGCGACGCTGTGGCTGCTCACGCCTTGGTGGGGGCGCCGCGACATGCTGCTGGTCCGCATCTACCTGAGAACCATGGGCGTCGTCCTTGGCGTCGTGCTACTCGGTCTCCTCCTATCGCCATCGGCCGCGCTGGCACAAGGTCGGCTGTCAGGGACGCTGTGGCCATTCCCGCCAACGCAAGTCGCGCATTTCGCGGCGGTGACGACCGGCATGGTCGTTCTGCTTTGGCTCTGCGGACTGCTCTCCGGGCGTCTAGCGTTCTTCGTCGCAGTACTCGGCACCGTGATCGTGTTGCTGTCCCATACCAGAACGGCTCTGGTCGCGATGATCGCAGGAATATTGATCGGGAGCATGAGCCTGTTCCGGGCGAAGGCACGGGTGCGCAAGCTCTTCGCAGCGGGGGGCGTCATCGTGTCGATCGGCGCAATAACGCTCTCCGGAGTGATCGCTACCTTCCTCATCCGGGGCGAGAGCAGCCAGCAGCTAACTAGCCTGACCGGGCGGACCGATGTGTGGCATGCCATTCTCGCCGAGCCACGAAACGTGTTCCAGGAACTCTTCGGCTTCGGGATGTCCAACCTGTCGTTTAACGGCCTCTCGATCGACAGCAACTGGGTTGGGTCATACTTGGACGTCGGTCTGGTCGGCGCGATCTTGACCGGGATGCTGCTGTTGTTCGTGCTTGTGAACGCCTACTTCCAGCCCTTGGGCCCACCACGCGCGCTGGCTCTGTTCCTCGCGGTCTATTGCCTGGTTTCCTCGTTTACCGAGACCGGGCTCAGCGCGCCGTCGTTGTACATGCTTGACCTCACCCTCGCCGCCTCGCTCCTCGTGCCCGCGAGCCAGACAGAAGGCCGGCTGGCCCGCGTTAACCCACCTCGCATGTCGAGGGGGAGGCGAGCCACGCCAATTAGAGCGCGGGTTAATGCCGCATGAACGCATAGGGTCCCAGGCGCCACGACTCGCAAGATTGGCGAATTCCGGCAGGATACCGGCGATCGGTGACGCTAGGATGCTCTACTGACAAGTCAGGAACTCCGGACGAGCGTACCCAATCTCACGGGACGGACGCGGCATCAACATGTCGGCACAACGACGGAAGAGCACCCGCATCTACAAGTCGCCGATCGGCTGGACGGTTGCCGTTGCGCTGGTCCTGGCTCTGGCTCTGGGCTTCGGCGGCGCCTGGTTCAACCTTCGCGGTCACGGTCCGGAGCCCTCCGCCGCGGTGTCTCGGCCCACCAAGGCTTCTCACGCCGGTCATACCCGGCCACAGCCGCATTCCGCCCCGAAACTTGAGACCGAGCGTGCAGCCTCGCTCTTCTCCGGTCACGTTCGCGTTTGCGGCAATAAAACCCTGCTCGGCGGCGGTCCGACTTCGCCGCCTGCCGGAGCGATTCGCGTTGGCGCAGGCAGCAACGCGCACGTCGACTTTGGCCAGGCCAATACGACGTACTGGTTCGCTCCCGGAGTTCACACCCTCGGATCCGGCAGGTACACCCAGATCAGGCCGGGAAGCGGGGCAACCTTCGTCGGAGCACCCGGAGCGATACTGGACGGGCGGCACGACAACTATTACGCGTTCGCTGATTCGGCGAGCAACGTCACGATCAGCTATCTGACCATCCAGCATTTCGGAACCTGGGGCGGCAACTTCGACCAGGGGGTCGTGAACATCGATTCAGCGCCAGGCTGGACGATCGACCACACGACTATCAGGAACAACGCGGGTGCCGGCGTCATGCTGGGCAGCAGCGACACGCTCTCGTACGACTGCCTAGCCAATAACCAGCAGTACGGCTTCAACGCCTACTCCCCCTCCGGACCAGCGGGCCTGGTACTCGATCACAACGACATATCCGGCAACAACACGTACAACTGGGAGGCACGCAAGAGCGGCTGCGGCTGTACAGGTGGCGGGAAGTTCTGGGACGTCCGCGGTGCCGTGATTACAAACAACTGGGTCCATCACAATCACAGCGTCGGCATGTGGGCTGACACCAACAACCGCGGATTTGACATTGAGGACAACTACTTCGAGTCCAACTATGACGTCGGCCTGTTCTACGAGATCAGCTACAACGCGCTGATCAAGCACAATCTGTTTGTCAGGAACGCGATTACCGAAGGTACGAAGAATTCTGGCTTCCCGACGCCCGCGCTGTACATTTCAGAATCCGGGTCAGACAGCCGGGTCCCCGGGAAGTACGGGACGAACCTTCAGATCACCGGCAACTTGTTCATCAACAACTGGAGCGGAGTAGTCCTCTGGGAGAACGCGAACCGGTTCTGCGGGTCCCCCGACAACAGCTCGACCGGTGACTGCACGATCGTTGCACCGCATGTCGCCAGCACCAAGACGTGCAACAAGGCGCACCTGTACCAGACGGCACGAACTGCCGTGCCTGATTACTACGACCTCTGCCGGTGGAAAACCCAGAACGTATCCCTGACTGACAACCTATTCCGGTTCGAGCCATCAAAGATCGGACCCACCTGCACAGCCGCCAGAGGTTGCGGCTACAACGGCATCTTCTCCGAATGGGGCTCTGATCCATCCTGGAGCCCATACAAGGGCCGGTCAGTCGAGTACCACATTACGTTTGGCCAGCACAACCACTTCAGCGCCAATACCTACCAGGGCCCATGGCGTTTCATGGCGCTTGAGCAGAACCAGAACGTCAGCTGGCAGACCTGGCGCGAGCAATACCACCAGGACATGAACAGCACGCTGCAGGCAACGTTCCCCTAGAGCGCCTTGACGAGCGTCGACGATCCGCCCTCAGCCTCGCCAAGCACTTGATCGTGACGACTGGCTGCCGATGCTGTTCTCATCAGCTTCGGAATAGGGCCGGGTACCAGGCCCTGGCGCGTTCTGCGGACGTGCATTTGATGGCTGGGCTGCTGTTTCCGCCTGCGCTGGCACGTCCGGCTGGCGCTTCTCATCTTCCTTGCGGAGGTCCACTGCTCGCCGCGGCTGTGTCCTCAGGTGCTCGTACCTGAGATCTGGCATGGTCGTCTCGGCCTTGCTAGCCGGCTTGACCTCCGGAGATGTGGCCTCGGGCCGAACCGCTGCCCGACGCTCAGATCCGGCATGCTGCCCGTCTGCAGACTCGCGCCTGATGTGGCTGCGCTCTGCCGCCTCTGGCTTCGGGCTCCCGCGCTCTGCCACGCCGTTCGGCTGTGCTCTGTCGGCGTCGCGGAACTCGCCCCGGACCGGCTCTTCGCTCGGCTCGTCGTCATCCTCGATAAATGTCAGAACGCCTAGGCTGTCATCCAACTTGTCGGCTCCGACGATGACCCCCGATGCCAGCGTCGTTCCTGAGAACCTGATCAACTCGGCGATCGTACGGATCTTGGCAGCAGAGGGCTTTCCGGCCGTCATCACCACAACCGCATCGGTAGCCCACGAGCCAAGATGCTCGGCGCCAAGGCCAAGATCGATTGTGACCAGCGTCAACAGCAGGTCGGCGAAATGGTAAGCGTGGTCGATTTCGGGATCGACGCTTGGCGGCGATCCCGCTGTTGAGCTCTGCCTGATGGGTCCGGTCGGCGGCGCAACGCCAGCCTCGGGTATCACCACCGTCAAGTTTTGCTGCCCGGCGATCGGTCGATGCACTCCTGGCCCTTTGCATCCGAGCATGCGGGCAGCATGCGCACCTGGGGTCAAGTCAGCCAGGACGACGCGCCTGCCGTCATTGACGGACGCGAAGGCTGTCGAGATGAGGGACAATGCTGGCACGATCGGATCGTCAACTGCGACGACTGCCAGCGATGCTCTTTGCTGCTCACGCCCTATTACCTCACTCAGGTGCGTAGCAATCTGCTGGACGCCTCGGCCACCAGCACCTTCGGGTGCGCCGCGCGCTGACCGCTTGCTGACACGAATCCGGCCGACGCTGAGCCGCACTGGTGCACCCAGCGCCCTAGCAATGTCGTAGCGACGGCGCGGTCGAGTCGAGATGAGCGCTGACACGATTACCCAGCCCATCCCGATTGCTAGGCCGGCGAACAACCCGCCCATTGCATAAATAGCCGGGTACTTGATCTTCGAACGGGGCGCAGCACTGACCTGCCCGAGCACGAAGCTGTGCTTGATCACCTGCTCATTGCTGATCCGAGTCGACGTGGCATAGGTTTGCACCGCCTTGCGCAGCGCTATCAGGCTGCCATGCAGCTGACTCTGACGGGCTTGCAGGCTCGCGAGTTTCGCTTGCTGCTGCGCTGACGTCGGCTGTGCCTGGACGGTTGCGATCTGGGCCTGGAGCTGCGACAGCTGCTGCTCCTCTGTCGCAATGGTCGCACTAAGCGCCTTGATCGTGGCTGCAAGCGGTTGAGTCAGCCCCAGAGCCCGTACATCCAAGTACGCGTGCGCTAGCGCCTTTGCCCTGGCCACAGCGTCATCGGCGGAGGACGCCTTGACCGTGAACAACACGAACTGGTCGCTGGGCGACGTGACGGTTTCGCTGCCCATGAAACCCTGCACACTCTTGGAGTCCTCCGGCAGCTGCAGAGAGCTCATCGCGGTCATTGCGACTTTCCGGCTCTGCGCGAGCGCGACCTCCGTCAGGACCTCATCGATCGCCTGCGTTCCAGGCATCGGCGCGATTTGCACCAAGGCAGTGGCCTTGTAGGGCGGAGGCATCTTCTTATACAGACCGACCCCCAGCGCCAGACCCACGACGACTGCGGTGATCCAGAACAGCCTGCGGCGCCGGAGTTCCGAACGAAGCGACGGCCGGCCTGGTATCCCAGTGGTCGGATCGTTAGTCACGGCAAAGTCGTCGTAGACCAGCATCCCTCCTGCCTCGCTGGCGCCGCGGCGGGATGCCCGCGTTCCGAGACCGCTGGACCCGTTGGTCGCTTGCACGGCTGCCTGCTCATCGGCGTCGCCGCGGCTCATCCGGCCTCCATGGTCGAGCTTATTATTCTGCCGCGCGTGTGCCGACGACCCCTCATTATACGGCTGGTATTCACCCAGGGAAATTTGCCGCATTGCCAGCCTCGATAAACTCAAGCCGCGTACAAAGCGGCATCTCAGGAACGGTTCGCCCGCTGCCAACGAGAGTTACGGCTGGCGTTCTGCGGCCAAGGCCGTCGGAGTACCAGCCCATGATGGGTTCGGTTTCGCCGCGATGCAGAGTCCAACGCAGGCAATCTGGCAGCTCGAGCCGGGCTGCGCCTGGTTCAGGCGCGTCCGGCCACCGCAGCGTCGCCTTGTGCCCGTCGAGATCTGCCTCGACAAACGGGCCAAGGTGGAACGCCAGCCGCAGGTCATGGTCCCCGCAATCGATCTCGTCGACGATGTCGACAGCACGCGACGCGCGATCCAGTCGCACGCAGCGCCGGTGCCTGACCGGTCGGGCGAGCGCGGTGTAGCCGTCATGTTCGGCGGTCCACTCTGCCGCATCGCCGACATCCTGGACGCCTATCACCGTGGCGTTCGCATGCCTGAGCCACAGAAAGGCGCCACCGTCGGCCGACTGATTCTGGCCGTCCACCTCGACCGTGTTATGCGCAATTGTGGATCGGAAGTAAGAACGCCACTCCCGCTCACCGTGATAGCAGTAGGTGCCGGGGTCAGCGAAGATGTCGACGCCGCCATACCGCATCTCTACCGACAGCGCGTCGGCGTGGGCATGGGCGGCGATGCTGAGGAAACCATGCGGTCCGCCATCGCACCTGCACCAGATTTCGGGATCGTGGCCATTAGTTGAGCGCAACAGGGTGGTCCCCGCGTCGCTGAAATGCCAGGGCCGCTCCCCTGGTCTGCCAGGGACGATCCATGCCGCCTCTGGCATGGCGCCAACGAGGGTGCTGAAGGCGTCGGGCGAGACGGTCGGCCACCAGTCAAGCCGGCCGACGACGGATGCGGCGAGAGCCAGCACGGTCGGCCACCGGTTCGCGACCGGAGCGTCAACAAGCAGCGCGCGCCCCTCATCGCCGTCGCCCTGGCGGGGCGGTCGCATCCTCTCGTCTAGCAGCGCAGCGCCGCTGTCGACCATCGCGCACAGGCGCTGCCATAGCTCAGAACTGAGCGGGTGGCCGGCCGCTCCGGATTCGATCGCCGCCAGCATGCCAAGCTCGGCAACAAACGATTGATAATCAGACGCCAGCTCGCGGTCGATCCCCGACGGGAACGTATTGCGGATGAGCTCGGTCTCGAGAAGGCGCGCGGACTTGCGCCGCCAGGCATCGCTCTCCGGGAACCACGCGAACGCGCAGCTCGCCACCAGCTGGCCTGCTGCCTCAGCGATCACGTGATTATTCGCAGACGAACCGCGGCTGACGAAGCCGTCCAGGAATTGCTGATGCCACTGGATCTGCCGCAGCGCGAGCTGGTTGTCCTCAAACAGTGCGGCTATGTCCGGCCAGTCGTTCATCAGGCGCCTGATCCACGCCATGCTGATCAGCCGGAGCCCGACCTCGATCCCGCTCGTCCAGTTCACGCCGGACAAGAACGGGTTCTCCCGCCACCAGGACTGCAAATGCTCCGTGACCCGCCGCGCATAGACGTCGTCGCGACTGATGAACCACGCGGCGGCGAGCAGGGTGAGGTGCTGGAGCCTGGAGATCTCCCAGATCTGCTTGACGTTCCCGGTCTGCGCCTGGGACCGATGGTTGATCCTGAACGCGTATCGGTCAGCTGGAGCCCGCTGGCCGGTCAGCGGGTCATGGAACCAATCGGGCAACACCATGTCGGACCTGGTGACGCCGAGAACCTCCCACTCGCCCTTGAGCAACTCATCGGCCGCGGCCAGCAAGGCCTTGGCTGCTTCCTCCGGCACTCTCGCCCCGGTATCTGGCGGCAGCACGACCGGGAACCGCAACGGCGACGACAGCACCGGAATGTCATCGATGCGCTGCCCCCTGGTCACCTGCCGGCGCGCCCAGGCGGCCCGGACTGCCTGATCGCGCGTCCGCCACACCACTTCCGCGGGCGACATCCTGGCGGCACGGCGGCCGTACCAGAGCAGGCGAGACGGGGACATCGTCATACTGGCTCCGGCTTGCCGCTGGCGAGGCTCTCGCCGACGGCGATCGTCGCCCTCGTTGTGGCCAGCAGAGAGTCCAGCGCGATAGGCATCGGCGTACCCGCCCTACAGGCTTCGACGAACGCCACGAGCTGGCGTTGCTGTCCCTTGTCCTGGCCACCGCGTGACTTGGTAGCTGACCGGCGACGGCCGGTCCACACCGCGGCGTGGCGGAAGTTGTCGAGGCGTGCGGTCCGCCCGCCACCCGATGCGTCCAGCGTCTCCTTCGGGTAACGCGAGTTCCCGGTCGTCGTGTAGGTGATCACGCCGCTTGAGCCGCCGGCGAACCGCAACGTTGCCTGCACCTCGTCGGGCTCCGGGCCGGGCATGGCGAAGACCTCTTCTGGCAGGCTGTCGGCCCACCAGCTCAGCGTGTCGATAAAGTGCCCGCCTTCTCCCGCGAAGCGAGATCCCTCAAGGTCGGCGTCGCGGTACCAGCTGCCGGATTCCAGCTGTCCGGCGTTGACGAGGTAGCGAATGACTGAACCAGTGCCAGGCTGTGCGAACTCAGACTTCAGGCTCGTCAGCAACGGCGCGAACCGCCGGTTGAAGCCGACCATCAGCTGATCGTTACCCGTGCTCGCGATCGTCTCCTCGATGCGGTCGACCTCAGGCCTGGTCAGCCCGAGCGGCTTCTCGACAAAGACGGCCTTGCCCGTCTGCAGCGCACGGCAGACCAGGTCCGCATGCGTGTGGTGGCGTGTCACGATGAAGATCGCGTCGAGCTCGTCATCACCGAGGACCGCGTCCGCCGCTGTAGAGGCGATCCCGAAGCCGAACCGCCGTTGAGCGTTGACCGCCGATAGCGACCTGGTGGTCGCCACGTGCGCGAGGCGAACGGCGTCGAGCTTGGCTAGGTGCGGCAAGAGCATCGAGGATGCGTAGTTGCCAGCGCCGATAAAGCCCACCGCCAGCTGCTTGCTCGCGGATCGCCGCGGTGCGGGCGACTGCGATCCAGATCCGCTGTGCGCCACCGGCCGGCTCAGGCTCATCGCGGGAGCCTGCTCGTCGGCGGTGCCAGCCGCGTACTCCAGCAGCACGCCCACCGCGTTCAGCGCGCCCGATGAAAGGTCGTTGTAGACCTCGGTCGCACGTTCCATCGGGAACACACCAGAGACAAGGGAGTCGACCTCCAGATCCTGGTGCGCGAGCAGGTCGAGGAAGCAGGCAAGGTTGCGCCGCTCGGTCCAGCGCACGTAGCCAGCCGGATAGTCGATGCCCTCAAGCTCGTAACGGTCGTCATACCGCCCTGGTCCGTAGGACCTGGAGAACCGGACGTCGAGTTCCTTGTCGTAGTACGCGTTCCACGGCAGATCCAGGCGGGTCTTGCCGATATCGACGACACGCGCACGGTCGCGGGCGAGCCGTGCGGCAGCTTCGACCGGCCCGTTCGACGAACCGCCAGCGGCCAGCAGGATGTGGTCCGCGCCTCGACCTTCAGTAATCTCCGCGAGGGCGTTCTGGATCGCGGCCATGCCGTCCTCCGTCGGAGCCGCGCATAGCAGCGCGCCGGCCTTCTCGGCCAGCCGGCACCGATCCTCAATGACGTCAAGGCCCACGACGCGCACGCCCGCCGCGACGAGCAGCCGGACCGTGAGCTGGCCAACGAGACCGAGGCCGATGACGCAGGCGGCATCGCCGAGCTGAACCTCTGCGCGCCGGACGCCCTGCATCGCGATGGCTCCGACGGTCGCGAATGCCGCGTGTTCCGGCGACACGCTAGCTGGAACTGGGACACACAGATTGACCGGCACCCAGTTGTAATCGGCGTGCAGCGCATGCTCGTTGCCGGCTGCTGCCACCAGCTGGCCGACGTGGAATTCCTCAGCGCCCTTACCGACCTCGGTGACCACGCCGCATAGCGAATAGCCGAGCGGAGTGTAGGAGTCCAGGCGGTTCATGACCTTCTTGTAGGTGCTGACCGCGCCCTGCTGGGCCACGGAGTCCAGGACCTTCCTGACCTGATCAGGCCGCGCCCGCGCCTTGCCGACCATCGACATCTTCGCCTCGGTCAGCTTCATCATCTCCGTGCCGGTGGAGATCAATGAGAACAGCGAGCGCACCAGCACGCCGCCCGCACGGCACGACGGGGCAGGCACATCGAGGACGATGAGTTCCCCTGACTTATAGTTCTGCGCGATCTGCTTCATTACTTCCCTTGATTCACTGCGGGGTCAATTGCGCGGCCGGTGAATGGCCTGGCGGTTCACGCGGTCACGCCCAGCGATTGCACGTTGCGGTACCAGAGTTCCAGCGTCAGCAGCTGCCAGATCTGCTTGGAGCGGTCTTCCCGCCCCGCCTGCTCGTCCGAGATGAGCTGCAGCAGCGCCTCGCGCCCGATCATCCCGCCCGAGACGAGCTCGCCCTTGACGAGCACGTCCTGGATCACCTCGTGCAGGTCGCCGCGCACCCAGGCGCGCAACGGCGCGCTGAAGGATGCCTTCGGACGGTGCACGATCTCGTCCGGCAGCCATTGCGAGGCCACGCGCTTCAGCGCGACCTTCCCTTCCCTGCGCTTGATCTTGGAGCTGCCATCCAGCGAGAAAGCGGCGGCAGCCACGACCGGATCGACGAAAGGCACGCGCACTTCAATGGACGCCGCCATGCTGGCCCGGTCGGTGTAGGCGAGGTTGAGCCCTGGCAGGAACAGGCGCGTGTCCGCCAGGCACATCCTGTTGACCTCGTCTTGGAGGTCGTTGTCGTGATACACCTCGGCGTGCTCATCGATGATCTGCCCGACGTACGGCGCTAGCTGGGGATCGATCAGCGCGGCCAGCTCGTCTGGGTCGTAGAGCGTGTAGCTGCGACGGAATCTCGGTTCTTCCGGCAGCTCGGCGAACGTCATGAAGCGCTTGGCCCAGCGCGCGTAGCGCAGCCCGCGACCATGCATGGTAACGGGCAGCCGGTTGACGGTGGCCTGCACCGCGAACTTCCTGAGGCCGCCAGGTAGCGACGCGTATCTGCTCGCCAGCAGGCAAGCCAGATGCTTGCGGTAGCCGCCGAACAATTCGTCCGCGCCCATCCCGGACAAGATGACCTTGACACCACGTTCCCGGGCTGCCTCGCACATCAGCAGCGTGTTAATCGCTGCCGGGTCGCCGATCGGCTCGTCCAGGACGTCGACCATCCTCGGCAAGGTGCTGACGATGTCCGGTGAGACCTCGATCTCGTGCAGCTTGATGCCAAATTGCGCCGCGACCTTACGGGCGTAGACAGCGTCGTCGGGCATGGCCTCGAGACGCTGGTCTTGTGGCCGGAACGCGATGGTGTACGCGTCGATCTCGGTGTTCGCGCGGTGCGCGAGGACGGTGACGATACTCGAGTCAAGACCGCCCGACAGGAAGCTGGACACGGGGACGTCGGCGACCAGATGCGCCGCGACCGATTCTTCGATGACAGGTCCGAGATCAGCCTGCTCCCCCGCCGCTGCTTGCGCCGCCACGTCGGCGATCCGCCAGTACTGCTGAACGGTGATCGTGCCGTCCGCGCGGCACCTGGCCCACGAACCGCCGGGAAGCTTGCGGACGCGGTCGATCGCGCAGCGTTGTTCGGGCAGCCAGTAATAGAGCATCGATGCCACCAGGGCGCCCGGCTCGATCCGCAGCTCAGAACCGGTTGCGGCCACCAGTGCCTTGAGCTCGGAGGCGAAAACCAGGCCATCGCCCCGCGGCAGGTAGTACAGCGGCTTAATTCCGAACGGGTCTCTGGCCAATGTGAGCTCGCCGGACTTCGGGTCGGCCAGGGCGAAGGCGAACATGCCGCGGAACTTGTTAAGCGCCGCCGGTCCCCAGCACCGCCATGCCTCGAGTACGACCTCGGTGTCGGATTCGGTGGCGAAAGCAACGCCGCGCGACGTCAGCTCAGCGCGCAGCGCCCGGTAGTTGTACAGCTCGCCGTTAAAGACCAGGGTGAGGCCGTCCTTGGTCATCGGCTGGTCCGCCGCCGCGCTCAGGTCGATGATCGACAATCGCCGGAAACCCAGGTTGATTGTCAGCCGGTCGTCCTCGTGGCTCCAGCTGCCGCGGGAGTCCGGTCCGCGGTGCGCAATCCTGTCGGTCATGATGTCGACCAGCTTCTGGCCGTCGGCCTGCTGGTAACACCCGGCGATGCCGCACATATCAGCCCCCGACCTGCTCGAAGGCCGCGGGACCATCCGCGGCAGGGGGCTTGTCTTGCTCAGGTGTCCGCCCGGTCAGGCGGGCGTACACGCGCAGGTATGCGCCAAGCTGATGACGCCACGCCAGCTCGTCCTCGACGCGGGCTCGGCCGAGCTTGCCAGCCCAGGCCCGGCTGGACTGGTCGTCGACGAGTTCGACGATTGCCTCGGCGTAAGCGCGCAGGGAATTGGGGCGGACATAGACGGCTGCATCGCCAGCCGACACGCGGGTCTCGCGCAGATCGAAGGCGACGACCGGGAGCTCGAAGGCCATGTACTCCATCGTCTTGTTCATCGTGGAGACGTCGTTCAGAGGATTCTTAGGATCAGGCGAGAGACCCACGTCCGCCGTAGACAAGATCCTGGCGACATCCTCATCTGGAGCGCGGCCCGTGAATTCGACGTGGCCAGCCAGGTCGAGCATGTCGCGCAGCGCCACCAGGTCGTTGAAGCAGTCGCCCGAGCCGATCAGGGTGAACGCGATGTCGTCCCTGCCCATCTCGTGTACGACCACGTCGGCGGCCCTGACCACGATATCGACGCCGTCCTGAGGACCCATCACGCCGATGTAAGCGGCGAGGTACTCCCGGCCGCGGCGTAGCTCAGGAAATGCCGGTCCGCGCTGCAGCCGATCAGGGTCAGGGCCGGTGCGGACGACTGTGACATCGGCTGGCTGCTTGCCGCTTCGCTCGATCGCGATGGCGCGGTAAGAGTCATTGGTGGAAATGACATGGTCGGCAGTCCTGTGAGTGCGCCGTTCCAGGGCCCGCAACAGCCGGTACGGGAGCCGGTGCCCGGTCGGAAAGCGCGACTCGTACAGCTCTGGACATAGGTCATGGTGGTCAAAGACAAACTTGGTGCGGTCGATAAGACGCAGCAGCAGCGCGAGCGGCCAGAAGATGTCAGGCGGGTTGCATGCCTGCATGACGGCGAACCGCCCGGATCGGCGCGCCTTGAGCGTGAGCCACGCTGTGGCGGCGAAAGAGTAGGCGTACTCGTAGACGAAGCTCAGCTTGCTGCCGCCAGGGGCGTACGGCCGGTACTTATACAGCTTTACCGAGTCGACAACCTGGAAATCAGGATCACCCTTGCCCTTCGGACAGACAACGGAGACGTCGTAGCCGGCTCCTACCAGGGCCTGACATTCCAGCCATACCCGTCTGTCAAATGGCACCGGCAGATTCTGCACGATGATCAGGACGCGACTCACCAGCCGATCCCTTCGTAGCCGGGCAGCGCTTCGACCTCAGGACCAAGCCGGCCGTGCAAGTCGATCAGATGCGGCGGCGGCGATTTGATCAGCGCGTCAATGACCGGGCTCGCATTCGTGGACACGATCGCGGCATCGGCGCCGGCCAGTGCATCCTCCGGCTCGACCGCGAGCAGCCGGTGCAGGTGCGGCAGTTTCGATTCGACGTACCTGCGGTTGTTGCCGACCAGCCTGGCCGGATTGACGACCTGGTCATAGATGCGCACTTCGTAGCCCTTGCCGATCAGCCGTTCCGCGAGCTCGACGTTCGGGCTCTCGCGCAGGTCATCGGTGCTCATCTTGAAGCTCAGCCCGAATAGGGCGACCTTCCGGCCTTCCCAGGCGATCACGCGATCGAGCACCTCGCTGATCGACAGCTCGTTGGTCGTCAGCGTCGCGGCCAGCAGGGGCAGGTCCGCGCCGCTCGCTCTGGCCATCGAAAGCACCGACCTCAGATCCTTCGGCAGGCATGAACCGCCGAAGGCGAACCCGGGGCGCAGATAGCTCGGCGAGATATTGAGCACACTGTCCTGGCAGAACAGTTCCATGACCGCGCGGGAGTCGATGTCCAGCAGCCGGAGAAGCCTGGCTACCTCATTGGCGAAGGAAACCTTGGTGGCGTGGAAGGCGTTGCACGCGTACTTGAGCGCCTCGGCGATCCTCGTGTCGACGACCTGCACCGGGCGCTCGAGGAATCCGAAGAGCTGCTTAACGGTCTCGGCGACCTTCGGGTCCGTAGTCCCGACCACCACCAGCGGCGGGTCGAAGAAGTCGGCAATCCCCGAACCCTCGCGCAGGAACTCAGGGCACATCGCCGCGCCAACGCTCACGTCCGATTCACCAAGTCCGGTCGCCAGCGCGGCTGACACGACGCGTTCCACCGTTCCTGGCGGCACCGTGGAACGGACGACCACGCTGTGATGACCTGACACTGGAAGCCGGCCGACCTGCAGCCCGGCAACGATGTCAGCCAGCGCGCGACGGATATAGGTGAGATCGGTCTCGCCTCGCTGAGCCGATGGTGTTCCGACGCAGATCAGGGAGATGTCGGCGCCATCCACCGCGTCCCGGCATGACGACGTCGCGTGCAGTGCGCCTTTCGCAACCGCTGCTGCCACCATCGCGTCGAGGCCCGGCTCGGCGACCGGGCTGCGCCCGGTGCAAATGTCCCCTACCTTGCCTGGATCGACGTCAACTCCCCAGACATCGTGTCCGTTCGCAGCAAGGCAGGCCGCCGTCACCGTGCCGACGTAGCCAAGACCGACCACTGCAACCTTCATCGCCCCACCTGACTCGCCTGGTTGCTTTCTTGTGCTAGGCAGATTGCTGATGTTCATAGGAGCGCCTTACAGGCGCGCTGATACTTGCTCGCATCAATGCCTGGTTTGGGCGACAACGGGCCAGCGATGTATCAGATCCCGGGGACGCCGGGTCAGGTGGTTGCACGCCGGGGGCAGACTGGACCGTCCGGCACGACCCTCGCGAGTAGCTGGGAGCATCGAATATGAAGGTCTTGGTGGCCGGTGACCGCGGCTACATCGGCGCGGTTCTCGTCCCGCTGGTTCGCGCCGCAGGGCACGACGTCGACGGCCTCGACCTCGGCCTGTACGACGGGTGCGACCTCGGTCCGTTCCCGGCGACCCGGCCAGGTCCGGCGACGGCTGACATCCGCGATGTTGATCCCGCCAGGCTGACCGGCTACGACGCGGTGATGTGCCTGGCCGCCTTGTCGAACGATCCGCTTGGGCACCTCAGCCCTGGCGCTACCTATTCCATTAACCTCGACGGCACGATCGCGCTAGCCAAGGCCGCCAAGCAGGCGCGCGTCCCGCGGTTCCTGTTTGCTTCCTCGTGCAGCCTGTATGGTGCGGCCGGGTCGGCGGGGGTGACCGAGGATGCCGAGATGGCACCGGTAACGCCGTACGGCGAGACCAAGGCGCGGGCCGAGCGTGAGCTATCACTGCTGGCCGATGACTCGTTCAGCCCGACCTACCTGCGCAACGCGACGGCGTATGGCGCATCGCCCAGGCTGCGGCTTGACATCGTCGTCAACAACCTGACCGCGGTCGCCAGGACAACCGGTGAAGTGCGGATGGAAAGCGACGGCTCACCGTGGCGGCCGCTCGTGCACGTCGAAGACATCAGCCGGGCATTCCTCGCCATGCTGGAGGCGCCGCGCGAACTGGTGCACGATCAGGCCTTCAACGTCGGAAGGCCGGAAGACAACGTGCAGATCAGGGATATCGCCGAGCTCGTGCGAGACGCCGTGCCTGGCTCGAAGGTGTCCTTCGCTGCTGGCGCTGGGCCGGACCGTCGCAGCTACCGCGTTGACTTCGCCAAGCTCAACGAGACCTTCCCCGAACTCAAGCTCGCCTGGACGGTCCAGAGCGGGATCGACGAGCTAGCCCGCGCCTACAGCGAGTTCGGCCTGAGCCATGCCGACTTCTGCTCATCGCGGTACGTCCGGCTGCGCAGGATCCGCGAGCTGCTGAAAGCCGGCCTGCTCGATGACCTGCTGCATCGCCGCACCAGCGACATCTTTCCTGCCCCGCAGGCGCACTGACTCAGATGGACGTCACGCCGGTACCTCGGATCGCTGGCGCGATGATCTTCAGCGCCACCGCGCATGTCGACGAGCGGGGCTTCTTCTGCCGCACTTTCGACGCCGACGTGGTGCGCGCGGCCGGGCTCGACCCCGCCGCGTTCCTGCAGGACAGTGTCTCGAGGTCGGCCCGCGGGGTGGTCAGGGGCATGCACGTACGTCGCGGGCTGGGTGAGTCCAAGCTCGTGCGATGCTCCTACGGCGCCATTTTCGATGTCCTCGTCGATCTGCGGCCCGGCTCGCCGACCTATCGCAACGTGGCGACTTTCGAGCTCAGCGGGGACCAGCCAGCCTCTTTGTACGTTCCGGCTGGCTGCGCGCATGGATTCCAGGCGCGCTCAGAACCCGCTGACGTCTCCTACCGGATCGATCGCGCCCACGACCCCTCCGAGGATGTGTCGGTCGCGTACGACGACCCCGACCTCGCGATACCGTGGCCGCTGCCGGTTTCTGTCATGTCGAGGCGAGACCGGGCAGCCCTTCCGCTGGCAGCCGCATTGGAGCTACTGGCCTGAGGCGCAAGATCCTTGCCGGACTCATGGCGACGCTGATCATCTTCGTGGCCGCCACGCTCCGGCTGTTCGTCTGGCCCGCCAGGGGAATGCCGTCCCAGGTCAGCGCGATCGTCATGCTCGCGGGCCCGGGCGATCGCCTCAAGCTGGCGCTGCAGCTCGCGCGCGACCACCGCGCGCAGTACCTGGTTGTCTCACGCGGACATGAGGGCTACGGCGGGCCATGCCCGCGGCCCGTTCCGAAGGTGCGGCTGATCTGCTTTGAGCCGAGCCCGGCCTCAACCAGGGGCGAGGCCGAGTACATAGGCCGGCTGGCCAGGAGGCACCACTGGCGCTCCGTCGCGCTGGTCACCAACACGATGCAGGACTCCAGGGCCCGGCAGCGGGTCGAGCGCTGCTTCGCCGGGCCGGTCTACGTGATGACCGTCGGACTGCCGTGGACCTCCTGGCCAGGTCAGATCGCCTACGAATGGGCTGCGACACTCAAGATGACGGTGTGGCAGCGCAGTTGTTAGCCCTGCCTAGCGCTGATCGCGCAGCCAGAAGTTCTTCACGATGAAGGACCTGGACTGACCACCGGTGGAGGCGATTTCCCAGCCGAAGTTGACCTGGGTCAGCGTGACGTTAGCCGCTAGCTGGTGGTGGTGGATGAGCCAGTTGATAGAAGCCAGGATGTGCGTGACGCCCTTGTTCTCGTTGTGGCTCAGGGCGAAGGTGAAGTAGTCAGACCCGTCCTTCCAGACGGTGAAGTGCTGCCCGTAGATCGTCACGTGGTCGATGACGTTGCCCGCGGGCCGCTGGCCGTGGTTGTCCACCCAGATCATGACCTCGATGTTGTAGTTGTTGAGCCACACATCGTTGGCCGCTTCGGCGTCGAGACCGGACTTGTTGGACGGCATGTACTCGGTGAACCCGGTGCGGAGCAGCTTCATGGAGCTGATCGGCACGTTGCTGTAGTTCTTCTGCACGCAGGGATACGTCTCGACTGCGGTGTTCCCGGCCTTCTGCTTGGACACGGCACCCCAGTACTTATAAGAGTTAGCCCAGATGGACTGCGGGCCGTGACCGCCGTTCCACTCGTTGTTGTAGACGATGTACCCGCCGTTGTGCCACGAACCGAACGGGTCGGATGAACGCCACTTAGGATGAGCCGGTATTGAGGCGAACGCCGGTCCTGCTGCCATGAAGGCGGCAGCAGCAGCCAGCAGGGCGACGAGTGCCCGGCGCATGAAGACTCCTCACTGTGGGGGATCTCGGGGATTTGTCCACTTCAGGTATCTGTGACGTGCTTGACGCTAGCGTTCCCGCTGGTCGGTTGTAGGCAAGTTACCGATATTGAATCGTGACCTAAGGCTGATGGGGTCGCCGTGAGCCCCTGGTATTCAGCACATAGTTCCTATGTCACCGGCGATTAAGGCGCTGCGACGGCGAGCGAGATGACCAGCAAATTTCTGACCGGCCACCTGGCGCTCACGGGCACGCGGCTCGCGAGCGCCTCGGTGCTGGCTGCCTCGCTAGCGATGTCGCTCGCCTGGCCGGCGACCGCCGCAGCCTCGCCAGGATCGGGCAAGCCCGGCTCGTGGACCGTGTACCACGGCGACCCCGCTGGTTCGGGCAATGCTGCATCCGTACGGTCGGTCAGCGTCGGCGCCAGGGTGTGGACGTCGCCGACGCTTGACGGACAGCTCTACGGCCAGCCGCTCGTCCTCGGCAAGAGCGTCTTCGTGGCGACCGAGAACAACACCGTGTACGCGCTGTCATCCAGCACCGGTGCCGTGCGATGGTCGACCCACCTCGGCAAGCCGGTACCTGCCAGCGCCCTTCAGTGCGGCAACATCACGCCCGTTGCCGGCATCACCGGCACTCCGGTGATCGACCCGGCCAGACGCGAGATCTTCGTCGTGACTGATGAGTACCGGGCTGGCCGCCCGGCGCATTTCCTCGTGGGTCTCGACACCGCGACAGGCCGCCGCGAGATGACGCAGCGGGTAGATCCACCTGGCCAGGATCCAGCCGCGATCCTGCAGCGCACCGGCCTCACGCTCACGGCGGACAATGTGGTGTTCGGGTTCGGCGGAAACTACGGCGACTGCTCCACGTACCGCGGACGGCTGATAGCGGTACCTGAGACCGGCGGGCGCCAGAAGACCTTCACCGTGGCCGCCGCCAGCGGCACCTCCAAGGGCGCGATCTGGATGGGCGGCGCCGCGCCGGTTGTCGACGGCCACGGCAACGTGTGGGTTAGCACGGGCAACAGCACGATCACCTCATCAGGCCACCGATACGACAGCAGCGACGGGGTGCTCCAGCTCTCTCCCTCGATGCGACTGCTGCAGTACTTCGCGCCAAAGTCCTGGCCAGTGGACAACGCCCAGGACATCGACATGGCCGCCGCTCCCGCATTGCTGGCCAACGGCCTGGTCGTCCAAGGCACAAAGTCTGGCCGTATCTATCTTCTGGACGCCAGCCACCTAGGAGGAGTCGGCGGCGAGCTGGCAGTTCTCCGGTCGGCCTGCGACGCGGATATAGATGGCGGCGTGGCCGTCTCGGGGACGACCGTGTTCCTGCCGTGCCTGACCGGCATCATCGCGGTGCGGGCAGCTAGTTCCCCGCCGCGGCTGCGCCTGCTGTGGCGATCAGTGACCGGCGGCGGGCCGCCGATCCTGGCGGGCGGGCTGGTCTGGACCATCGGTCAGGACGGCACGCTGTCCGGGCTCGACCCGGCAACCGGCAAGATCAGACGGCAGGCACATATCGGAGTTCCGGCCAACCACTTCCCCACGCCAGGCGTCGGCGATGGGCTGCTGCTGGCCGCCTGCGCCCAGAACGTGATCGCCTTCCCCGCGAACGGGACGGGCGGGCAGCACGCGGCTGCGCGATCGTCCGGTCACGGCACGTCCTGCGACTTCAGCGCTCCGGCCCCACCGGTCTCACGCAAGGCGATAGCCGTGATCGCCGTGCTGGCCGTTGCCGGTCTCGTCATCATCGCCGGAGTTGCGTTGCTGCTATGGCGGTGGATGAGCCGCCGGCGCTAGCGCCGCGACAGCGTGAGGTACAGCGTGGCTACTCGGGTGGAGCCTCGCTTCTTGCCAGACCGTTGCTGGCCTGGCGCTGCTCCGCCGCGCCATCCCGCCCTGCACCATCTCTGCCCGGGACTGCGGCGCCAGGCTCGCCGTCCGTACTAGCCGGGCCAGCGACGGGCCTGGTTTCCCTGCCCGGCCGCGCGGCGGCTGGTTCGGCAGGGCCGATCCGCTCGACGGTCACCGTGCTGATCCGGTTGCGCCGGCCCGCAAGGCTCTCGGCCGTCAGCCGCAGCCCGGCCACGGTGGCCGTCGATCCGGCGATCGGCACCCGGCCAAGCCGCTGCGCCAGCAACCCACCGACGGTCTCAACGTCCTCTGCTTCGATCCGCACGCCGAACAGTTCGTACAGCTCATCGACCGACAGTCTTGCGGTGACCCGCGCGGAGTTCTCGTCCAGCCACTCGACCGGCGGCCGCTCCTGGTCGTATTCGTCGGCTATCTCCCCGACGATCTCCTCGAGTATGTCTTCGATCGTGACGAGCCCGGCGGTGCCGCCATATTCATCAATCACGATCGCGACGTGCGTCTGCCTCGCCTGCATCTCCCTCAGCAGGTCGTCGACGGGCTTGCTCTCCGGCACGAACGTCGCACGGCGCATAACCGAGTCAACCCGCTCGGACGCCAGCGTGTCGCCTACCTCGTAGCCGCGGGTCACTATGTCCTTGAGATAGGCGATGCCGACGACGTCGTCGAGGTTCTCGCCCACTACGGGGATCCGGGAAAAGCCGCTCCGCAGCGCGAGGGACAAGGCCTGCCGGAGCGTCTTGCCGCGCTCCACGAAGATCATGTCAGTTCTCGGCACCATGACCTCGCGCACGATCGTGTCGCCGAGCTCGAAGACCGAGTGGATCATGGCACGTTCGCCAGGCTCGATCACGCGGCGCCGCTCCAGCAGATCCACCAGCCCGCGCAAGTCTTCTTCTTCCCCCGACGGACCCTGCTGTTCGCTGCCGTCCCTGCCGAGCGCCCGCCCCGTTGCGAGCAGCACCGATGGAATCGGGCCCATCAAGCGCACGATCGGGTGCATGGCCGACGCGGCGGTGTCTGCCACGGTCGCCGCATATCTGCGCCCCAGCGTCCGCGGCACGATACCCGCGACGACATACACCACGACAGTCATGACCGCGCCAGTGATCAGGAATGCCCGCCACGCCGGTCCTGCCCAATGCAGCAGCACAGCGGCTACGAACAGGGTGGCGCTGAGTTCGGCGGCAACCCTGGTCAGTAGCAGCACCGCGATGTACTTAGGGACTTCAGCGAGCACCGCCTGCAGCGGCGCGGACGCTTCCTTGCCCGATGTCGCCAGCTCCTTGGCGCCGGCTCGCGATACCCGGAGCAGCGCGGTGTCGGCACTAGCACATAGCCCGGCGAACAGCACGAGCGCCGCGGCAGCGAGCAGAAGCCAGCCCATTGCGCCTAACCTGGCGAAGCGTCGTGGTCGCCCGCGCCACCCGAACGGGGGACGGTCTCGCCTCGCAGCGCCGCGTGCTCGGAGCGCCATGACGCAAGGAGCCTGTCCTGCAGCCCGAACATGGCCGCGTGCTCCTTCGCGTCGGCGTGGTCGTAGCCCAGCAGGTGCAGGATGCCATGCGTGCACAGCAGCTCGATCTCATCGGCAACGTCGTGCCTGGCCCGCCTAGCCTGCGTCGCCGCCACCTGCGGGCAGATCACTACGTCTCCGAGCAGGCCGGGTATGCCAGTCGGCTCGGCACCACCGTGCTCTGCGTGCGCGCCACCTGGCTGGGGCGGCCGCAGCTCGTCCATCGGGAAAGCGAGCACGTCGGTCGGGCCCTGCTCGCCCATCCACCTGACATGCAGTTCTGTCATGGCCGGCTCGTCCACCAGTAGCAGCGAGAGCTCGGCAAGCGGGTGTACCCGCATCTCGTCGAGCACGTGCCTGGCGAGGCCGGCCAGCGCGGCCTCGTCCACCGCAACTCCTGATTCGTTGGCGATCTCGATGCTCACGCCAGCTCCTGAGCCCCGTTCGTCGTGGTGACAGGTATGCCCGTGATCGCGATCACCGATTCCGGCTCGCGTCGCGCCTGGCCCTGCTGGCCGGCAGGCGGCTCGCCTCGGCTGCCTCCCGGGCCGCGTCGTACCGTGCGTACGCGTCCACGATGTCGGCGACCAGCCTGTGCCTGACAACATCGTGCGCGGTCAGCTTGCAGAAGTACACATCCGGCAGCCCGTCGAGGACGTCCTGGACCATACGCAGGCCGCTGACCTGGCCAGAGGGGAGGTCAACCTGGGTCACGTCGCCGGTCACGACGATCTGGCTGCCGAAGCCAAGCCTGGTCAGGAACATCTTCATCTGCTCTGCCGAGGTGTTCTGAGCCTCGTCCAGGATGATGAAGGAGTCGTTCAGGGACCGGCCGCGCATGTACGCCAGCGGAGCGATCTCGATCGTGCCGGCCGCCAGCAGCCTGGGTATCGAATCGGGATCAACCATGTCGTGAAGCGCATCGTAGAGCGGCCGCAGGTACGGATCGATCTTCTCGTAAAGCGTTCCTGGCAGGAACCCGAGCCGCTCCCCTGCCTCGACCGCGGGCCTGGTCAAGATGATCCTGTTGACCTCCTTGGCCTGCAGGGCCTTGACCGCTTTCGCCATCGCCAGATAGGTCTTACCCGTGCCGGCCGGGCCAATCGCGAACACGATCGTGTGCTTGTCGATCGCGTCGACATAGCGCTTCTGATTGAGCGTCTTGGGGCGTATTGTCCGCCCCCTCGTCGACAGGATGTCCAACGTCAGCACATCGGCCGGGCGCGCTCCTGACTTGCGCCGGAGCATGGCGACGCTGCGCTGCACCACCTCCGTGGTCACCTGGGTTCCGCTTGCGATCAGCGTCGTCAGCTCCTCGAAGAGCTCGCCGATGATCGCCGCCTCGCTGGCCGACCCGGTCACGGTGATCTCGTTGCCGCGCACGTGGATGTCGGAGTCGAACTCCTCCTCGATCACCTGGAGCAGTTCATCGCGCGACCCGAGCAGACTGACCATCGAATGCGGCTCGGGAATCACGATCCGCAGCGACGTCGCCCCGCCAGCTTGTTCTTCGGCTGGTGCCGACCCGGTCTCGGTTGGATTCTTCTTCAATACCCCCGCCTCATCGTGGTTTTCTCATCCTGGCGGCCACGCCATCGGCCGCCCGCCGAGAACGTGCGCGTGCACATGGTCGACGGTCTGCCCGGCGTGAGCGCCCGTATTAAAGACAACGCGGTAACCCGTCTCCGCAATGCCCTCAGAGAGCGCGACTTCGTGGGCTTGTGCAGCGACTTCGGCAAGCAGGCCTGGTTCCGCTGCGGCGAAGCCCGCCAGGTCAGGATAGTGAGCTTTGGGAATGACCAGCACGTGAATTGGGGCCTGCGGATTGATGTCGCGAAATGCAACCGTGCGTTCGCTTTCAAGCACGCGCGTAGCAGGGATCTCGCCAGCGACGATTCCGCAGAATAGGCAGTCAGGCACGGGCCCGATACTAACGTGTGACGTGCTCTGCGGGCTTGCGACATATATGGTTGCAACACTGCCAACCCCCTGAGCCTGACCGCCGGACCGGCACTCGGTGTTAGAGGGTGCGCGTGCATTGGTTGACTCGCGGAGACCCGCTGCTCGCGCAATGGCTGACGTCGGGTGGTCCC
>DATELR010000107.1:0-2231 GCA_035276345.1 Streptosporangiaceae bacterium | reverse complement strand
CGAGGATCCGGTCGATCACCCTCACGCTGAGCGCGAGCGTGGCGGGACTCATGGTCCAGCACGTGCTTGCCGACGAGGACTGGGCAGCGCAGGTGACTGACGCCGACCGGCGGCCTCACGCCGCGAAGTGTCGGAGCACTGCTTGTCGTCGGCGGGGACACTCGTTCAGAGGTCTTTCGCAAGTCGTGGGCAGCGTTGTGGAGCAGTCTGTGCGGTGTGCCGGTCGCTGCGCGCCTGATAGTCCTGGCGTAGCCGGTCACGGCCAGCGCGGCGGAGACGACGGTGACGAGTCCGAGCGGGACGGCGTTGTTGGCGCCGCTGAGGCCGACCATAGGTGCAGCGAGGCCGCCGAACGCGAAGCGGGCGAGCCCGAGCAGTGAGGACGCGGTGCCGGCGATGTCAGGGTAATTCGCCAGGGCGAGCGAGGTTGCGGGTGGGGAGGTGACGGCGACGCCGCTGACCATCGTGAACAGCGAGAGGATCATGCCGATCAGGGGCAGGTGCAGGGCAGCGGTGGCCAGCAGGCCGCCGGCCCCGAACACGCACATGCCGAGCCCAGTCACCAGGGTGCCCTTCTCCGACCAGCGTTCGGAGACCCGGCCGCCGAGGTAGCCAAAGACCATGAAGCCGAGGGAATTCAGGCCGAACGCGAAGGAGTACTCCTGGGGGGAGAGCCGGTAGATGCCCTGCAGGACGTAGGTGGCGCCGCTGAGGTAGGCGAAGAGGGCGGCATTGGTGAAGCCGGTGACCAGCACAGCACCCAAGAACACCCGGTCGGCAAGCAAGTGCCGGAAGTCATGGGCCCTGTGCGTCAGTTTCCCGGTGACGCGGTACTCGCGAGGCAGCGTCTCGCGGAAGACGACGATCGAGGCGATGAGGATCGCGACGCCGATCGCGGCGAGGAACAGGAACAGGCCGCGCCAGTCGGTGACGGAGGCGAGCTGCCCGCCGATGACAGGACCGATGATGGCCGCCAGTCCGCCGAGCACGGTCAACTGGCCGTAGTACCGCACCAGCCTGGGCCCGGAGTAGAGATCGCGGCCGGCGGCTTGGGCGATCACGATGCCGACCGCGCCGGCGAGGCCCTGGACGAACCGGGCAAGGATGAGGGTCTCAATGGTGGGGCTGAGCGCGCACAGTGTCGAGGTGACGACGTACGCGACGACGCCGACTAGCAGTGGGCGGCGCCGGCCGAACCGGTCGGACAGGGGCCCGGCGATGACCTGTCCAAGGGCCAGCCCGAGCAGGCACGCGGTGACGGTCAGCTGCGCGGTTGAAGTGGCCGACTTCAACTCGATGGTGAGCGCGGGCAGCACGGGCAGGTACAGATCCATGGAGATCGGACCGAAGATCGTCAGCAAGCCCAGCACGGTGGCCAACGCGCGGTCGACCGCCTGTTCAGGCGTCCTTACCGGATGGTGGTCTGTCTTGGTCGCCGCCGGGTTGGCGTTCGTAAGCGTGGCGGTCACGCGGTGTCCTTCCAAGGGCAAGAGGCGCGCCGTCCAACCCCAACTTCCGCAGAGCGGGGCGGGCGGAGTCGTAGTTCGGTTACGGGCGCAGCAGCACCTTGATAGCTCGGCGCTCGTCCATGGCCCGGTAGCCCTCGGCGGCCTCGCCGAGCGGCAGCTCGAGGTCGAACACTTCGCCGGGGTCGATCTGCCGGTTCCAGATCAGGTCGATCAGCTCGGGCAGGAAGCGGCGCACAGGTGCGGGGCCACCGTGCAGGTGCACGTGGGAAAAGAACAGCTCGTCGCCGGGTAGCTGAACGTCGTGGGCGACGCCGACGTAGCCGACGTGACCGCCGGGCCGAGCCGACCGGATGGCCTGCATCATCGACTCCTGGGTGCCGACCGCCTCGATGACCGAGTGTGCGCCCAGCCCGTTCGTCAGGTCCTTGATCCGCGCCACGCCCTCGTCGCCGCGCTCGGTGACGATGTCCGTGGCCCCGTACTCAAGGGCGAGCTTTTGGCGGGGCTCGTGCCGGCTCATCGCGATGATCCGTTTCGCGCCGAGCTGCTTAGCCGCCAGTACGCCGAGCAGCCCCACGGCACCGTCCCCGACCACCGCGACGGTCTTGCCCGGACCGGCCTTGGCGGCCACTGCACCGAACCAGCCGGTGCCGAGCACGTCGGAGGCAGCGAGGAAGCTGGGGACCAGGTCGTCCGACGGGATGGCAGGCGTGGCGACCAGGGTGCCATCGGCCAGCGGGACGCGCAGGTACTGTGCTTGGG
>DATELR010000106.1:0-10506 GCA_035276345.1 Streptosporangiaceae bacterium | reverse complement strand
GGACCAGACGTTGGTGATCGTGTCTTCTGTCCACGGCACCGTCCTGGCCTCATCGCGGAACCCGCCCCACATGTCCGCGACGATCTCACCATCGATGTTGATAACGATCGACGCGCCGAGTTCGTCGCCGGACGCCAGCTTGTCCGCTAGCGCGTCGCGGACTCCCTGGAACCGGGCGCTGCAGTTGCCCTTGACATCACTGGCGGCTATGTCGGCACTTGTCATCGACGCTCCTCGAGATAACCGGATGCCCGCAGGCCAAGGCAGTGCCTGATGGGTGCCGTTAGTGTAAATGTCGCAAGCTCGCTGGCCAAGAGGTGCCGAGCGATGCCGGCGGCGCACACGGATGTGCGCGCCGCCGGACCACGATGGCCTGTTGAGCTACATCGTTACTTGCTGAGCCAGACGTTCTCCATGTGGTAATTGCCGAGCGGGGTCACGAAGAAGCCGTGCACGTTCGACGTGGTCGCATAGGCATAAGGCGAGTAGTAAAGGAACGCCATGAACGCATCGCTAGCCGCGTGATCCTGGATGTAGTTGTACAGCTCCTGGCGCTTGGACGTGGAGAGTGTCCGCTCGGCTGCGTGCGTGTCCTTGACGACTTGCGGGTTGTTGTAGCCGGTGAAGAACGACTTGGCGCCTGACTTGGGGTCGACGGAGAACGTGACCAGCTCGTCGGGGTCGGCGATGTCCATCGTCCAATAGGACAGGGTCATGTCGTATTTGAGATTCTGCTCGTCGGTAAAGGCCGTGTTGGGGTCCTCCTGCTTGATGGTCAGGTTGATTCCCAGCGGCTTGAGCTCCGACTGCAAGATGGTCGCGATCGTGCGGGCATCAGAGTTGCCAGCGCCGATGAGGATGCTGGTCTTGAACCCGTGCGGCACGCTTGACTTTGCCATTTCTGCCTTTGCAGCCGCCAGGTTGTACTGCAACCCCTTAGTAGCCTTCTGGTAGAAGGGCACCTGCGGCGGCATGAACGAGTTCGCCGGCTCGCCGTTGCCGAACAGCACGGCCTTCACGAGCGCTGGCCGGTTGATGGCCAGTGAGATCGCCCGGCGCACGTGGACGTCCTGGAATGGCTTGTGGAACTCGTTGAACGGCAGGTAGTCGGTTCTGGTCGAGTTGAACAGATGCATGATCACACCTGAGGTCGACTTGAGGCTCGCCACAGTGGACCAGGCGGGGAACTCGTCTATCTGCGCCTGGCCGCCCTTCAGCTGATTTTCCCTGGTGTTATCGTTCGCGACATAGGTCCAGGTGACGCTGTTGAGGTAGGGCTTGCCCTTCTCCCAGTAGTGAGTGTTCCGCAGCAGTTTGAGCGCTGACCCCTTGTGCCAGTAACCCCACTTGAACGGGCCGGTGCCGATCGGGTGCTTGTAGAACTCGTTCTCCGACTGGCCGCCATAGTTATTCGGCACGATGCCGTTGGAGAACAGCGACAGGTCGGCCAGCAATGGCGCCCATGGATACTTCAGGTTGACCACCACGGTCGATGGATTGGGGGCGTCGATGGACTTGATCGCCCCGTCGATGTAACCCCAGCCCTTCGCGGCTTTCCTGGCCTGGTCGATGGAGAACTTCACGTCCGCGGACGTCATCGGCTTGCCGTTGGAGAACTCGACACCCTTGCGGAGCGTGAACGTGTAGGTCTTGTTGTCCGCCGAGACCTTGTAACCAGTGGCGAGTTCCGGCTTTACGTGCTTGCCGTCGTTCGTGACCGTGTACAGCGTCTGGTAGATCTGCTCGAAAATCCAGATCGACTCGTTGTCGAACACTGTCGTGGCGTTCATCGACTGTGAATCGGCAGTCCTGGCAATGACGAGGTTGCCGCCATGTACAGGCCCGCTGTGCTGGCCGCCGTTGCCGCCGGATGATCCGCCAGAGGCGCATCCGGCTAGGACGACGACGGCGGAGATCGAGATCAGCGCCTTCTTCGGCGAAAATCGTTGTGTCACGGGAAGCTCCCAAGGGTGCCGACGGCCGGGAATGGCCGATACAACGGCAAGCCACGCCGCTCGCCCTGACTTTGCTGCCTCCGGCGCGCCAGCTTCTCGGCTAGCGCAAAGCGGACCTCCTCGGACCGGGCGCTGCGGTTGCCCTTGACCTGACCGGCGGCTGCGTCGGCACTAGCCATCGTCGCTCCTCGAGCTAAACCGCATGCCCGCAGGCCAAGGCGGTGCCTAACGGGTGCCGCCAGTGTAAATGCCGCAAAGTCGCCGGCCAAGGGGGTAGCGGGCGATCGGCTACCATGCCGACCAATAAATCTGAATCAGCCGCTTCGCGCCTTTCGGCCCCTGCTGCTACCGGCTACGCAGAAGGAGACCCTGGCATGGCCTTCGTACCTTACGACCGTCCAGTCCGTGCAGCCATCATCGGACTCGGCCGGATCTACGATCTCAACATCCGTGCCTACGTCGGCAACCCGGACGTTGCGGTGGTCGCGCTCGTCGATCCGAGCGAGGAGCGCAGGGCGGAGCGCCAGGCGGACTGGCCCGCAGCGGCCACGTTCGCGTCGGCCGCGGAACTCGCCGCCAGCGGCATTGAGGTTGACGCGGTGGAGGCGCTGCTGCCGATCCCGTTGCACACCGACGGCGTGATCGAGCTGTTCGGCTATGGCTGGCACGTCAACCTGCAAAAGCCGATGTGCAGCAACCTGGCCGAGGCGGAGCAGATCATCGCTGCCGCGAAGGCTCATGACCGGGTGCTGCGAGTAATGGAGAACTACCTGTTCTATCAGCCATTGCACAAGCTCAAGGAGGTCGCCGCGTCCGGCGAGCTCGGCACGATCGCCGGCTACCACATGAAGATGGTGGGCTCGGGGTCGGGCGGCTGGCATGTGCCGTGGAGCAGCTTCGAGTGGCAGCTCGAACAGATCAAACGCGGCCGCGGGATCCTGGTCTTCGACGACGGCTGGCACAAGCTCTCGACGGCGCTCTGGCTGTTCGGGCCGGTGACCGAGGTACGCGCCTGGATCGGGACGACCTCGTTCGGGTCGGGTATCGACCTGGATGCACCATCGATGATCGCCTGGCAGCACGCCAACGGCGTCCGCGGCGTCTGGGACATCACGCTCGCGCCGGACCTGTACCTGCGATCGGACTACTACACCAACGACGAGCGCTGGGAGATCACCGGGAGCAAGGGATTCGCGCGCGTGAACCGCTGCACCGGCCGCGGCATCCAGCAGCCGAGCCTCGAGGTCTACTCCGACGGCGAGATGCGCGGGCATCATGCCCTCGACGACGACTGGGCCAGCAGCTTCCGCGATTCAGGGCGGCATTGGCTGACGTGGCTGCGCACCGGCGAGGGGCCGTTGCTGTGGAGCGGGGAGCAGGCCGTTGACGTACTGCGCTTCGCGCTGGCCGCGTACGCGAGCAGTAGCTCGGGCGGCATAGGAGTGTGCCCTGGCGAGGTCGTCTAAGTCGTGGCCTGACCGGCCAGCCGCGCTCGGTCTGTAATCATGTAACCCCATGGAGAGCGGCAGACTCGAGGCGTTCAGTGACGGCGTATTCGCCGTCGCGATCACCTTGCTCGCGCTCGAACTGGCCGTACCTGTTCCCGGACATGAGCACCTGACGACACAGTTGTCGGATCACTGGCCGTCGTTCGCCGCGTACCTGGTGAGCTTCCTGACGATCGGGATTATCTGGGTTAATCACCACACCTTGTTCAACAACATCGCCGACGTCGACCGGCCGCTGCTGTTCGTCAATCTGCTGCTCCTGTTCTTCGTGGTCTCCATCCCGTTCGTGACCACGATGTTCGCCGACTACCTGCATCACGGCGGTCCGGACGCTGGGGTCGCCGGGGCGATCTACAACGGTGTCTTCACCGGCATGGGCGTCAGCTTCGGCACCCTCTTGTGGTGGTGCATCAGTCACGAGCACCTGAAAGCCCCACTGCCGCCCGGGGCGATCTGGTCGGCGGTCATTCGATTCGGCATCGGCAACATCGCCTATATCGCCGCAATCGGGATCGCTTTCGTGAGCCCAGCGGCCGCCCTGCTGATCAGCGGTCTCGTCGCCGTCTACTACATGTTCGAGCAGACACCTGGGCGAAAGGGCGGGCCAGGTTCCGCCGTCGGCCCGAACCAGCAGTTCGGAACCGGAGATGATCCCGGTACCAACCGGGACTTCTAGCCCCGATGCATCTTCCCGGCGCAGCCGGGCAGTCAGCAGACGCCGGGCTCGTCCTTTCCGGCGCGGAGAGGAGACGCCAGATGCGCACGGCGACCTACCGCGTCCAGCTGCATCCCGGATTCACCTTCGACGATGCGGCCGCTATCGCCGACTATCTCGCCCATCTGGGCGTCTCGCACATGTACTGCTCGCCGTACCTGCAGGCGGCACCCGGTAGCACGCACGGCTACGACGTCACTGATCACTCCAGGCTGAACGAGGAGCTCGGCGGGCACGCTGGGCACCGACGGCTGGTGAAGCACCTCGCGAACGCGGGCCTACGGCAGGTGCTCGACATCGTCCCGAACCACATGGCACTGGGCAGGGCCAACGCGTGGTGGTGGGATGTGCTCGAGAACGGGCCGTCCAGCAGGTACGCCAGCTACTTCGACATCGACTGGGATCCGCCGGAGCGCAAGCTCACCGCGCACGTGCTGATGCCAGTGCTCGGCGATCAGTATGGTCGTGTCCTTGAGGCGGGGGAGCTCGCTGTCCAGCGGCGCGACGCCTCGTTTGTCGTCCGCTATTACGAGCACGAAGCGCCGCTGTCCCCGCGCTCGCTCGATGAGCTGCTCAGACACGCCGCAGAGCGGGCGGGGTCGGCTGAGCTCGCCGCCCTTGCCGACGCGCATGGAGACCTGCCGCACGCCATCCTGACCGACCCGGCCGCCGTCGCGGAGCGCCACCAGGGGAAGGAAGACCTCAGGAAGCGCCTCGCAGAATTGTGTGCCGCGAACCCCGCCGTGGCTGCCGCCATCGATGCCGAGGTAGCTGCGCTGAACGCCGATCCTGACGCGCTTGACCAGCTGCTCGACCGGCAGAATTACCGGCTCGCCTACTGGGCAACCGCCGCCGAGGAGCTGTCCTACCGGCGGTTCTTCAACATCGAGACGCTGGCGGGCCTGCGGATGGAGGATCCTCAGGTCTTCGCCGACACGCATCGCCTGATCCTGGAGCTGGTCGGGGACGGCAATGTGGACGGGCTGCGGATCGACCACATCGACGGGCTCGCAGATCCCCAGGGCTACCTGGACCGATTGCGAAACGCCACCACCGGCGGCTACGTCCTGGTGGAAAAGATCCTGGCGCCGGATGAGGAACTGCCGGGCGCGTGGCCGACAGCGGGCACGACGGGCTATGACTTCCTGAACCGGGTCACCCAGCTCTACACCGACCCGAGCGGGGCAGAACCACTGCGCTCCTGCTACGCGAGGTTCACCGGCTCAAAGGTCAGCTACGACGATGTCGTGCGGCAGGCGAAGCTGCAGATCATGCGCGAGGAACTGGCGGCCGAGCTGGAAAGGCTCACCGCACTGCTTGCCGACATCTGCGAGCGGCACCGCCGGCAGCGCGACTACACGCGCCGCGAACTGCGGACCGCGCTGGCCGAGCTGATCGCTTCGTTCCAGGTGTACCGCACGTACGCCTACCCTGGCCGTGCCATCAGCGTCGCCGACCGTCTGCGCGTTGCCGAGGCCGTCGCGCAGACCCTGATGCAGCGGCCTGACCTGGACTCTGAGCTGATCGGATTCCTCGGCGAACTGATCCTGCTTGGCCATCCAGGCGAGCCGGAAACCCAGTTCGCGGTCCGCTTCGCCCAGGTCAGCGCGCCCGTCATGGCCAAGGGAGCGGAAGACACCGCGTTCTACCGGTACGTGCCGCTCGCGAGCTTGAACGAGGTCGGCGGCGCGCCCGAGGTTTTCGCCCGGTCAGTCAGCGACTTCCATGCCGACATGGTCAACGCGGCCCGGCAGCACCCCGAGGCGATGCTCACGCTGTCCACCCACGACACCAAGCGCAGTGCGGACGTGCGCGCAAGGATCGGGTTGCTGGCCGAGCTGCCGGAGGCGTGGAACGCGGCGGTGAGCCGGTGGGCACGCGACAACGCCCGGCACAAGACGTCTGGCTGGCCAGACGCACATGCCGAGTACCTGCTGTACCAGACGCTGGTCGGCGCCTGGCCGATCGATGCCGGGCGCGCAGCTGAGTACCTCGCGAAGGCGACCAGGGAAGCGAAGGAGCACACGTCGTGGATCGATCCGGATCCTGACTACGACAGCGCGGTCAGCGCTTTCGTCCATGCCGTACTGGGCGATCCGGGCTTCGTGGTCCGCCTCGAGACCTTCCTGGCCGAGAACCGTCTCGTGGAACTGGGCCACGTCACCTCGCTGGCCCAGCTAACCCTGTTGCTCACCTGCCCGGGCGTGCCCGACATCTACCAGGGCACCGAGCTCTGGGACCTGTCGCTGGTCGATCCCGACAACCGGCGTCCGGTCGACTACGCGGCCAGGCGCGCGCTGCTTGCCGAACTCACCGGAGCGGGACCAGGCGACGCGATGGCCAGGGCTGACGTCGGCGGAACCAAGCTGTGGCTGATCAGCCGGGTACTTGGCTACCGGCGGAAGCAACCCGCGGTGTTCGGTCCCGGTTCTGAACACCGCGCGATCGCAGCAGGCGGAGCGAAGGCCGGGCACGTCGTGGCGTTCCTGCGCGAGGTGCCAGGAGAGGCTGGCGGCCTGGTCGTGGTGGTCCCGAGGCTAGTGACCAGGCTCGGCGCCGACTGGGCGGATACGACCCTTGAGCTGCCGCCTGGCCGCTGGGCGAGCGTGCTCGGCGACGCTGAGTTCGGGACCGCGTCCCGGCACTCTGACGAGTTCAAAGGTGGCGAGATCGGTATCGCCGACCTGCTTGATCGCGTGCCCGTCGCCGTCCTCGGGCGGGTGGGCTAGGTGCGTGCGCGGCCAACCGGGTTCACCGTGTGGGCGCCGCGCGCCGACCGCGTCGATCTCGTGGCCGACGGCCGGCGGCTGCCGATGCGCCGCGGCGAGCGCGGCTGGTGGCTAGCGGACCTCCCGGAGGCAAGGCCGGGCACGGATTACGGCTTCAGCCTCGACGGCGGTCCGGTCCGCCCCGATCCCAGGTCCGGCTGGCAGCCAGACGGCGTGAGCGGGCTGTCTCGCCGCGTCGATCATGATGCCTTCGCCTGGACCGATGCGGGCTGGCGCGGGCTCGCGCTGCCTGGCGCGGTGCTGTACGAATGCCACGTCGGCACGTTCAGCGCCGCAGGAACGTTCGACGGAGCGATCGGGCACCTGGACCACCTGGCGTGGCTGGGGGTCGACGCCATCGAGCTGATGCCGGTTGCCGAGTTCTCCGGCGATCGGGGATGGGGCTACGACGGCGTCGCGCTGTTCGCACCGCACCACGCCTACGGTGGTCCGGACGGGCTGAAGCGCCTGGTCAACGCCGCACATGACCGCGGCATCGGCGTCATCCTCGACGTCGTCTACAACCACCTCGGCCCGGCTGGCAACTTCTTGCCGGAGTTCGGCCCCTACTTCGCCGGCCAGCACCAGACCAACTGGGGCGACGGCGTGAACCTCGACGGCCCGGGCAGCGATGAGGTCCGCCGCTTCGTCATCGACAACGCGCTGTCCTGGCTGCGCGATTATCACCTGGACGGGCTCAGGCTCGACGCCGTGCACGCGATCGCCGACGACTCGGCCACGCACCTGCTCGAGCAGCTCTCCGCCGAGGTCGCCGCGCTTGCCGCCCACCTGCGGCGGCCGCTGTTCCTGATCGCCGAGAGCGACAGGAACGACCCCCGGTACGTTCGCTCCCGCGACGCCGGCGGCTACGGGCTCGATGCCTCGTGGGCCGACGAGTGGCATCATGCCCTGCACGCTGTGCTGACCGGGGAGCGCGACGGCTACTACTCCGACTTCGGTTCGCTCGCGCAGCTTGCGAAGGCGATTCGCCAGGCGTGGGTGTACGACGGCTGCTACTCACCGCACCGGCAGCGCGTGCACGGCCGTTCGCCCGCTGGCCTTGCCGGAAACCAGTTCGTCGTGTCCGTGCAGAACCACGATCAGATCGGAAACCGGGCAGCCGGTGACCGCCTCACGGCCCTGACCAGTGCGGGGCGGCTCAAGATCGCCGCAGCGCTGATGCTCACGTCGCCGTTCGTGCCGATGCTGTTCCAGGGCGAGGAGTGGGGAGCGGAGACTCCGTTCCAGTACTTCACCGACCATGCCGATCCCGCCCTGGGCCGCGCCGTCAGCGACGGCCGGCGGCTCGAATTCGCCGCGTTCGGCTGGGAACCCGCTGACGTGCCCGATCCGCAGGACTTCCGCACGTTCGGGCGGTCTCGGCTGGACTGGGCAGAGTCCAGCGCGGGCTGGCACGCTGAGCTGCTTGCCTGGTATCGCAAGCTGATCGGGTTGCGACGGGAGATTCAAGCTCTCGGCGACCCGCGGCTTGACCAGGTCAGCGTCGACTTCGTCGAGCGCGGCGGCTGGCTGGTCGTCCGGCGCGGACGGATCACGGTGGCATCCAACCTCGGCGTTGTAGCCTGGACGTTCCGGATGAGGACGGGCACCACGGTGCTGGCCACGTCCGATCTGAGCGTGAGCGAGGCGCCCGGCGGCATTGAGCTGCCGCCCGATACCGTCGCCATCCTGGCCGAGCAGCCGAGTACCAGTCAGGCAAACGGGCTCGCCAGCCTGCAGCACCACGCCGCCACGAGAGGAGCACACGCCAATTGACCGGGGCCCACACATGAGCGAAGCCCCCACGCCCCAGGAGGCCTGGCCAGGCGATCCGTACCCGCTCGGCGCGACCTACGACGGGGCGGGAACGAACTTCTCGCTCTTCTCCGAGGTCGCGGAGCGGGTCGAGCTGTGCCTGTTCGACGATGACGGCAATGAGTCGAGGCTGGACCTGGAGGAGGCCGACGCTTTCTGCCGCCACGCCTACCTGCCATCTGTCGGTCCTGGCCAGCGCTACGGCTACCGCGTGCACGGTCCGTGGGACCCGGCGCGAGGGCAGCGCTGCAACCCGGCGAAATTGCTGCTCGATCCTTACGCGAAGGCCGTCGAGCGCGAGGTGACCTGGGTTCCGGCCTGCTACCCCTACAAGTTCGGGGACGAGAACGCACCGAGCGAGGAAGACAGCGCTCCTTACGTGCCGCGGTCGGTGGTACACAACCCGTTCTTCGACTGGGGGAATGACCGCCCGCCCGACGTCCCGCTGAACGAGTCGGTCATCTACGAAGTGCACGTGAAGGGGTTCACGGCCAGGCATCCCGACATTCCCGAGGCTCAGCGGGGCACCTACGCCGGGCTGGCTCATCCCGCCGCGCTGGAGTACCTGACGGACCTCGGCATCACCGCGGTCGAGCTGCTGCCCGTGCACCAGTTCGTGCACGACGACCTCCTGGTCGAGCGGGGGCTGCGCAACTACTGGGGCTACAACTCGATCGGTTTCCTCGCTCCGCACAACGACTACGCCGCGGCCGGTCAGCGCGGCGAGCAGGTAGCCGAGTTCAAGGCCATGGTCAAGGCCCTGCACGAGGCAGGGATCGAGGTCATTCTCGACGTCGTCTACAACCACACGGCCGAGGGCAATCACCTCGGGCCGGTCTTGTCGATGAAGGGCATCGATAACGCTGCCTACTACCGGCTCGTCACCGACGACGCCGGGGACTACAACTACGACGCCGCGCACGACCGGCTCTGACCAGCGGAGAACCGGCCGAGTACCACCGGCCGGCGCGCCGAACGGTCCTGGTCGGCCCGCCGAAGGAGGTCCCCGGCGGCCGGCCGCCTGATTAGAGTGACCGGATGGCCTTCCGGATCAAGCGCGTCCACGATGCCCCGGAGCCCGGCGACGGCTACCGGGTGCTCGTCGACCGGCTCTGGCCGCGCGGCGTGAAGAAGGAGGACGCCGGGCTCGACGAGTGGGCGAAGGACGTGGCGCCGAGCGACGAGCTGCGCCGGTGGTACGGGCACGAACCGGAGCGCTTCGCCGAGTTCGAGCGCCGCTACCGCGACGAGCTGCGGCACGCGCCCGCGAGCGACGTGGTGCAACACCTGCGCGACGTCGCGCGCGACCGACCCGTCGTCCTGCTCACCGCGACCCGCGACGTCGAGCACTCGGGCGGGAAGGTGCTGTTCGACCATCTGTCGCGTCGCGTATCGCGAGCGCGGCCTGGACGAGCGCCGCGTGCGTGAGCGCCTGTGGGTGGTTCCCGAGGTGGGCGTGCGTCGTGGGGTCCATCTCCTCGGCGTAGAGACCGAGCGGTGTCGCGAGCTCGACGAGGGCCTGGAAGCGCTCGATCGCCTCGGGCACGCGTCCGGTCGCGGCGAGCGCCTGCACGAGCCAGAACGCGCACGGGAGGAACGCGCCCTCACCACCGGGCAGGCCGTCGCGACCCGGCGGGTACCGGTAGAGGAGCGGACCACCGGCGCTGAGCTCGCGGGCGATCGCGTCGATCGTCCGCTGGACCCGCGCTGAGCCCGGCGGCTCGATGCCGAGGAGCGGCAGGACC
>DATELR010000105.1:0-13260 GCA_035276345.1 Streptosporangiaceae bacterium | reverse complement strand
TTCTGGATGCCGCACGTCCACGAGTTCGACGACGGCGCCAGGGTCAAAGTCGCCATCCACCCGCTTCACGCCGGAGAGGAACAGCGTGCTCCCGCGCCGCAGGCTGCGCTCGGCATCGCGGTTGATCCCGATCGTGCCCATCGGGTACGCGATCCCGCCGACCCATCGCTGACCAGGGGCAAGCTGTCCGGCCGCGGCCCTGATGACGGTCCCGAGCCTTGCCCGCGGGCTGAGGCTCCTGGCTACCACCTCAGCATCGCGCGCTGATCCGATCACGCATTCCACACCGCAGTACGCGGCCCTGGCGGCGGCATTGAGCTTGGATCGCATTCCGCCCCGGCCCTCGCCGGTCGGCATGATCCGCAGCGCCCTGGCCGCATCGGGGCTCAGCCGCGGGATCCGCTCCTGCATCTGGGTGCCGCCGTAGACCGCCCGGACGTTGGTGAGGAACGTGAGCCTGGACGCCTCCGCAGCGACCGCGACAGCCACGGCGATCTGATCGTTGTCCAGCTCGGATTTTGGGTCGGTCGTGTCATTGCCGTTGACGACCGGGAGCAGGCCTTCCTCCAGCGCCGAACGAAGGACGTTCCCCACGTCGCGCATAGCGGCCGGCGAGTCTAGGTCGCTGCGCGACAACAGGATCTGGCATACCTCCATCCCCACGGCCGCGGCAAGCTGACGATAGAGCGCCAGCAGCGCTGGCTGACCCACAGATGCCGCAAGGGCGACCCCGAGCGGCCCGGTTCGCTGTGCGCCGTCATAGCGGTCCATCGAGGCGGCCAGCGCACCTAGGTCACCAGCCTCGGCGACGGTTTGCCTGACCGCTCCGGCCAGACGCTGCAGTTCGGGACCAGTCCGCGCCGTCGGACCTTCGAACGCGAGGAGGCGGCGCCCGAGCCTGGCAGCGCCCGACGTGACGAGGACCACCTCGTGGCCCTCGCGCTGCGCGGCCGCGATCTGCGTCACCAGATCCGCGATGACGTCGAGCGCAAGGCCGTCACCGCTCGCGATCGAGCTCGATCCGAGCTTGATTACCAGCCGGGTCATGCAGCCTCGCCGGGTAGGAAGGGACTAGGCCGCGGCGGACTAATGCCGCGCTAGCCACGATACGCGGCGACAATCCGCGACTGGACGGCATGCGGACAATCGTCTGAGCAGGTCGTTTGCAGGCGGCGGGCCGCAAATATTCGTGGCTACGGTCACCCGGTCATTGCGCCTAGGACGGCCGCGGACAGTGCCGGTAACACGGCTACCCGCGGCCTGACCCGAAACCTGGTTCGGGCTATGTCCAATGTCCCACGTAATGAGTACGTCAGCGCGTCCGACCTGAAGCCAGGCGACAAACTGCTGTACCCGCGGTCGTGATCACGGTCGTCAAGGTGACGCCCACGCGGGAAGGGTAGAAATCGAATGTATCGATGGGAGCGGCACCGCGAGGTTGTACCTGCAACGTGGCCTGACACATCAGTTCGAGGTGATCCGGTGAGCTACGACCCTGACGCCCTGCCCGCGCCGACACCGCCGCGGTGGCGCATCTTCAAGCGGCTGCGCTGGCTCGAAGGAGCCCTGCTTGGCGTAGAACGCTGCTTCCAACTCATGGGCACCCCGAAGCCGAAGCAGCCTGAGCCGTTCACCATCTTCGGCGACTCGGTGACGCTCACGCCTTCAATGGAGGTGACTGAAGCGTGGGATGGAGCGTCAGGTTCGGCCCGCGATGGTTGCGGCTGAGGCTGTCGCGGCGTACCACCAGTGTCAGCGCAGGTATCGGGCCGGCGCGATACAGCAGATCGCCAGGCGCCGCCGCAAGCAGTAGTGATTTCCGAACTGCCGTCCTCCGGGGGCGGGCAGTTTCCTGTTATCTAGCGTTCTAACCATGCGCGTAAGCTGACTATGGACGCCCCGGAATGGTGAGTTGCGTTCCGATCATGAAGCCCCTTGGCCGACTGTTAACTCGCTACTAGGGGCAATCTGGCCCTCGTCATCGCCGTCGCCGGCTATTTCCTCCACGCCTTCGGCTGGCTGTCATCCTGATCCTATTTCTAGCAGCTTTCGGATACGTCCTGCTCCTAGCCCCGGTTTGGTGCTGCCGAGATCAAGACTGGCGAACCGTGCCGCAATAACTCCCGCGGCCTCCTGCGCGGATGTTCATTTCGCCAGCATAAATGGCAGAGAATCAAGCAGACTTTCACGCCCGCGGGCGGGCGATGCTTGCGGTCGGCAAGTCAGGCGCGGGTTTACTCGCCTTGGTCAGCGGCGCCGTCGCCGGCGTGCAAGTGGTGATCGCAGGCATCGGGCTGATCCTCCACTGATCGCGGACAGAACTCGCTATGGTGCTCCCGGATGTCCGGATGTCCGGACGCGCGGGTCCGTGGCCGATGGCGAGTAAGCCGTGCCGGGCATTCCCGGCCGACGCCTGTACCCTCGGACGTTCGGCGCCCTTCCCGGTGCCGCGGATTTGTTCCGGGCGATTGCCACCGGCACCGCAGGGGTATGCGCCTGTATGCGGCTTGAGTACTTAGGGCGCCAGTTCTCGGGGGGGACATGACTGCCATCGTGATCGCCCGGTACAGGTCCAACGCGGCCGAGTTTGAGCGTACTGGGCGCCGTAGGCCCGGCGATTTCGAGGCACTCGCAGAGCTGGCTAGTGCCGAGGGCTGCCTGCACCACCGAGTCGCAGTTAGTGATAACGACCGGGGTGTGATCTCCATCAACGAGTGGCCGGATGCGGAGGCATTCAACCGCTTCTCGGTCAATCCAGCCGTCATAGACATACTTCGAGCGTGGGGGCTCGAGGACCCGCCGCAGGCTGACTACTACCACACTATCGATTCTCCAGGCCAGTTCTGAACCGCGTATGGGCACGTCTTCGTCCGATGCCGACGCTCGACTGACCCCGCAACCCATTCAGCTCGGCCGGTGCGCGGCCTGAACCACGCCGACGTGCACAACGGCCGCCGGCAACGCACTACCCGGTGCCGCAACCTCAGATGTCGCCCAGGCCAAGTTTGTGTGCTTCTTCAACGGCACGCCTTATCTCAGCGGTCCTCACGTACCGCTGCGCCATCTCAAGTGACGACCAGCCCGCGACGGTCAGCAGCCCGGCACGGAACCGCCCTTCTCGCGCCACCGCATCGCGCCTGTGGCGCGGAGCATGTGCGGCTGGGACGTCCACGCCGACCTGGTTCCCGCGGCGATTCAGGGTGGTGTACAACGCCGTGTATTGCATGTGGCCGCGGCGGCTGATCCAGAACCATTTCATCGCGGCGAGCTTCTGACGGCGCCGTGCCCTGACGTACCTGTCGAGGGCTTGCGCGGTTTGCGGCCCGAACGGCACCACCCGTCCTTTGCCGCCTTTGCCGCGGCGGACGATCGCCGTCCCGGCGCGGAGAAATTAGGGGTGCTTGCCCGCAAACCAGCAGGTGAGAGGCGTTAGACGGGGGAGAGCGTTAGCCACGATACGCGGCAATCACCTTGCCCAGCTCTTCCATGCTGGGCTGATGCGTGGTCACGCTGTCGAATCCGTACGCCTCGCGACGACGTCTCAGTTCGGCCGCGGCCTCCTCGGCCGTCTCGGCATAGAGCACGAACGGGCTGGCCCCGACCTCCTCGGCTGTCATCCAGGGCACTGCGTCCGCCATCGCGGCCGCGGACTCACTCGGCCGGGGGCCGATCGCCACGTGCTGAAGCAGCACGTCGGAGCGGTACAGCCGGCCACTGGCTTGTTCGCGCACCGCAGCAACGCGCTCGGCGGTCTCTTCCGGCGCAACCAGCGTGAAGGTGCCGAGCGACTCGCCGCGTACCTGACGCAGGCCTGCGAAGCCAACCACGTCGGCATGCCTGGCTGCGACCGCGAGGCCCGCTCCCGACATGGCGGCGACCATCATCGGCACGGGCTGCTGGACCGGAGCTGGGTGGTGTTCAGGATCGGACAAGCGGCGCCTGACCTCGATCACTGTTGACTCAAGCAGCTCGATCCGCCGCTGGAACGGCAGCCATGGCAGGCCAGCGTCGTCGTGCTCGCTTTTCATGTGACCGGCACCGATTCCGAGTTCTGCTCGGCCGCCTGAGATCAGGTCGAGCGTCGCGACCTCGCGAGCGAGCAGCGCCGCGTTCCAGAAGCCAACGTTCAGAACATACGTCCGCAGCCGCATCCGGCTGCTCATGATCCCGGCGGCGGCCAGCAACGTGAAGGGACTCAAAGCGCCAAGGTGATCAGGCGCGGCCAGCACATCGAACCCGAGCTCGTCGGCTCGCCGCACGATCCGCTCGAACTCGCCAGCGTCCGCTGCGCCGTGGAAGTTGACACCGAACTGGATGTCTGTCATCCGGCCATGCTGGTCCGAACGTGCGCGCTGATGCCATCGCGTCCGCTCCTGGCGCAACGCCAACATGGCAACATCGGCAATTGCGTGCTTAAACCTGCGCCATTCTGGGAGCTGTTGCGCTTGAGCGTCGTCTGATCAACTTGGAGGGCATCGTGGATCGAGCACCCGAACCCGGCAACGCGGCTGAGCGCGATTTGCTGCTCGGCTGGCTGGCCTTCCACCGCGACGCGCTGGCCGCGAAATGCGAGGGCCTGACCCCTGACGAGCTTGTGCGGGCGTCTGCATCGCCGTCGGATCTTTCGCTGCTCGGCTTGGTCAGGCACATGACCGAGATGGAACGCGTCTATCTCGTGTACGCGCTCGGCGGCGGCACGTTCGAGCTGGTCTACTGCACGGACGACGAGCCTGACGCGGACATCGCGGGCCTCTCGGCCGGCCTGGCTCCCTCGTCCATGGCCCGCTGGCACGACGAGCGCGCTCATGCTGACCGGCTGCTTGCCTCCAGCCAGGCGCTCGAGGCGACGTCGTCAGGTAACAAGTTCTCCGTGCGCTGGAACCTGATCAAGGTGATCCAGGAGTACGCGAGGCACAACGGCCACGCGGACTTGATCAGGGAGCGGATCGACGGCTCGACGGGCGAGTGAACTCCTTGAGAGAAATAACCTTTGACAGTGTCAAGCAATCCGGAATATGGTTGAGCTACTCAACTGTTGAGCTACACAAGTCTGTTGGGTAGTAAGGCAGCGAGTGACTCGGTGCCGTGACCCGCGCCGGGTGTTGAAGCAGGAGGCAGACAGTGGGCTGGTGTGCAGGTGGCGACAAGCTTGATCAGGAGATCTTTGACGCCATGACCGAGTTCGTCGGCCATCTCCTACATCACGGCGAGAAGATCTCGCAGCGCCTCGGCGTGCCTGTTTCCTGCATGAAGGCTCTTCGGCGACTCGATACACCAGTGGCGATGAAGGATCTGGGCCAGCGCCTGCGCTGTGATCCGTCCTTCGTCACCGCGATCGCCGATGCGCTCGAGCAGCGCGGCCTGGCCAAGCGTGAGCCGAATCCCGCCGACCGGCGGATCAAGAACCTCGCGCTGACCGACCGCGGGCTTGAGATCAAAGCTGCCATGGAACAAGAAACGCTCGGCCTGATGCCGTGGACGAAGGCACTGGATCGGGAGGAGCGCGAGCAGTTCCTGGAGTTCGTGCGCAAGATGTGCGACTCGCTCGCGGCCGAGCCGGTAGCACCGGCCGCTGGCCGAACCGAGAAGGAGGTGAGCAGCCCCGAGGGCGAACGGTCGCCCGCCGCTCTCTAACCCGGCATCAAACGCGGACCTGCGCGGGGGAAAGCTGAATTTCCGCTAGCTGGCGGAACCCGCAGGTAATAAGCGCCAATCCAGACTTTGCCACGCCGTGACTCAAGCATGGGTCACGACGGGGACAAACACGCCCAAAATGAAAGGTGAGGAGACCGCTGTGTCTACGACGCAACCGGTTACCGGTCGGGCCGTCACACCCGGCGCGCCAGCCTCCGAGGCGAAACGGCACCTCGGCCTGGCTTTGTTCGTCATCGCAACCGCCCAGCTCATGGTGGTGCTCGACTCCGCCATCGTCAACGTCGCTCTGCCGCACATCCAGCACGCTCTCGGTTTCTCCGGCAGCGGGCTGGAGTGGGTCGTCACGGCCTACGCCGTGACATTCGGCGGCCTGCTGCTGCTCGGCGGCAGGTCAGGCGACCTGCTCGGGCGGCGCAGGATCTTCATATCCGGCCTGATCCTCTTCTCGGCCGCATCGCTGCTTGGCGGCTTCGCGAACTCCGAAGCGTGGCTGCTGGCTTCACGCGCTCTTCAGGGAGTCGGCGGTGCGATGGTCGCACCCACCGCGCTCGCCTTGATCAGCACCACGTTCCCCGAGGGATCACCCCGCAACAGGGCCATGGGCGTGTACGCCGCGATGAGCGGCGGCGGCGCCGCGGTCGGGCTGGTCGCCGGCGGCTTGCTCACGACGTACCTGTCGTGGCGCTGGGTCCTGTTCGTGAACGTGCCCATCGGCATCGCGACCGCGATCGTCGCGAGGTACGTGCTCCCGGAGTCCGAGCGCAGGCGCGGCCGTTTCGACCTGCCCGGCGCGATCACCGCTACGGCGGGAGTGGCGCTCCTGGTCTACGGCCTGTCGAACGCGAGCACCGACCAGCATGGCGTCTCGCACTGGGGAGACGGCAAGGTGATCGCATCCCTGGTGGCCTCGGCGCTCTTGCTGACGACATTCGGGCTGATCGAGTGGCGCAGCCGTCATGCGCTGATGCCGCTGCGAATCCTGGCTAACCGCAGCAGGAGCGGCGCCTACCTGGTGATGCTGGCGCTGGCAACGGCCATGTTCGGGATCTTCTTCTTCCTGACGATCTTTGTCCAGGAGGTGCTCGGGTACAGCGCACTGAAGTCCGGCATCGCGTTCTTGCCGTTCGCCGCGGTAGTGGTCGTGATGTCCGGAATTGTGTCTCAGCTCATCGCTCGCACTGGGCCGCGCCCGCTGATGCTCGCCGGCTCCGCGATCGCCGCTGGCGGCATGTTCTGGTTCTCGCAGCTCACAGTGAACAGCGACTACGTCGGCGGGCTGCTCGGCCCGATGCTGGTCACCTCGATCGGTTTGGGCATGCTGTTCGTCCCGTTGTCGATCGTGGCCCTGAACCGGGTCGCTGGCGAGGATTCAGGCGTGGCTTCCAGCCTGCTCAATACCGGCCAGCAGGTCGGTGGCGCCATCGGACTCGCGGCGCTCGGCACGGTGACGTGGACCGCGGTCTCGAACAATGTCAAGCACCACATGGCCCAGGCCGCCGCAGCGGCTGCCAAGGCTGGCCAGCCACTGCCTGCGAAGGGCGGCGGGGTGCCGGCATCGATCCTGCACCAGGCACTGGCCTTCGGGATCGCCCGCGGGTTCCTGGTGGCCGCGGGAATCGCGGTGGTGGCGCTGCTCGTCACTGCGGCAACAATCCGGTTGCGGCGCTCTGACATCGCGGGGCCCGCACCAGTGAGCGTGCCCGATGACGCAAGCGGCATCTCCGATGGGAGCGAGCTGCAGGGTTCCCTGCGGTAACACGGGGAAAGACCCGGCCTTGTGAGAACGGGGGCCAGAGCCCCGGTCAGCGGATCGTGATCTGCAGGCCGGGGCTCTGCCTGTCCTTTGGAGCTACCCAGGGGATGAGTCATGACATGAAAGCCCTTACGGTGGTGCAGGTGCGCGGCGTGCCTTGGTGGGGCGTGCTCTCGGCGGCGGTGACACCCGTTGTGCTCATCGGGGGGTGGACGGTCGCAGCCCAACTGCAGTCGCATTCCTTTGATCCGGTGCGGCAGAGCGTCAGCACGCTGGCAGGCGAAGGGGCATCAGACACCTGGGTGATGACGCTGACCTTCATCGTCGTCGCCATCTGTTACTTCACAACGGCTGTTGCGCTGCGGCCTGCCGCGCGCGCCGGGCGCGTCATCCTCATCGCCGCCGCGCTGGCCGGCATTCTCGTCGCATTCAGCCCGGTGGCGGCGCCTGGCGGCTTCTCGCTGTCCCACGCGCTCTGGTCAGCGGTCGGATTCGCCCTTCTCGCTGCCTGGCCACTGGGAGCTTGCCGTTCAGGCCGTGGCATCCCGTGGGGCTTGCGGCCGACGCCGTCATTCGCTGCAGTCGCGGTCATTGCTGTCCTGACGGCGTGGTTCCTGGTCGAGCTGGTGGCCGGAGGCGGCCAACTCGGTCTCGCCGAGCGCGTTCTCGGCGTCGCCCAGGCAACCTGGCCGTTCCTGGTCGTCGCCTCCTGCCAACTAAACCGTAGTCGTCTAAGCATTTGACTTAGAACGATTTGATGTCTACGGTTCTTGTTGGGAGGTAGCCATGCAAGATCTGCCGATGCGCGGCCAGGTCGCGCTCATCGCGGGAGCAAGCAAGGGAATCGGCGCGGCTACGGCGCAGGCGTTCGCCGCAGCGGGCGCGCGTGTTGTCCTCGCCGCGCGCGACATGGACGCGCTCACCGCCGTCAAGCACCTGATTCGGTCCGAAGGCGGAGATGCCATCGCGATCCGCTGCGACGTCTCCGATGCCGACTCGGTCGCAAGCCTCATCGATCGCACGGTCGCGCATTTCGGCAGGCTCGACGCCGCCTTTAACAACGCGACCGACGGACCGATGCCCGCGCCGCTCGCGGACATCGACGTCGCCGAGTTCGACCGCGGGATCGCGACCAACGTTCGCGGCACGTTCCTCGGCATGAAGTACCAGATCCCTGCCATGCTGGCCAGCGGCGGCGGAGCCATCGTCAACATGGCTTCCGTCGCCGGGATCAACGCGACCGCGAACCTCGCGGCCTACGTGGCGGGCAAAGCCGGAATTATCGGGCTGACCAAGGTCGGGGCGCTGGACTACGCCGACCAGGGGATCCGCGTCAACGTGGTAGCGCCCGGCCCCATCCTGACCTACCACCTCGAGGCCGCCGGGCCCGAGGCGCAACGTCTGGCCGGCCTTTCCACGCCGATGCGCAGGACAGGGCAGGCCGCCGAGGTCGCCCAGACAGTGCTCTGGCTGTGCTCGCCAGGATCGTCATTCATCACCGGATCTGTGATCCCGATCGACGGCGGGCAGTCTGCTGGCAGCAAGCCACCGCAGATGTACCGGCAAGGTCAGTCGATGACTGGGCGGGACAAGTCGCCCGGCCAGGGAGGTGCAGCCGATGAGCAGTGACACCCAGACCGAGATTCTCGCGTTGGGCAGGCGATGGGCGGAAGCCGAGCAGAACAGCGACACCGCCGTACTCGGTGAACTGGCAGCAGCGGACTTCCGCCTGGTCGGGCCGCTCGGATTCATCCTCGACCGGGACCAGTGGCTGCAGCGTTACTCAAGCGGTGCGCTGGACACCGCGTCCTTGAACTGGGACGAGGTCGAGGTACGTGATTTCGGCGACACGGCGATCGCGATCGGCAGGCACATTCAGCAGGCAAGCTACGCGGGGCGGCCAGCGGACGGCCAGTTCAGGATCTCGCACGTGTTCGTCCGCGGTTCGGATGGACAGTGGCTGATAGCGAACATCCAGCTGAGCCAGCTCGCCGCGGCCGCGCCAGGCTGAGGCTCACGCTGCGATCTGGCCGACCAATTCGACCAGGAGCTGCCAGGCCTCCTGATCTTCGTCCGTACCTTTGTGCGGACCGAGGAACCGGCTTACTTCGAGCGCCACGTCGGCGACATCCCAGCGAACCCGATAGAGCTCCAGCAGCGCTGCGACCGGCTCTACGCCAGTCGCAGCGGCGTAAGAAGCGAGCACAGAACCGTCGCCTGGATCGAGCCCCCATAGGTCCCGCTCCGGCGGCGCGACGAGGGTCGTATCCCAGTCGATCAGCCGCCAGCCGTCATCGGTCAGCATGGTGTTGCCAGGATGAGGCTCCCCGTGCGTGAGCACGGAGCGTGGTGGCATGGCTCTCGCCTGTCTGGTGAGGCCGTCGTATCGGTCAATCGCGGCGCGAATGGCCGAGGCACTGTGGCCGACCAAACGCCGCATCGGCCCGGCATACGGACCGCCGCCGGCCGGCGCGCCATGCACGCCATCGAGGACCGCCTCTAGCTCGTCTCTTTTCGGGATCGCATAGGTATCGGCACAGGCCAGCTCCCGCGCCGCCGGAGGAGCCTGATGGACGGCTATCACCAGGTCAAGGACCGCCTGCCGATGCGCCTTGTCGGCAAACTCCCCCCAGCCGAAGCTCGTACCGGCAACGAATGGATACACCGCGACCGCGAACTCACCGGCGGCCAGAACCACTAGCTCGTCACTGCGAGAGACAACCGGCGCCACCACAAACTCGCATCCCAGCGCGCGGAGCTCCACCGCAGCGGCAAGCGCATGCCTGAGCCGGGCGAGCGCGGCATCAAGCGGTTCCCTCAGCCATTGCAGCTTCTTCTGCAGCTCATCGACCGTAACGAACCAGCGCACCCCGGCCGCGTCGGTGACATCCCAGTGGTGGCTGCCGAACCCGACGGCGCTGTAGTTCATGGACGCGGCATCGAGGTGCCAATGCGCTGCAAGCGCGGACGCCAGCGCATCCTCGGTAAAACCATCCGGCGGCGTGAGCACCGGACCACGCTAACGACCTGGGCGCTCCAGGCAAACTCAATTAGCTCTGGTCCGAGACGGCGCCGGTGAGCGACCGCTGAGCGAGTGGCCTGCAGACGGTCCGCGGGCTTGGCTATGTTTGGCAGATATGAGCTTGTCGGCTTACGGAGCCTTCCTGGCCTTCGCCATTGTCCTCGTTCTTATCCCCGGACCGGATTTCGCGGTCGTGACGAAGAACACCCTGGCCGGCGGGCGCAGGCGCGGCTGGTTCACCGCTGCAGGAGTCTGCACGTCCAATGCCGTCCAAGGCGCCGTCGCCGTCACCGGGCTCAGTGCCATCATCGTGCAGGCGCAGCCTGTCTTCGCGGCCGTCAAATGGGCGGGCGTGTGCTACCTGGGGATTCTCGGCATCCAGTCGCTTCGTTCTGCGTTGCGCGGCGAATATGCACTGCCCGGCGGCGACCAGGGCGCTGAGCGGGAAGCTGTGTTCGGCGGCTGGCGGCAGGGATTCCTGTCAAACATCACGAACCCCAAGGTGCTGATCTTCTACATCTCCGTCCTCCCTCAGTTCCTGAAGCCAGGTGCCGCGCCTGGCTGGCTGCTCGCGTTCGCCTGGAGTCACGCCATCCTGTCGCTGGTGTACCTGCTGACGCTAAGCGCCGGGCTTGCCAGGGCACGAGCGCTGCTATCGCGGCGGGCTGTCCGCAGGGCAATGGACGGGACCACAGGCGCGCTGCTGCTGGGATTCAGCGCCCGGCTCGCTGCCGAGCACAACTAACCTGCAGCGTCGGCGGCCAAGCAGAGACGAGATGGGAGGACCAGAGATGCTCGGCAACTGCGAGGTGATCGCGTTCGCAGCGACGACGGACCTGGACCGGGCGAGGGAGTTTTATCAGGGCACGCTCGGCCTGAGCCTGATCGACCAGAATCCGTACGCGTGCGTGTTCGATGTCAGCGGCACGATGCTGCGGGTCACGGCAGTCGCGGAGGTAGCGACGCCTGACTACACGGTCCTTGGCTGGCGGGTGGCCGACATGGACGGCGCGATCTCCGGATTGCGCTCCAAGGGAGTCAGCTTCACCAGGTACGAGGGATTGGGTCAGGACGATAAGGGCATCTGGACCACGCCGAACGGCGACCAGATCGCATGGTTCACCGATCCTGACGGCAACACGCTCTCGCTCACCCAGTTCGCGCGGTAATCAGGCCGGTCGCCTGGCGATGCCGTAAACAACGTCGGTTCTTATCCTGGCGACGTCCCTGGCTGCAAGGGCAGTGACCACCTGCTCTCGCAGAAGGTCTTGCTGGTCTGTGCTGAGCGCGTCGACAGTCGCTCGGTAGCCGCTGCCGAGCATCACATCCCAGAATCGTGCCGGGCCGCTCAGTTCCTGCCACCCGATCACAGCTTCGGCTGCCGCACCACTAACGCCGGCACGCTCGTAAAGGCCGGTCAGCGCCTCGGGGGTAGTGATCTCGTCCCACGGGTGAAAGGCCTTGAACAGTGACGGCTCAATGCCGCGTACGGAATCCCAGAAAATCTCGCTCCCTGGTTCGAACAACCCGGGTCCCCACGTCGTGATGGCCAGGACGCCACCGGGCCGGACGAGCCGCCACATTTCGGCGGCGAACGCGGCCATGTCATCGGCGAAGAACACTCCGAACACGCACACCACAGCGTCGAAGCTGCCCGGCGACCGGCCGGTGCCGGTCGCGTCGCCGTAGCGGAACTCAATGTTGGGCAGCTGCTCACCGCCCGCCCTGGCCCGGCCGATTTCGAGCAGCGGCGCTGCGACGTCAAGGCCCAGCACGTTTCCCGCCGGGCCGACCGCCCTGGCCGCGGGGATTGCCGAAGCGCCCGCTCCGCAGCAGAGGTCAAGCACGTCGTGGCCTGAGCGGAGCGGCAACCGGGCCACGGTCGCGGCGCCGAACCTGTCCCAGAAGGCCAGCGAGCCGAGCCGGTAATGGTCGGCCGCCGCTGCGTAGATGCGTGATGCGCGCCGTGCCTGCTCGCTCAGCTCACGAGAGGCGTTGCATCGCACATCCGCCAGCATAGGACGGCACCAGGTAGGCGATGCAGACTCAGCCGTCGCCTGTCCCCGGGATCGCCAGAGCGTCGGGCAGCCGATAGAAGTCCGCGAGGATCATCCTGGCCATCGCGTCATCGATCACTGACACGTCCCAGAGCACCTCATGATCGGTCTTGGTCACCGCGACATTGAAGAAGGCGCAGCAGGCCTTCTCCCTGGCAGCCAGGTCGCGCACCCATGGCTCAATGCCAGGATCGGCGCGGAACCGGAACCTGATGGCAGCCTCCGACCGCTCGCGTCCGACGAGGAATCCATTGAACAACCGCTGGTACTCATCAAGCCGCTCGGCGGGAGTGTCCTGAGCGGTCGACATGTCACAAGCGACCGGCGGCCGCTCGCCACTGTCCGGGGCAAAGTGATTCATCTGCTGCGCCTCGCTGTCCTGTTGGCGGGTCTGGCGAGAACCACGATAAAGTCTGGAGTTAAGTCCAGAGTCAAGGAGTGGCCGGTGAAGATAGGCCAGGTAGCAGCCGAGTCGGGTGTGAGCATCGACACGATCCGGTTCTATGAGCGCCGCGGCGTTCTGCCCGCCCCGTCCAGGACGCCTGCTGGGTACCGGCTCTATGGCGATACGACGGTGCAGCGGATCAAGCTCGCCAGGCGGCTGCAGAGCCTTGGCCTGACCCTGGATGAGATCTCGAGCGCCCTGCACGAACGCGACGAGGGCCACGCCTCGTGCGAAAACCAGCGCTGGCGGCTTGAGAACGCGCTGGAGCGGATCGAGACCAAGATCACCGAGCTTGCACGACTGGGCAACGACGTTCGCTCGGCGCTGG
>DATELR010000104.1:0-21519 GCA_035276345.1 Streptosporangiaceae bacterium | reverse complement strand
AGTGGTCTACTCAGGCCCGCAGGCGATCGCCGGAGCGCCGGAGGCGCTGAGCAGGGCAAAGGAAGCAGGCCTGCGGCTCGCCTTTGTCACCAACAACGCATCGCGCTCACCATCGGCCGTCGCCGCGCACCTGACCAGGCTCGGCGTGCCGGCCAGATCCTCCGACGTGGTGACGTCCGCGCAGGCTGCGGCGAGCGTGATAGCGAACAAATTCCCGCCGGGCTCCGCGGTGCTGGTCGCTGGGTCGAACGGACTGCGGATCGCGCTGCGCGAGCGCGGAATGCGGCCGGTGTCGCTGGCCGCTGACAAGCCGGTCGCGGTAGTGCAGGGCTTCGTGCCGGGCATCAACTATGAACTGCTTGCCGAGGCGGGCGTCGCTGTCAGGGACGGCGCGTTCTACGTGGCGACGAATTCTGACTCGACGCTGCCCACGCCGCGCGGGCCGCAGCCGGGCAACGGGTCGCTGCTCGCGGTGATCATCACCGCCACAGGGGTGCAGCCGGTCGTGGCCGGCAAACCGCAGACCCCGCTCCACGCGGAGGCGGTCGCGCGGACGGGGGCCAGGCATCCGCTGGTGGTTGGCGACCGGCTCGACACCGACATCGAGGGAGCAGTCCGCGGCGGGGCCGACAGCATGCTCGTCCTAACCGGTGTGACATCGCCGAAAGGTGCCGTGCTCGCGCCGCCCGGACAGCGCCCGACGTATCTCTCCGCTAACCTCGGCGGGCTCCTTGAACCGCAGCCGCTGATCGGTCCGCGAGGTAACGACGGGCCTGTGCCGGGCGAGGAATCGAGCAAGAGCGCCGGTGTTCCGGCGGGAGGCGGCGCCGGCCGTGAGGATGACAACCCGGCACGCGCGTATCGCCTGGCCGGCTGGCAGGCGGCGTGGCCCGGCGGATCGAGCCCGATCGAGCTGAGCGGCGACGGCGCCTGGATAGATGGCCTGCGCGCGCTCTGCGCAGCCGCGTGGGCGGCAGGCCACGTCACCGAAGACATGGTCACTCCGGCGCTGAAGGTCCTGGCCGACCCGCGCTAGCCAGCACCTGGATCGTCATCGGCCGTAGTACTCAGATGGCAGTGAAGGGTGCGATGTACGCCCGCAGGGCGACTCGCTGACCGCGCTGAATTCAGACCGTGGGCGGACCGCAAATCCGCTCGCCGGGCGACGCGGAACCGGCCTTGCCGCGGCCAGACTGGCGGTTGCCACCGGGGATCCCGGCGGCATCTCGCTGAGCGGCCGATCCAGGAGGGCTGACAAATGATTGAGGCGCGAAGCCTCACCAAGCGATACGGCGACACGATCGCCGTTGACAACCTGTCGTTCACGGTTGAACCGGGGAAGATCACCGGGTTCCTCGGCCCGAACGGCGCCGGCAAGACGACGACGATGCGGCTGATCCTGGGCCTGGACCGGCCCAGCGGCGGGAACGTGAGCGTGAACGGCCGGCCCTTCAGCGAGCTCGCGGCGCCGATGCGCGAGGTGGGTGCGCTGCTCGACGCCAGGGCCGTGCACGGCGGCCGGTCCGCTTACAACCACCTGCTTTGCCTGGCCCAGGCCAGCAAGCTCCCGAAGCGGCGTGTCGACGAGGTACTTGCGCTGGTCGGCCTGAGCGACGTGGCAGGCAAGCGGTCCAAAGGGTTCTCGCTGGGCATGGGTCAGCGGCTCGGCATTGCCGCCGCCATGCTGGGCGACCCGGGGATCCTGATGTTCGACGAGCCCGTCAACGGGCTGGACCCCGAAGGGATTCTGTGGATCAGGAGCCTGATGAAGTCCCTCGCGGCCGAGGGGCGGACGGTGTTCGTCTCAAGCCACCTGATGTCGGAGATGGAGAACACGGCCGACCACCTGATCGTCATCGGCCGCGGCAAGCTGATCTCGGACTGCACGATCGCCGAGTTCATCGCGGGCAACTCCGCGCAGTCGGTCCGGGTACGGACGCCTAATCGCGGCGCGATGATCGGGCTTGCCGCATCGGTTGGCTGCGTTGCTCGCGACGACGGCGACGGAAGCCTGATCGTCCAGGGGCTTGACGCCGAGCAGCTCGGCGACCTGGCATTCGAGCACGAGATCAAATTGCACGAGCTATCCCCGGTGACCGCGTCGCTTGAGCAGGCGTTCATGGACCTGACGGCAGCCAGCGTCGACTTCCGCGCCGGGCTGCCGGGCGGCCGCGCGCAGGGCGGCGGCCCCGCGGAAGCGGACCGAGAGCCGGCTTACGCGGGAAAGGTGGCCTGACATGGCAACGACAACGTTCGAGAGCCGCACCGGCGGCGCGCACGCACGGCGGTCAGGCGGGGGTACTGGCCTGGTCTCCGGCGGCCGCGTCGGTCTGGTGAGCACAATGCGGTCCGAGTTCACCAAGATCAGATCGGTCCGATCGACGTACTGGACGCTGCTGGTCATGATCGTCCTTTGCGTGGGCATGGCCGTACTGTTCAGCGCGAGCCACGTCTCCCAGGTGAACGGCGCCCCGAACGCCGCGGCGCGGGCAGCCGCTTTGTCCGACGCGCGGTCGGCGGCGGTGACCGGAAGCCTGATCGGCCTGCTGATCGGGCAGCTGGTGATCGCCGTGCTCGGAGTGCTAACGATGACCTCGGAGTACTCGACCGGCATGATCAGGACGTCCCTGACCAGCATGCCGCGCCGGGGCACTGTCTACGCGGCCAAGGCGATCGTGTTCGGCGCCGTAGCGTTGGCTGCGGGCATGATCACGAGCTTCGCGTCCTTCTTCACTGGCCAGGCAGTGCTCGCCGGGGTGCATGCGAACGCGAGCCTCAGCGACCCAGGCGTGCTCCGGGCTGTGATCGGCGCCGGGCTGTTCCTGGTCGTCTGCGGGCTGCTTTCCTACGGAATCGGCGCCATCTTGCGGCATTCCGCAGGCGCGATCGCGGCTGCCATCGGGCTGCTGTTTGTGTCCTGGTCACTTAGCCAATTCCTGCCAGGACCGCCCAGCGGCTGGTTCGGCCAGGCCGACATTGACAAGTGGATACCGTTCAACGCCGGCGGTGCCGTCTGGGAGCACGTCAGCGGCGTGCACATGTTCTCACCTTGGATCGGTTTCGCCGTCTTCTGCAGCTACGCGGCCGCGGCCATCGTGGCCGGCCTCGTACTGTTCGTCCGCCGGGACGCGTAAAAGGTCGCCCTGAGGTCTGACTCGAATATCAGACCTCAGGGCGATGTCCGGGGCCGGTGGCCAGGCCAGACTGTTCCCTGCGGACCGCGAGGTGCGGCGCGCCAGCCTGGCCTGCGCCGCCCGGCAACCGGGTCCGCTCCGAATCGTGCTGGCCTGGCGAGGGCCAAGCAGGAAGGATTCAACATGATTGAGGCACGGGGCCTCACCAAGCGATACGGCGACACGCTCGCCGTGGATAACCTGTCGTTTTCGGTCGAGCCTGGCAAGATCACCGGCTTCCTGGGCCCGAACGGCGCAGGAAAGACCACAACAATGCGGCTGATTCTCGGCCTCGACCGCCCGACCGGCGGAACGGTGACCGTCGACGGGAAGCCATTCGGCCAGCACCCGTGGCCGATGCGCGAAATCGGCGCGCTGCTCGACGCCAAGGCCGTTCACGGCGGCCGGTCTGCCTACAACCACCTGCTCTGCGTGGCGCAGACCAACAACCTGCCAAAGCGCAGGATCGGCGAGGTGCTAGAGCTCGTGGGCCTGAGTGACGTGGCAGGCAAGCGGTCGAAGGGGTTCTCGCTGGGCATGGGTCAGCGCCTCGGCATCGCATGCGCGCTGCTCGGTGATCCGAAGATCCTGATGTTCGACGAGCCGGTCAACGGGCTGGACCCTGAGGGCATCCTGTGGATCAGGAACCTGATGAAGGCGCTGGCTTCCGAGGGGCGCACGGTGTTCGTCTCAAGCCACCTGATGTCGGAGATGGAGAACACAGCGGACCACCTGATCGTCATCGGCCGGGGCAAGCTGATCTCCGACTGCACGACAGCGGAGTTCATCGCGGCCAACTCGCAGCAGTCGGTGCGGGTACGCACGCCGCAGCCGGACGAGCTCACGTTGCTTGCCACCGCGGCGGGTGCGACCGTCCGCGACGACGCGGGCGGCGCGCTGGTCCTGCTGGGCCTGAATGCCGCACAGGTTGGCGACCTGGCCTTTGAAAACGGAATCAGGCTGCACGAGCTGGCACCCGCGCACGCCTCGCTTGAGCAGGCCTTCATGGAACTGACCGCGTCCAGCGTCGAGTTCCACGCAGGGCTGCCTGATGAGCGGGCGACGCAGGCGGCGAACGCCGGAAGGGTGGCCTGACATGGCGACGACAGTCAGTCACGACGTCCTGGTCGGCGGAACAGTCGGCCGCCAGCCATCGGGGCGGGCCGGCTTCTTCGGAACGGTGCGCTCGGAGTTCACCAAGATCCGCTCGGTGCGGTCTACCTACTGGACATTGTTCGCGCTGATCCTGGCGTGTGTAGGCATCGGTGCGCTGTTCAGCTGGGGTCAGACCCAGCGGCTGCTCAGATTCGAGAACGCCCCGCGCGGCGCGAAGTTTCCGCACGGCATCGCCCATCAGATCGCCCACGAGATCACGTCGCAGGCGGCGAGCATCAGCCTGTTCGGACTGCTCATTGGGCAGTTGATCATCATCGTGCTCGGCGCGCTCGCAATCACCTCGGAGTACTCCACCGGGATGATCAGGACGTCGCTGACCGCGATGCCGCGCCGCGGCACGGTGTTCGCTGCCAAGGGCGTTGTCTTCGGCATCGTCGCGCTCGTTATCGGTCTGGTGACCAGCTTCCTGTCGTTCTTCGTGGGCCAGCTGATCCTGTCCACTCAGCACGTCAACACGACGCTTGGCCATCCGCACGTGCTGCGGATGGTGATCGGCGGCGGCCTGTTCCTCGCGGTGTGCGGGCTACTGTCGTTCGGCATCGGCGCGATGCTCAGGCATACGGCCGGTGTGATCGCATCGGGCATCGGGCTGATGTTCGTGCTGTGGATCCTGAGCCAGTTCCTGCCGGGTCCGCCGAGCGGCTGGTTCGGCCAGGAAGACATTGACAAGTGGATTCCGTTCAACGCCGGCTCGGCCATCTGGGAGAACCAAGCCAACGGACTCCACCCGTTCTCGCCGTGGATCGGCTTCGGCGTGTTCTGCGCATATGCCGCGGCGGCGATCATCGGCGGGCTGATTGTGTTCCGGCGCCGCGACGCCTAACGAAGGTCTGCCCCGGCCTCAGCGCTGCCCGGCCGGGGCAGACCTTGTTCGGTTACAGCAGCGTCAGGATCAGGACCCGCTTGACCGAGGTGTTCTCGAGCTCGGCAAGGACCGGCACGTCGTAGGCGGCCAGCTCGCGGAGCAGGGGCCGGGGCAAGAAGGCCCGGCCGATGTCGCCGACCAAGACGTCCGCGCCGCGATCTCGGGCCCGCCGGAGCAAGGTGATCGCGCGGTCTGCGAGCTCTCGCTCGTACCAGACGTCGGCGGCCAGGAGCACGGCTGCTTCATTGCCGGATCCGTCGAGCACGTCGCCGGTGACATCGATATGGACATCGTTGGCGGCCGCGTTCAGCCCGATCGCGGCCATGGCGATCGGATCGACTTCGCTAGCAAGCACCGTCGAGGCGCCGGCCAGGGCCGCCGCGATCGCGGCCACGCCCGAGCCAGATCCCAGATCCAGGACCGGCCGTCCGGCGACGACCTCGGGATGATCGAGGATGTACCTGGCCATCGCCTGGCCGCCCGCCCATGCGAACGCCCAGAACGGCGGTGGCAGCTCTGTCCCGCGAGCGGCGCGCTCCGCCTCCTCCCAGACTCTGAAGGCGTCGTCCGCTAGGTGCAGCACGATCTCCGGGACGAGCGGCACTGGTCGGAGCGAGCAGTTCTCGCGAATGAAAGCTTCACCGTGATCAGCCGCAAGGCTCGCGCCGGCCGCTGCCCTGCGCATTGCGCCCTGCGGCGCGCTGACCGTGCCGAGCGTGCGGGCCCTGTCAGTCGTCATGCTGAGTCTGGCCCCGGTTGGCACGACGGGCACCAGAACGTCACACGTTCCTGTGCCGGACCTCCGCGTCCCGCGTATCCATCGGCCAGGACGCGCGACCCGCATCGCCGGCAGGGCCGGCCAACCCTGCCGTAGACCCAGGTCTCCTCGCCTCGCGCCGCGTTCCCGGTCGTGATCTGCCCGGCGCGCTCTTTGTTCGCGTCGAGCAGTCGCTGGGCCAGTTCCACGACTGCCTTGAGTTCGTCGGTTCTCCCGACCGGCTGCCACGGACTGATTCCGCGCAGGAACAGCACCTCAGACTTATACAAGTTCCCGATGCCCGCCAGGTTCCGCTGGTCCATGATGGCCTCGCCGATGGGCCTGTCTGGCTCGGCCTTCAGCCGCCGCACTGCTTCAGCCGGATCCCAGTCCGGGCCGAGCAGGTCAGGCCCGAGATGTCCGAGCACCCGGTCCTCGTTCGAGGTGCGGATGACCTCGACGACGCCAAGCAGGTAGCCGAGCGCCTGCCACTCCGCGTTCTCCAGCACCACCCTGATCCGGTGATCGCGAGACGGATACCCGCCAGCGCGCCTGATCCGCCAGGATCCGTCCATCCGCAGGTGCGTGTGGATCGTGACGTCGCCATCGACCCTGATCAGGAGATGCTTCCCGCGAGAGAGTGCCTGCTGCACCGACCGGCCAGCGAGGTCCGTTGTCGCATATCGAGGCACGCGGAAGTCCGATCGGGTCAGCGTGCGGCCGGTGAGCGCAGCATCAAGCTGGCGAGATACTCGCCACACCGCGTCTCCCTCTGGCATCTCCCTAGGATCCCACCGGCATTACCTCGGCCAAAGCCGCATGCTGGCAGGTCACTCGAGGCCGGACTCGCCCAGCGTGATGTTGAGCCGCCCTTCCGGCAGGCCGAGATCGGGCCGCTCTGTTCCCGCGATCGTCTTGGTCACGCCGTGGTAGGCGAACCGCGATGGGCCGCCGAACACGAACAGGTCACCGGACTCCAGCGTGATGTCCTGGTAAGGCTGGCCGCGGCTCTCGGCGTTGCCGAACCTGAAAACACAAGACGATCCAAGGCTCAGTGAGACCACCGGCGCAGGCGTGCGTTCGTCCTTGTCGGCGTGCATACCCATCCTGGCGTCGCCGTCGTAGTAATTGATCAGGGCGACATCCGGGGCGTAGGAATCCGCCAGAGCAGGATCGGCGAAGGCATCACCGACCGCGCGCCGGCCGATCTCGGCGAGCCAGCCGGGGAATGGCTTGACTGGTGCCCCGTCCACGTCGTCGGCAGTGCGGGAGTAGCGGTACGGCATCCAGTGCCAGCCAAGGCACACGGTCTGTACCGACATCCGCCCGCCGGACGGCATCGGCGTGTGGCGCATTCCTGCAGGCGGCCGCGCCCACTCGCGACAGGCAATGACCAGGCGCCGCTGTTCTGCCTCGTCGAGCCAGCCGGGCACATGCACCGCCCCCGCCGCGATCTCGGCCCGAGGCCGCTCGAACAACCCGGTCACCCTCGCCACGCTACTGCCACCTCCGGCGCCTCGCCGCCCTCCGCCCTTCGCCTTCGCCCGCCGTCACCGCCGTTGTCGTCCGCCGCCGGTTGCCGCCTGACGCCTCCGCAACCCGCCCGCTGCCGCCGCTTGCTGCCTACCGCCTCCGCAACTCGGCCGCCCGCCTGCCGCAGCCGTGATTCCGGATTCGTCCGGAATCACCCTTCTGCGCCGGAGGGCGATTCAACACCGATGCCGCATCGACGGTCTTCTTTGGGCGTCAATGGGTCATGGGTGTTCAATCGGCGACGCTTGGACGGCGATTGTCGGTGCCTCCTGGCAAATTGTCGCTCATGGGACGCACGCAGTTATACGACAAATCGGCTGTCAGTGCCTATATCGCCAGACAAAGTGGATTGATCACTCGTTCTCAAGCGCTCTCATGCGGACTAACTAGCCAGTCGCTGCGACGTCGCTTGCGAGTAGACGGGCCATGGCAGGTCCTGATCCCCGGCGTGTACGCAACCTTTACCGGCTCCGTCACACAAGGCCAAAAAGAGATCGCAGCACTCCTTTATGCGGGCCCGGGCAGCGCCATCACGGGCCAGGCTGCCATGGCAGCCCACGGCATCAACAACTTGGATCGCAGCATTGTCGACGTACTGATTCCCGCGGCGTCCCAGCGGCGAGATGACAGCTTCGTGCACGTACTACGCACATGGAGGATGCCGAGCGTCGTCTTCAAGGCAGGTGAATTGCGGTATGCACCGGCCCCGAGGGCGGTCGCGGATGCGGCCAGGATGCTAAGTGACCTGCGCGATGTGCGTTCGATCGTCGCGTCCTCAGTCCAGTGGGGGAAGGCCTCCGTTGCGGACTTAGCAGCCGAGCTGAGCCAGGGTCCTAGGTCAGGCTCGGCGCGATTCCGGGCGGTGTTACTCGAGGTGGCCGACGGGATCAGGTCGGCCGCTGAGGGTGACCTGCGGAAACTGATCAAGCGGTCTGGGCTGCCTGACCCCCTCTACAACCCGAGGCTGTACGCGGGCGAGGAGTTCATCGCAGTGCCTGATGCGTGGTGGCCGGAGGCGAGCGTTGCTGTTGAGGTCGACTCCAGGCAGTGGCACCTGTCGCCCGCCGATTGGGAGCGGACGATGGCGCGTCATTCCCGGATGAGCGCGCTTGGCATCACCGTCTTGCACTATCCGCCGAACAGGCTGAATGCGGAGCCTCGAACAGTCGCCGCAGAGATCACGTCCGCACTCGAGATCGGCCGCAGCAGGCCGCAGCTGCCGATCCGGACCGAGCCGGCCAAATGACAGCGAGGCAACGGAAGCGTGTGGCAAGAGGCGTGCGGCTAGAGAAGTCTCCGCAGGTGAAGCAGGTCAAGGAAGCTGCCTTCGACCTTGAGCCGACCGGTAAGCCAGGCGCGGGCGAAGCTGCCGGGATCCTTCGCGATAGCGACAACGTCGTCGCTCTTGGCCGTAAAGCGGATCTGGGCTGGCGGCGAGGTACTGACCGCCTCGGTTACCGGATCGGACCCATGCGGGCCGAGCCTGGTCAGGTACGTGACGCCGAGGTCGGTCACCCGGCAGCTGAGCGTTCTGTCGAGCAGCTTCGACTGCCGGACGTCTGCGTCCATCTCCGCTATGCGGCCCGTGAGGCTCTCCAGAGCCTTGCGACACTCCTCAGCAGTCGCCATCGTCACCCCACTTTCACGGTCATTCCCTGTCGCGGACGTCGAACCCCGACATCGGCCGCCGCGAGAGCCCTCCAATGGCGGCAGCTTGACGTGCTGGACGGTAGCGTTCCAGACAGGGATGCAGGACGAGATCCGGCACACCGTACGCGGCAGTCATTAGTTCGTGCCGCCCGCGACGGACGCTTCGCCGGACCTGCGCACCGTAGCACGAGGAGCTGATAGCACGATGGAGCACGACACCGGATCGGACCGCGATCCGGCCGCGCCGAAAGAACCGGATGAGCTGAGCTCGGCTCAGTCTCCTGAGGCAGCCGAGGCTGGTGAGGTGGCTGAAGCCGCTGAGTCAGGCGAGACTTCTGGTCCCATCGAGCCTGCGTCAGCCGAAGTTGGTGCGACCGCCGAGGCGGCGGCTGGACTTAGCGAGTCGCGAGAGGCGCTGACGACTACGGGGGAGCCCAGAGTCGATGCTGTGCTCGGCCGGCTCGGAGAGCTGGACGAGCTACCGGTGTCGGAGCACCCTGGCGTCTACGAGCGGATCCACGAGCAGCTGGTCGATGTGCTCGGCGAACTTCATCACGGTCCGCAGAACAGTTAGGGGCGCTGACCATAGGACTGCATGCGAGCGCTGGGTCACTGGAACGCGAGGGCAAGGTACCGATGACGAAGAGGACGCGACTGGACGCGGAGCTGGTGCGCCGCGGCCTGGCGCGGTCACGGGTTCAGGCGGCCGACATGATCGCCGCCGGGCAAGTCAGGGTGTCTGGCCAGGCAGCGGGCAAGGCGGCGACTCAGGTGGGCCATGACGCGGCGATTACGGTGCACCGCGAGGACGAGGGCCCTGACTACGTCTCCCGCGGAGGGCATAAACTCGCGGGCGCGCTCGCCGTCTTCAGCGGGCTCAAGGTGTCCGGCCGTAACTGCCTGGACGCCGGAGCATCGACCGGAGGCTTCACCGACGTGCTGCTCAGGGCTGGAGCTTCCCACGTCGTCGCGGCCGATGTCGGATACGGCCAGCTTGCCTGGAGCCTGCAGTCCGACCCGCGGGTGACAGTCCTTGACCGCGTCAACGTCCGCAACCTTGAGCCCGTCCAGGTGGACCTCAAGCCCGAGGTCGTGACCGCCGACCTGTCGTTCATCTCGCTCAGCCAGGTCCTGCCGGCGCTGGTCGCCTGTGCAGCGCCGGATGCTGACTTCCTGCTCCTCGTGAAGCCTCAGTTCGAGGTCGGCAAGGGCAAGGTCGGATCCGGGGGAGTCGTCAGGGATCCGGAGCTGCGGACTGGTGCGATCGCGGCTGTGGCGCAGGCCGCACTGGACCTCGGCCTGGGCGTGCAGGGTGTCACCGCCAGCCCCCTGCCTGGCCCGTCTGGAAACGTCGAGTACTTTCTCTGGCTTCGCCGCGGCGCGCCGCCGCTGGCCGAAGACGATCTGCGGGCAGCCGTCGCCGAGGGGCCGCAATGAGCGCGCCGGCTGAACGGAGCATCCTCCTGGTCGCGCACACGGGCCGGCCCGAGGGCCTGCAAACGGCGCGCGCGGTATCTGACCGGCTCTGCGCTGCGGGGATCTCGATGCGGGTGCTCGAGTCCGAGGCCGATGACCTGGATTGCCAGAACACGACCGTGCTGCCGGTCTCGCCCGATGCCGCAAAGGGCGCCGAGATGGTCCTCGTGATCGGCGGCGACGGGACCCTCCTCAGGGCGGCCGAGCTCGCCAGGCCGGCCGGGACGCCGCTGCTGGGTGTCAACGTCGGACACGTGGGGTTCCTCGCGGAGACCGAGCCGGATGTCCTTTCCGACGCCGTCGATCACATCCTGGCCGGCCATTACTGGGTCGAGCCACGGATGACCATTGACGTCACCGTTCAGGAGAACGGCTCGGTATCGGCGGCGACATGGGCACTGAACGAGGCGACCGTCGAAAAGGCAGCCAGGGAGAGGATGGTCGACCTGGTCATCGAGGTCGACGGCAGGCCGCTGGCCCGATGGGGTTGTGACGGCATGGTCTTCGCGACGCCGACCGGTTCGACGGCGTACGCCTTCTCGGCGGGCGGGCCCGTCGTATGGCCGGACGTCGAGGCCCTCTTGCTCGTGCCGATCAGCGCCCACGCCCTTTTCGCAAGGCCTATGGTGGTATCACCGGAATCAGTGCTGGCGGCGGAGGTCATCGGGGCCACGGGCAACAAAGGCGGAAAGTCCGGTGCGGTGCTGTGGTGCGACGGGCGGCGCAAGATCGAGCTGCCACCAGGCGCCAGGATCGACGTCCGCCGGGGCGCTCAGCCCGTGCTTCTCGCCAGGCTGCAGCACGATAAAGATGGCGATGCCGCCGCTGTCGGCCCCAGCACGAGCGGTCAGGGCCTCGACATCGGCGCCTCGTTCACCGACCGCCTGGTAGCCAAGTTCGACCTGCCGGTGTCGGGCTGGCGAGGCCGGGGCCGGGCGCGCCGCAACATGCGACAGGAATCCGCCACGCACGAGCGAGACGAGGAGCCGGGCGGCGATGCTTGAGGAAGTGAGAATCAGCGGCCTCGGCGTCATCGATGAGGCTGTGCTCGATCTGTCCCCGGGCTTCAACGTCGTCACCGGCGAGACTGGCGCAGGCAAAACCATGGTCGTCTCGGGTCTTGGCCTGCTCTTCGGCGGTCGTGCCGATCCGTCCAGGATCCGGCCGGGAGCCGAACGAGCGACCATCGAGGGTCGGCTGCGGACCGATCCTGACGGTGAAGTGGCCCGGCAGGTAAACGGGGCCGGCGGGGACCTTGATGACGACGGCGCGACCCTCGTGCTGGTCAGGACAGTTTCGGCAGAGGGCCGGTCCCGTGCCTTCGCAGGCGGCCGCTCCGTGCCCGTCTCGCTGCTGACCTATCTGTCTGAGGATCTTGTCGCCGTGCATGGCCAGGCCGATCAGCAGCAACTGCTGAAGGCTGGCAGGCAGCGTCAGGCGCTCGACCGGTTCGCAGGACCTGAGCTGAACCGCATGCTCACCGAATATCAGCGGATCTATAACCAGCACCTCAAGGTCGCCGAGGAACTCGCAGAGCTGACTTCGCTCGCCAGGGAGCGCGCGGCAGAAGCTGAGGATCTGCGCCAGGGTCTGACCGAGATCGAGAAGGTCGAGCCGGTCGACGGCGAGGACCTCGGGCTGCACGTCGAGTCCGAGCGGCTGTCCAATGCCGACACGCTCCACTCCGCGGCAACCACTGCCCACGAGGCGCTCATCTCGGATCCGTCCGCCGGATCGTACGAGGCTGCCGACGCGCTGACCCTGCTCGGCACGGCCCGGCACGCGCTCGAAAGCGCGGCGCAACACGATCCTGCGCTGGGCGAGCTGGCCACCCGGCTGTCTGAGGCGTCGTATCTCATCTCCGACATCGCCGCGGAACTGGCGTCTTACGCCGATTCCGTGGAGGCCGATCCGGTCAGGCTCGCCGCCGTGCAAGACCGCCGCGCCGAGTTGACCAGGCTGATCCGGAGCTACGGGTCCGCACCGGTTCCGCAGGCTGCGGGGTCCGGTGATGGCGAGAATTCTTCAGGGGATAACGGGGCGTTCAGCGCTGGTGTATCTGCTGAGCCAACGGACTCCAGGGTGACTGCCCAGCACGTCGATGGTGCGCACGTGCTCGAGGACTCAGACGATCCGGACCGGACGCCAGAGCCAGCCGTCCCCGATCTGGCCTCCGTGCTCGTCTGGGCCAAGGGCGCGGCGGCCCGGCTCGCCGAGCTCGACAGCGATGACGACAGGATCGCGGCGCTTGAGGCACGCGAGGCCGAATTGGCCGGCACCGTCAGGGAACTAGGCGGTCAGCTGACAACGATGCGCCAGGAGGCGGCGGCGCGCTTCGATTCAGCCGTCACTGCTGAGCTAACCGCGCTGGCAATGCCGCACGCCAGGCTCAACGTCGTCGTGAGCCCGCTACGCGAGTACGGCCAGCACGGCGGGGATGACGTCGAGATCCGGCTAGCCGCCCACCCTGGCGCGCCGGCGTTGCCGCTGCATAAGGGCGCCTCAGGCGGTGAGTTGTCTCGGGTGATGCTCGCGATCGAAGTCGTCTTCGCTGGTGCTGATCCCGTGCCGACCTTCGTCTTCGACGAGGTTGACGCCGGGGTTGGCGGCAAGGCCGCGGTCGAGATCGGTCGCAGGCTCGCCAGGCTTGCGAGGCTCGCGCAGGTCATTGTTGTCACGCACCTGCCGCAAGTGGCCGCCTTCGCGGACACGCACCTGGTCGTTGAGAAGGCGGAGGACGGCCTGGTGGTCTCGAGCGGCGTCGCCCGGCTTGACGACTCAGGCCGGGTGCGGGAACTGTCGAGGATGCTGGCCGGGCTGGAAGACTCGGAGTACGGCAGGGCGCACGCCGGCGAGCTCCTTGAGGCGGCAGCCGCTGAGCGAGCGGAGTCAGCGAGGTCGCAGTGATCACCGTGACGGTGAGTGATGGCTAAAGTTGAGTTGCCATCGGGACGTAGCCGGTCTGGCACACTTAGTAACACAATGAGGGACTACTCGCGGAGGCTCAGCAGCGGGCGGGGGAACGGAGCGACCGATCTGCCCGGCCTGGTTGCACCCGCGCGGCTTGACCGCCGCACCAAGAACCTGACGCGGCGCCTCCGGCCTGGCGACATCGCCATCATCGACCACACCGACCTGGACCGGGTCAGCGCGGAATCGCTGCTGAAGTGCGAGGTCCTCGCCGTCGTCAACGCGGCCCCGAGCATGACGGGCAGGTACCCGAATCTCGGCCCGCAGCTGCTCCTTGAGGCGGGCATCCCTCTGATCGATGACGTCGGCACCGAGGTCTTCGACAAGGTGCGCGATGGGCGGCCTGTTCGTCTCGACGGCGACACCCTCTATATCGGGGAAACCGTCGTCGCGAAGGGGACGGTGCAGACCGCCGACTCGGTGACGAGCGCCGCGATCAACGCGAAGGCCGACCTTGCGGCGCAGATCAGAGCCTTCATGGCGAACACGGTTGAGTACATCAGCCGCGACTTCGAAGAGCTCATCGATGGCATCCGGGTGCCTGAACTCCGGACGAAGCTCGAGGGCCGGCATGCGCTGGTCATCGCGCGCGGTTACCGGCACCGGGAAGACTTGCACGCGCTGCGCGCCTACATCAGGGAGTTCAAGCCCATACTGGTCGCCGTTGACGGTGGGGCGGATGCATTGCTCGAGGCTGGCTACAAGCCGAATCTGATCATCGGCGACATGGACTCGGTCACTGATCATGCTCTTACCAGCGGAGCGGAACTCGTCGTGCACGCATACGCGGATGGCCGTGCCCCGGGCCTCGAGCGGGTGAAATCGCTCGAGCTTGACTCGGTGCTCTGCCCAGCCTCCGGCACGAGCGAGGACGTCGCTGTACTGCTCGCCGACGAGCTCGGAGCCCGGCTGATCGTGGCCGTTGGCATGCGGTTCAACCTGGTAGAGTTCCTCGACAAAGGTCGGCCGGGAATGGCCAGCGCGATCCTGACGAGGATGCGGGTGGGCGACAAGATCGTCGAGCCCAAGGGCGTGAGCCGGCTGTACCAGAGTCGAATATCGACCGCCTGGCTGGTCCTGCTTGTGGTCGCCGCTGTCGTCACGATTGTTGCCGGGATCGCGGTATTGCCTGCAGGTCCGATCATTTACCGGTTCGCCGACTTGCAGCTGACCGCCTTCTGGCATTGGCTGACAGGAATACTCCCTTGATCGATTTCCGCTACCACCTGGTTTCCATCGTTGCCGTCTTTCTTGCCCTGGCAATCGGCCTGGTTGTTGGGTCAACCGCCCTGCGCCCCGCCGTTGTCAGCGCGCTGAACAGGGCTTCCTCTGCCGAGGCGCAGAGAAACCAGAGCCTCTACGCTCATAACTCCCAGCTGAAGGCGCAGATTGCCGCGAATGAGTCTTTCGCGCAGGCTGCTGAACGGAATCTGCTGAAGGGGCTGCTCGATGGCGAACATGTCGTTCTGGTGCTCGCTCCTAACACCGACGGACCGACCGTAGACGGCGTGACGCGCGCGATCACGACGGCCGGTGCCACTGTGACGGGCCAGGTCATCCTGTCCTCGCAGTTCTTCGACACGGGAACGGTCACCGAGCAGCAACTCTCGAGCGCCGCGAGCAGGTTGGCCAACGGTCTGGCGCTGCCGAAGTCGACTCCAGATCCGCAGATCTCGGGACAGCAAGCGGCCAGTCAGGTGATCGCCGCCGCGATTGCCGATAAGGACGGCGTGCCGACGCTCAGCCCGGACCATACGCAGCAAATTCTGGCTGGATTCAGCGGATTTCTCCAGGTCAGCGGACCAGGCGGCAGTTCGTCGCTGAGCGGTCAGGCCACCATGGCAGTTGTGGTGGTCCCTGGAACGGTGCCGCCGACCAAGACGAGTGCGCCGTTCAACCTCTCCCTGATCTCGCTGACCAATGACTTGCAGGAGGTCAGCAATGGCGCCCTGCTGGCCGGTCCGCTGCTTGGCTCAGGACCGCGCAGCGCGATCGACGTGGTTAACAGCGGCGCCGCTGGTGTCTCGCTCAGTACGGTCGATAACGCGGATACGACCACCGGCCAGATCATTGTGGCGCAGGCGCTGAGCGAGCTGCTTAAGCCGAACGCGACTCCTGCGGCCTATGGAGTCCGGCCGGGCACGGTGCCGAGTCCCGCGCCCAGCGCGTCTCCTAGCCCGTCGGTGACCCCGTCGCACCCGTCTAAGAAGAAGCCGTGATGACCAGGATGCGGGCAGGGCTGCGACTGCTGATGGCGGCGTCGGGGACACGCGCGGCGTATGCCGCGCTGACGTCGGCTCAGCCAGGCGGCGAGGAGACGTGGACGCGCACTAACCATCGCGGCGAACCAGTCACGCTGCTCGAGGGGCCTGCGGTGACTATCGGCGCGGTCGGGGCCGCATTGACCACGCCGGGGCTTGATGCCTGTACCAGGCTGGCACTCGGTGTGGCCGGCGCCGGCGCGGGTTCGCTGGGCTGTTACGACGACCTGGCAGGCAGCAGCGACCGGCGTGGTTTCCGAGGCCACCTGGCCGCCCTGGCGAAGAGGGACGTCACGACCGGGGCGGTCAAGATCATCGGGATCGGCGCGGCGGGCATGGCGGCAAGCTTCTTGCTCGACTGCCGCGATAACGGCAGCGGACGGTACGGTCCGAAGTCATCAGCGCTCGGCCGGGCCGCTGATTTCGCCATTAACGCCGGTCTCGTAGCGGGCAGCGCGAACCTGATCAACCTGTTCGATCTGCGTCCTGGCCGGGCGGCGAAGGTATCGCTGCTCAGCAGCGTCGCGCTAGGCCTGCACGGGCCGCGTGCGCGTGCGGAGCTAGCCGCGCCGGTCGGGGCGGCAGCTGCGCTGCTGTCCGACGACCTCGCCGAGCGGGCGATGCTTGGCGACTGCGGCGCAAACGCCATCGGCGCGATGATCGGCGTCTCGGCCGCGTCATCGCTCAGCCGGCCGACGCGCGTCACGATCCTCGGTGCCATCGCCGCGCTGACGGCCGCGAGCGAGAAGGTCAGCTTCACCAAGGTCATCGCGCGGACGCCTGCGTTGAACTGGATGGACATGCTGGGCCGACGGCCTGCGGACTCGCGCCAGGTCAAGCCGGGAATGCGGCCGGAGCAGGACGCCGGCCAGGCCAACTCGGCGGCCGAGACACCGCGGCGGTTGTGATCCCGGGGGGCGGCCCGGCTGACACCAGCTCGCCCGGCCGGACGAGCGCCGAAGCAGACAGGAAGGCGGACCAGGTTTCGCCCGACTCCACGGGCGACACCGGCAGCGCCGACGATCTCGACCTCACCGGCGGTAGCGGCGTCGCCGTCGGAGTCGGGCGGGCAGCGCTGCTCATCGGCGGGCTGACGATCGTCGCCAGAATGCTTGGCTTCGTTCGTACTGTTGTCTTCGCCGGTACGGTCAAGACATCCTGCCTGAGCGCGGCCTACGTGACCGCCAACCTGGTCCCGAACGTCATCTATGACATCGTCCTCGGCGGCGCGCTCACCGCGATCGTCGTGCCGATCCTCGCCGGTCCTGCGGAACGCTCGGCGCGAGCCGCGGGACGCGGCGCGACTCAGGAAGTCAGCCGGATCTCATCGGCGCTGCTCACGTGGACGGTCGTAATCCTGACGCCTGTCAGCCTCGTCCTGGCTGTCGCGTCGGGTCCGGTGATCTCACTGCTGATGCCAGCGAACCCGGCGTCCGGCTGCCCGCGCGAAGACCTCGTTCCGATCGCGTCGGGCATGCTGTCGGTGTTCGCTCCCCAGATTCTTCTTTACGGGCTAGCCGTCGTGCTGTATGGCATCCTCCAGGCACACCGCAAGTTCACCGCTCCGGCGATTGCGCCGATCCTGTCCAGCCTCGTCGTCATCGCTGCGTACCTGACCTTCGTGCCGCTTGGCCGCCACTACACCACGAACGTCGATCACCTGCCGCTCACGGCGCAACTGACGCTGTCCGTTGGCACCACGCTTGGTGTGGCGGCGCTAGCGGCGACCGCCCTCGTGCCTGCCTGGCGGCTGCGGCTGCAGATCCGGCCCACGCTGACCTTTCCGCCAGGCATTGCCCGGCGGGCGACCGGCCTCGCGGGCGTGGGCATCGCGGCTCTGGTGGCCCAGAACGCGTCAGTTCTCGTGGTGACCAGGCTGGCGAACGCGAACGGCGGCAGCAGTGGCGCCGCCGTCACCGTGTATCAGTACGGCTGGCAGGTCTTCGTGTCCATCTACGCGGTGTTCGCGATCCCGTTCGCGATCAGTGCCTTCCCCGTGCTGTCGGCGCGCCGGGGCAGGGCATTTGACGGCGCTGCAGCCGCTGCGACCCGCGCGACCGCGCTGGCCTCGTGGCTGGGAGCTGGCCTGCTGGCCGCGGTCGCGCTGCCTGTGGCGCGCGCGTTCCCAGCACTCGGCCACGACGTCACCAGCCAGTTCGCGCTGGCGCTGGCGTTGTTCGCCCCTGGCCTCGCCGGATACGGCCTGGTCGCGTGCCTGTCGCGGGTACTTCTCGCCGACAACCGGATTAAGATCGCCGCTGTCACCATGGTCGCGGGCTGGCTAGTCGTCATCGTCGTCGACCTGATCGCCGTTCCGCTGGTCAGTGCCAGCGCTGTCGTCCCGGTTCTCGGCCTGGCGAATACCGTCGGCATGACCGTGGCGGGCCTGGTGTTGCTGGCGGCGGTTCGCTCAGCCAGAGGTGCCGCTGCGCTCACCGGTGTCTGCCGAGCCCTCGGGGCCGGGCTGGCGGGGGCGGCCGCCGGAGCAGCAGCTGGGTTCGGAGTTACCGAGTTGCTGGAGGTCTCCGGACGCTGGCCGAATGCCGGAGTCGCGGTGCTCGCCGGAGTCTGCGCAGTTGCTGTCTTTGGCGTAGTGGTGACGATGCTCGACGGCGGCGAGCTGCGCAGCCTGCTGACGAGGATCCGCCGCAGGTTGCGGACGTCGTGACGGCGCAAAGAGGGGATCGCGCACTGCGAGTCGGCTATGTGCTCGGCACGACCGAAGGCGGCACGGGACGGCACGTCTCGATGCTGGCGCAGGGGATTGCGGCAGCCGGGATCGACGTCCAAGTCTTCGGCCCTGACAGCACGCGCGAGCTCTTTAGCGGCATTGCCTTCGAGCCGATCGCCATCAGCGACCGACCGCATCCGGCCCGGGACACGGCCGCTATGCGCAGGCTCCGCAGCTTGCTGATGGCGATGAAGGCCGATGTCGTGCACGCGCACGGCATGAGAGCTGGTGCGCTTTGCGTCCTGGCGCTGCGGCCATTCGCTGGCGAGCGCCCGGCCTCAGCTGGACGCTGGCCAGGCAGCCGACCGCCTGCACTGGTCGTCACCGTGCACAACGCTCCTCCGTCGGGAGCGTCCGCAGCAGTGGTTTACGGCCTGCTTGAGCGCCTTGTCGCCGGGAACGCGGACGTCGTGCTCTGCGTATCGGCCGATCTTTCTGCCAGGATGCGCAGGCTGGGGGCCGAGGTGGTCGGCAGGGCGATTGTGCCGGCTCCGGCCCTGAGGTCCGCAGGAGATAGGCCGGCGGACCTGCCCGGCGACCGCCCCTTGATCCTCGCGGCGGGCCGGCTGGCTCCGCAGAAGGGGTTCGACACCTTGGTCGCGGCCGCCGCCCGGTGGCGTAACCGGCACCCTGAGCCGCTCGTGGCGATCGCGGGTGCCGGGCCGCTGGCAGGATCGCTCGCTGATCAGGCGACGGCTACTGGCGCGGACGTGCGCCTGCTGGGCAAGCGGGACGACATGACTGATCTGCTCGCCGCAGCCGACGTATTCGCGCTGCCGAGCAGGTGGGAAGGCCAGCCGCTGATCCTGCAGGAGGCGATGCACGCGTGCAGGCCGATCGTGGCTGCCGACGTCGGTGGCGTCAGGGACCTGACCGGCGATGACGCGGCGCTGCTAGTCCGGCCCGGCGACCCGACCGCGCTCGCGGCTGCGGTGCTGAGCGTGCTGGACGATCTTGGGCTGGCGTCACGGCTGAGCAAGGCCGCCGCCCAGAGAGCGGCGGCCTTGCCGACCGAGGCTGACGCGATCGCCGCTTCTGTCGACCTTTATGAGCGGCTCAGTCAGTAGGGCTATTTCAGGACCTTCCGGCGGAACAGGTACACGGCCACCGGGGCGAACACCGCTATCAGGCCGACCGACCAGATCAGAACGGCCAGCTCAGGATGCTGCATCGGCCAGGCCTGGATGCTCGCAGCCGGATTGGCGCCGCCGAACAGCGACCGGCATGACGATGCGATCGCGCTCATCGGGTTCCAGTCAGCGACGGTCTGCAGCCAGGACGGCATGCCCTGAGTCGGGACGAACGCATTCGAGACGAACGTCAGCGGCAGGAAGATGATGAAGCCCAGCTGCTGCGCCGCCTCCGGGCTGCGAAGCACCATCCCGGCGCAGGCGCCTGCCCAGGTCATGGCGAACGCGAACAGCAAGGACAGCCCGACGGCCAGCAGAGCTTCGCCCAGCCCGTCGTGTATCCGCCATCCGATCGCCAGGCCGGTGCCGATCAGCACGACGATTCCGAGCATCTGAGTCAGCAGGTCAGCGAGTGTTCGCCCGGCGAGCACCGCGGCTCTGGACATCGGCAGCGAGCGGAACCGGTCAATCAGGCCCGTCGACATGTCGGTGGTCAGGCCAACAGCAGTGCCGGGCGCGCTTCCTGCCATCGCCATTCCGAACATTCCGCTGATCAGGTACTGGTGGTAGTTGCCGCCACCCGGCAGGTGGATGGCCGAGCCGAAGACGTAGCTGAACAGCAGGACGAAGATGACCGGCTGGATCGTCACGTCGGCGAGTTGCTCGGGCTCGCGGGCAATACGCCTGATGCTACGGACTGCCAGCACCCAGGTGTCCTTGACCGCCCACCACAACTTGGACAACCCGGAGTCGGTCGCAAGGCCGGGGAGAGCAGGGGAAACGGGTAGCGCGGTCATGAACGATCGCCTTCCTTGGGGGATTCTTCTGACTTCCGGCCGGTGAGGGTGAGGAAGACGTCGTCGAGCGAGGGGTGGCGGATGGCGAGGTCGTCGAGGAGGACGCCGACCGCGTCGAGATCGCGCACGATCTCGGGCATCCGGCGAGCCGCCGCTGTCACCGGTGCCTCGATCTCCCTGGTGGCAAGGTCGCGGCGGGGTTTATCGGTCGCATGCTTAGCCAGCACATCGGCGGCGACCGCGAGGTCGGACTGCAGCGCCACGGTCAGCCTGACTCGCTCACCACCGACCTTGGACTTGAGCTGGCTTGGCGTGCCGTCGGCGATCACCTGGCCGTGGTCGATGACGACGATCTGGTCGGCGAGGTGGTCCGCTTCATCCAGATACTGCGAGGTGAGCAAGACCGTGGTGCCGTCATTGGCGAGAGCGCGGACCGCGTCCCAGGTCACCATCCTGCTCGACAAGTCAAGACCGGTGGTTGGCTCGTCCAGGAACAGGATCTGCGGCCTGGTGACCAGGCTGGCAGCCAGGTCAAGGCGCCGGCGCATGCCGCCCGAGTAGGTCTTCACGCCGCGATCTGCGGCGTCGCTCAGGCTGAACTGAGTGAGCAGCTCATCGGCCCTGATCTTCGCGGCCTTTGCGGGCAGGCGGCCGAGCCTGCCGATCATCACCAGGTTGGCGCGCCCCGTCAGTGATTCATCGAGGGCGGCGTACTGGCCGGTGAGGCCGATGTACTTGCGCACCTGGGCAGCCTCGGTGAGCACGTCGTGGCCGGCCACCCTGGCCGAGCCTCGGTCCGGCCGCAGCAGGGTGGCCAGCACACGCACCGTGGTGGTCTTGCCCGCTCCATTTGGCCCCAGCATGCCAAGGATCGAGCCGCGCGGAACTTCGAAATCGACGCCATCCAGCGCCTTGGTACCCCCGAAGGCCTTCTCGAGGCCGCTTGCCTCAAGAGCCATGGTCTCGCTCATCAGATGTCTCCAGTACGGCGTACGACTAT
>DATELR010000103.1:0-12399 GCA_035276345.1 Streptosporangiaceae bacterium | reverse complement strand
GACTGACAGCCCGAGAGGACAGGATGACCGAGACGGATCGCTCATGACACAGCGTAATCGGGGGGACAGAGGCCCAGGCCGGGCAGCGCGGGAGCAGGGCACCGCACCCGCGCTGCCCAGCCGGGCGCACGTTGTAGTCATCGGCGGCGGCGTCATCGGCACGAGCGTGGCCTATCACCTGACGCTGCGAGGCGAGACCGACGTCGTGCTGCTCGAGCAGGGGCAGCTCTCCTGCGGCACCACGTGGCACGCGGCCGGCCTAGTCGGTCAGTTGCGGGCATCTGAGAGCGGCACCAGGCTCGTCCAGTACTCGACCCAGCTTTATGACCGCCTTGAGGCCGAGACTGGCCTGGCCACCGGGTTCCGCCGGTGCGGCGGAGTAACGGTCGCCAGGACCGACGACCGGATGATGGCGCTGCGCCGCACGGCGGCCACTGCTGAGGCGTTCGGGCTGGAGTGCGAGCTGATCTCCCCGGCTCGCGCCGCCGAGATGTACCCGATCATGGACGTCTCCGACCTGGCCGGCGCGATCTGGCTGCCTGGCGACGGCCGCGCTAACCCGACCGACCTGACTGCGGCGCTGGCCAGGGGCGCTCGGATGCGCGGCGCGACGATCAGGGAGCGCACCAGGGTCACCGGAATCGACGTCTCCGCTGTATCTCACGGGATGCCGGCCGTCGCCGGGGTGCGGACCGAAGAGGGCGACATCGAGGCAGACATCGTGATCAACTGCGCCGGCCAGTGGGCGAAGCAGATCGGCGCGATGTGCGGGGTGACCGTTCCGCTGCACTCGGCAGAGCACTTCTATGTCGTCACCGACCAGATTTCCGGAGTGCACCGCGACTTGCCCGTGCTCCGCGACCCGGACGGCTACACCTACATCAAAGAGGAGGTCGGCGGGCTGCTCGTCGGCGGCTTCGAACCCGATGCCAAGCCGTGGGTGTCCCCCGACGAGCTGCCCTATCCGTTCGAGTTCCAGCTGCTTGCCGAGGACTGGGAGCACTTCGCGGTCCTCATGGACAGCGCGATCGAGCGGATCCCCGTGCTCGCCAGCACCGGGATGAAGAAGCTGTACAACGGGCCAGAGAGCTTCACCCCTGACAACCAGTTCATCCTCGGCGAGGCTCCTGAGCTGCGGAACTTCTTCGTCGCCGCGGGGTTCAACTCGGTCGGCATCGCCTCAGCAGGGGGAGCGGGCAAGGCGCTCGCTGACTGGGTCGTCGACGGTGACCCAGGGATCGACCTGTCGGTCGTGGACATCAGGCGGTTCGCCAGATTCAACGGCAACAACCGCTGGCTGCGGGACCGGGTCGGCGAGGTGCTCGGGCTGCACTACGCCCCGCCGTGGCCGAACCGCGAGCTCGTGACCGCGCGGCCATTCCGCCGCTCGCCTGCGTACCACTTGCTCAGCGAGGCTGGCGCGTGCTTTGGCTCGAAGATGGGCTGGGAGCGGGCCAACGTGTTCGGGCCTCCTGCGGAGGGGCCCGTCATCGAGTACTCATGGGGCAAGCCCAACTGGCTGCCGTGGTCTGCCGCCGAGCAGCGTGCGACCCGCGAGGCGGTTGCCGTGTTCGATCAGACCTCGTTCTCCAAATACCTCCTGGCCGGGCCGAGCGCGCTCGCTGCCCTGCAATGGCTGTGCACAGCGGACGTCGATGTGCCGGTGGGCCGGACCGTCTACACCGGCATGCTGAACGCGGCCGGCCGCTACGAGGCCGACATCACGGTCACCCGGCTGGGCCGCGATGAGTTCCTGATCTTCAGCAGCGCCGCGTCCACCGAGCGGGACCTTGATCACATCAGGCGGCGGCTGCCGTCCTCCGGTGCGAGCGTCGTCGATGTCACGTCGGCGTACGCGGTGTACGGCGTGATGGGGCCGCGATCGCGAGAGCTGCTGTCGAGGCTCACCCGCGCCGACCTGAGCGACGAGGCGTTTGGCTTCGGGCACAGCCGCGAGATTGACCTGGGTTACGCGACAGTGCGCGCGACGAGACTGACGTACGTGGGGGAGCTCGGGTGGGAGTTGTGTTGCCCGGTCGAATTCGCCGTAGGGGTTTATCAGGATCTGATGGCGGCCGGCGCCGACCTCGGCGTGGCGAATGGCGGGTACTACGCGATCGAGTCGATGCGGCTGGAGAAGGGATACCGGGCTTTCGGCCGCGAGCTGACGCCGGACTACAACCCGGTCGAGGCCGGGCTGCTGTTCGCGTGCAAGCTCAAGACCGACATCGGATTCCTCGGCCGGGACGCCGTCGAGAAGGCAAGGGCGGCAGGGCCGAAGCAGCGCCTGGTCTCGGTCGTGCTTGATGATCCAGAAGTCATGATGTGGGGCGGTGAGCTGCTGCTCAGGGACGGAGCGGCGGCTGGCCTTATCACATCAGCGGCCTGGGGAGCGACACTCGGGGCATCGGTCGGCATGGCCTATGTCAGGCGAGCCGGCGCCCTTGACGGCGATGTTGTCACGCCTGATTACGTACGCTCGGGTAGTTACCAGGTCAACGTTGGCGGCCAGATCTGCGACGCGCGGGTGTCGCTGCGGCCGCTCTATGACCCGGACGGGGAGAAGGTGCACAGGTGAGCCAGCCAGCCGAGCTGGGTCGGCCAGAGATTGGCGAAGGCGCGGGGGCGCCGCCCGGAACGATGGCGATCAGTGTGTTCGATCTGTTCAAGATCGGAATCGGGCCGTCAAGCTCGCACACCGTGGGCCCGATGCGGGCAGCGGCGATGTTCGTGGCATCGCTGGAATCCGCCGGGCTGCTCGGCAAGGTGGCGTCGGTGCGGGCCGAACTATTCGGGTCGCTCGGCGCGACCGGGCACGGTCACGGCAGCATGCCGGCCGTCGTGCTCGGGCTGCGCGGCGAGCACCCAGAGACCGTAGATCCGTCGGCTACCACCGGCGTTGTCGAGAGCGTGCGCGAATCGGGGAAGCTCACGCTCGGCGAGGCCGCCGGGTCGGCGAGCCAGGAGATCGGCTTTGACGTCGACGAGGACGTTGTCCTGCACCGGCGCAAGAGGCTTCCTTTCCACTCCAACGCGATGGTGTTCACCGCGGCCAGCGCCGACGGCAGTGAGCTGAGCCGGCGGACGTACTACTCCGTGGGCGGCGGCTTCGTGCTGGACGAGGACCAGGCCGACGGGCCGCGGCTCGTGCCGGACTCGGTTGCGGTGCCGTACCCGTTCAGCAGCGGCGCCGAGCTCCTGGCCCGCACCAAAGAGAGCGGGCTGGCGATCAGCGCGGTGATGCTGGCGAATGAGCTGGTACGACGCGATGAAGACGAGATCCGGGCCGGGCTCGGCCGGATCTGGGGGGTCATGCGGGAGTGCGTCGAGGCGGGCAGCCACGCGAACGGTGTGCTGCCCGGCGGGCTGAAGGTCCGGCGGCGGGCGCCAGCGCTGCGCGAGAAGCTTGAGCAAACCTCGGACGTCACCGATCCGCTGTACGCGATGGAGTGGGTGACGCTGTACGCGCTCGCGGTGAACGAGCAGAACGCCTCGGGTGGCCGGGTCGTCACGGCGCCGACGAACGGGGCGGCCGGGATCGTTCCCGCGGTGCTGCACTACTACACCAGGTTCGTGCCGGGGGCTAGCGAGGACGGCGTCGTCAAGTTCCTGCTGACCGCAGCGGCCATCGGCGTGCTGTTCAAGGAGAACGCGTCGATCTCCGGTGCCGAGGTTGGCTGCCAGGGCGAGGTCGGCTCGGCGTGCTCCATGGCCGCGGCCGGGCTCGCCGAGGTGCTCGGTGGCACGCCCGAGCAGGTCGAGAACGCCGCCGAGATCGGGCTCGAGCACAACCTGGGCCTGACCTGCGACCCTGTTGGCGGCCTGGTCCAGATCCCGTGTATCGAGCGGAACGCGATCGCCTCGGTCAAGGCGATCACCGCCGCGCGGATGGCGATCATGGGCGACGGCGAGCACCACGTGTCGCTGGATAAGGCGATCAAGACGATGCGCGAGACCGGCGCCGACATGAAGGACAAGTACAAGGAGACCTCGCGCGGCGGGCTCGCATTGAACGTCGTCGAATGCTGAGCGGGAAGGGGCGCCCACGGCGCGGCGACAGCGGCGGTATGCCAGATACCACCAAGCCCGGTATGCTAACCGGGCCCGGTGTGTGCCGGGCTACGCGGGATTAAAGGTCCGCCCGTTCGGGTTAGGATTCTTGTCCGCGGGGCGGAGTAGCTCAGTCAGGCAGAGCAAGCGGCTCATAATCGCTGTGTCGCCGGTTCAAGTCCGGCCTCCGCTACGTACTGGGTGACCATCCCCCGGACATCGGTATGGGGGCGGGGAGCAGTTACCCTGAAGCCCCGTACCCGAGACCCGAACAGGCTGGCCATCAGCCTGCTTACCGCAATATCCGCACAGGAGAAAGGCACTCCACCGTGGCTGCGACCGACATCAGGCCCAAGATCACCCTGGCCTGTCAGGAGTGCAAGCACCGCAACTACATCACCAGGAAGAACCGGCGGAACGACCCAGACCGGCTCGAGCTGAGCAAGTACTGCCCGTTCTGCCGCAAGCACCAGCCGCACCGCGAGACGCGCTAGCAGACGCGGGCGGCAGGCGCTGCCCTCCGCTCACCGAGGCTGGAGCCAGCTTGGCGATCAACCCTGATTTCATCGGCAAGACCTTCCCGCCCAGCGCGCCTTATGAGATCAGCAGGGTCAAGCTGGCCGAGTTCGCCGACGCGATCGGTGACCCTAATCCGCTCTATCGCGATCAGGCGGCGGCCGTCGAGGCCGGCTTTCCCGACGTCATCGCCCCGCCCACATTCCCGATCGTGATCAGCATGGCGAGCAGCGGCCAGGCCATGGCCGATCCTGACCTGAACCTGAACTACGCGATGGTCGTGCACGGCGAGCAGCGGTTTGAATACGAGCGGCCGCTGCATGCCGGCGACGTCGTGACGGCTCAGGTGACGATCTCCGACATCAGGGAGATCGGCAGGAACTCGGTCATGACGACGAGCACCACCATCAGAACCGTCGACGGCGAGCACGTCTGCACCGCGCACGCGACGCTGGTGGAGCGGGGCGGGGCCGCATGACCGGCGTCACGTACTCCGACGTCGAGGCCGGCACCGAGATCCCGGCCGTCGACTACCAGGTCACCAGGCTCAGCCTGATCAAGTACTGCGGCGCGTCCGGCGACTTCAACGTCATCCACTGGAACGAACGGATCGCTAAGTCGGTCGGGCTGCCTGATGTGATCGCGCACGGCATGTTCACGATGGCGGAGGCTGGACGCTTCGTTACCGACTGGGCCGGGCCGAGGGCCATCGTGCTGGAGTTCGGTGTCAGGTTCTCCTCGCCAGTGGTGGTCCCCGATGACGACATCGGCGGCACCATCAACGTGAGCGGGCAGATCGAGGAGAAGCTGGACGGCAATCGTGTCGCGCTGGCGCTGACCGCGCGCTCCGCGGGGACCAAGGTGCTGACCAGGGCCCGGGCAGTCGTCAGGCTGCCCTGAGGCATGCGCGCCGACTGGCCCTGCTGCGCTCGCGAGCCCGGCTTCAGGACATAAGCTCAGCGGCGTGCTCACGCTCACCGAGCAGGTTCCGCTGTCGGGCTACACCACGCTGCGGCTCGGCGGTCCTGCGGCGCGGCTCGCTGAAGCCGGCACGGCCGACGACGTGATCTCCGCCGTCCGCGCCATCGACGCCTCGGACCAGCCGTTGCTGGTCCTCGGGGGCGGCAGCAACCTCGTGGTCTGCGACGACGGATTCGCTGGCACGGTCCTTCGCATCTCGACTTCTGGCATATCGGCGGGTGAGACCGGCGAGCAGGTGCTGGTGACCGTCGCGGCAGGCGAGAACTGGGACCGGTTCGTCGAATGGTCGGTCGCGGAAAAGCTTGCCGGGATCGAGTGCCTGTCCGGCATCCCTGGCTTCGCCGGCGCGACACCAATTCAGAACGTCGGCGCCTACGGCCAGGAGGTCGCGTCGACGATCACGTCGGTGACCGTGCTTGATCGGGTCACCGGCTCGGTCGCTGCGATGGCAGGCAGCCAGTGCGGCTTCGGCTACCGGACCAGCTTGTTCAAGCGCACCGCGTTGCCGCGCGCAGACGACTCCCCGACCGGCAGGTACGTGGTGCTGGACGTCACGTTCTCACTCGAGCGCGATCCCATGTCGGCGCCAATCAGGTACGCCGAGCTCGCGAGGAGACTGTCGGCGGAGATCGGTGACCGGGCGCCGCTGGCCGATGTCAGGGCGGCGGTGCTCGGCCTGCGCCGAGGCAAGGGCATGGTGCTGGATCCTGCCGATCCTGACACGGTCAGCGCCGGCTCGTTTTTCACCAATCCCGTGCTTGCTCCGGGCGAGCTGGCCAGGCTTGAAGAGGTCGTCGCCGAGCGGAGTCCTGGAACTCGCGTGCCGACCTTTCCTGCCGGGAGCGACGACGCACCGGGCTCGGTGAAGGTGCCAGCCGCCTGGCTGATCGAGCACGCCGGATTCGGTAAGGGCTACCCGGGCAGCGGGGCGGCCAGGATCTCCGCCAAGCACACGCTTGCGCTGACCAATACCGGCGGCGCGACCACGGCTGAGCTGGTCGCCCTCGCGCGGGACATCAGGTCGGGCGTCCGGGCGCGGTTCGGGATCCAGCTCGCCAACGAGCCCACGCTGGTCGGCGTCACGCTTTAGCAGGCGTCTGGCCGCGGGCCGTGGTTCCTTCGGCTGGATCGGGTTCAGCCAGCCAGGCGTCGATGCCCGCGTAGAGGCTGGCCTTGACCTCAGCTGGCGCTACCGACCCGCGTACCGACGTCCTTGCCAGGTCGGCCAGAGTGTCGTCGGCCAGTCCGAAGACGTTTCTGGCCAGCTCGTACTGCGCGGTCAGCCGCGATCCGAACAGCAACGGGTCGTCTGCGCCGAGCGCGACAGGGACACCAGCGTCGAGCAGCTCGATCAGAGGAACATCGGCCGGAGCCTTGGCGACCCCGAGCGCCACGTTGGACGCCGGGCAGACCTCCAGCGTGACTTGCTCATCGGCCAGCCGCCTGATCAGCGCCGGATCCCTGGCCGCGCCTACCCCGTGACCGATGCGGTCCGCCCTCAGGTCATCGAGGCAGCCTCTGACGCTCTCCGGGCCGAGCAATTCCCCGCCGTGGGGGACGGCTAGCAGCCCGGCGCGCTCGGCGATACGGAACGCCGCGGCGAAGTCGGCCGGCCTGCCGCGTCGCTCGTCGCTGGATAGCCCGAACCCGGTCACGCCGCGGTCGGCATGGCTCACTGCCAGCCTGGCTACCGTCCTCGCGTCGAGCGGGTGCCTCGTCCTGTTGGCAGCGAGTATCACTCCCAGGCCGACGCCCGTCGCGCGCGAGGCCGCCGCCGCGGCGTCCAGTACCAGCTCGACGAAGGCGGTCAGCCCGTCGAACCGGCCTGCGTAGCCACTTGGATCGACCTGGAATTCCAGCCAGCCGGAGCCTTCTGACCGCTCATCCTCAGCGATCTCGGCGATCAGGCGCCGCAGGTCGTCCTCGGTTCGCAGCACCGCCCGCGCGTAGTCGTAGAGCCGCTGGAACCTGAACCAGCCGCGCTCGTCGGTGCCCCGGAGCCGGGGAGGCCAGTCGCCGCGGAACGCGTCCGGCAGTGTGATCGCGTGCTTGTCGGCCAGCTCGATCAGCGTCGACCGGCGCATAGCGCCGATGAAATGCAGATGCAGATGTGCTTTCGGTAGCAGGTCGAGCCGGCGTGCCATCGGCCTAGTCTGCCCGACGTGCGCCGGCCTCTTGCCGGTATCTACCTGGCGCTGGCTAGCGCGCCTGCGACAGGAAGTCCCCGAGGCGGTTCAGGCCGGTCTCCAGGTCGGCGTCGGCGAGAGCTGCCGAAAGCCGGAAGTAACCAGGTGCGCCGAACGCCTCGCCGGGCACGACCGCGACCTCCGCCTGCTCGAGCACCAGCTCGGCGAGCTCAGCAGAGGTCGCTGGTCGGCGACCAGCCAATTCCTTACCAAGCACGCCCTTGACGCTCGGGAAGCAGTAGAAGGCTCCCTCAGGAAGCGGACAGATCACCCCCGGGATCTTGTTGAGCAAAATGGTCATAAGCTCCCTGCGACGGTCGAATGCCTCCCGCATCCTGGCCACGGCGGACAGGTCGCCAGAGACCGCCGCCAGCGCCGCCGCCTGCGCGACGTTGCACACGTTGGACGTGGCGTGCGACTGCAAGTTGCCAGCCGCCTTGATCACGTCGGGCGGCCCGATCATCCAGCCCACTCGCCAGCCGGTCATCGCGTAGGTTTTCGCGACCCCGTTGAGAACAACGCAGGTGTCGGTGAGCTCGGGGGCAGCGACCGGGATCGAGCTGAACCTGGCCTGCCCGTAGACCAGGTGCTCGTAGATCTCGTCCGTCACGACCCACAGTCCGCGGCTTGCCGCCCAGCGCCCGATCTCCGCAACCAGCTCGGGCGGGTAGACAGCACCGGTCGGGTTCGATGGCGAGACGAAGAGCAGCATCTTGGTCCGGTCTGTGCAGTGCGCGTCCAGCGACTCCACCGTCGTGCGGAAGCCGGAGCCCTCGTCGGTGACGACCGGGACTGTGACGGCGCCGGTCAGCGTGATGACCTCGGGATAGGTCGTCCAGTACGGCGTCGGCACCAGTACCTCGTCGCCAGGGTCGAGCAGGCTCGCGAACGCCTCAAAGACGGCTTGCTTGCCGCCGTTGGTCACCAGGACCTGGCTCGGATCGACCTGCAAGCCCGAGTCGCGCGCGGTTTTCGCGGCGATTGCTTCGCGGAGCTCTGGCAGTCCGGGCGTGGGTGAGTACTTGTGGAAGCGCGGGTTCGCGCAGGCACGCTGGGCCGCCTCGACGATGTAGTCGGGCGTCGGAAAGTCCGGTTCGCCAGCGCCGAAGCCGATCACCGGCCGGCCGGCTGCCTTCAGTGCCCTGGCCTTCGCGTCCACGGCCAGGGTGGCTGATTCGGCAATTGCGCCAATCCGTGCAGATACTCTGGAGGTACTCGCCATGGCTAACATCTTCGCATCCCACGGCCACCGAGCGAGGCCGGCAATATGCTGCGCAGTTCGACGCGAACCCCGCCGGCAACGTACACTTCAACATCTGGTGGTTCTCCGTCAGGCTGCGCGAGCATGCCTGCCGAACCATGCAAAACGCACAGCAGAGGGCAGTAGCTCAATTGGCTAGAGTCCCGGTCTCCAAAACCGGCGGTTGGGGGTTCGAGTCCCTCCTGCCCTGCGAGTTTGGCTCGTAACCCGCGGGCCCCGCATCCGGCGCTAGCCGGCCGATGACCAGCTCTACAGGTGAGGACATGGCGACTCAGGTACGTGGCCCGCAGGCCAAGAGGCCAGTTAAGTCACGCGGCCCGGCGAAGCCGGAGCGCACCAGCCCGGCTGTCTTCGTGCGGGAAGTCAGGGCCGAACTCAGGAAGGTGATCTGGCCGACCCGCAAGGAACTGATCACGTACACCACGGTGGCGGTCATCTTCATTCTGGTCATGGTCGGCATCGTCACGGGCGTCGACACTGTGCTCACGAAGGCTGTGTTCGCAGTCTTCGGAAAGTAGTGGGCAAAGGCCGGGTAGTTTCCGTGCGCTGAGCGTGGCAGCATGATCACGGGAGGTTAGCCTCCCGGTCCGCTTGAAGCGGGGGAAGTTCGGCCAGCACCTAGCGCAAGGGCCTGCGCACGCGTGAGCGAGTGCAGGAATACAAGAGAGAAAGAGTGATCGTGTCCGACTCCGAACACATCGGCGAGCCGCTGGCCGCGCCAGCCGATGACGACCACGCCGACGTGCTGAGCGAGTCAGCCGCCGCGAATGGCACGGCTGACGAGGCAAGCGCGCTGCAGAATGGCGCCCAGCCGGAGGCCGAGCCAGCCGAAGCTGCCGAGCCCGAAGAAGCCGCAGCCGACCCGGTCGCGGCCTTCGAGGCCGAGCTGCGGCTGCTGCCTGGCGAGTGGTACGTCGTGCACTCCTACGCCGGATACGAGAACCGGGTCAGAGCGAACCTCGAGAGCCGCACCCAGTCGCTCAACATGGAGGACTTCATCTTCCAGATCGAGGTCCCGACCCACGAGGTGATCGAGGTCAAGGGCGGCAAGCGGCAGCAGGTCCAGGAGAAGGTTCTGCCCGGCTACATTCTGGTGCGGATGGACCTGACCGACGAGTCGTGGGCTGCCGTGCGCAACACCCCTGGCGTGACCGGCTTCGTCGGCTTGTCTAGCCGGCCGTCACCGTTGAGCCTGGACGAGGTCATGTCGCTGCTCGCGCCGGTGCCTGAGGAGAAGGCGGCGAAGAAGGCCGAGACGATGCGGGCCGCGGCCGTGGACTTCGAGGTGAACCAGTCGGTCACCGTGATGGACGGCCCGTTCGCGACGCTTCCCGCGACGGTGAGCGAGATCAACCCCGATACTCAGAAGCTGAAGGTGCTCGTGTCGATCTTCGGCCGCGAGACCCCGGTCGAGCTTTCGTTCGACCAGGTCAGCAAGATCTGATCACGGCACGCATTACCCACGCATTAGAACGAGAAGGATCCCACGCAAATGGCTCCGAGGAAGAAGAAGATCGCTGCGGTCGTCAAGGTGCAGCTGAACGCCGGTGCGGCAACCCCCGCCCCGCCGGTCGGCACGGCGCTTGGCCCGCACGGCGTGAACATCATGGATTTCGTCAAGCAGTACAACGCTGCGACGGAGTCACAGCGCGGCAACATCATCCCGGTTGAGATCACGATCTACGAGGACCGCTCGTTCTCGTTCATCACCAAGACTCCGCCGGCCGCCGAACTGATCAAGAAGGCCGCAGGGGTGCAGAAGGGCAGCCCTGAGCCGCACAAGGAGAAGGTCGGCAAGATGACGATGGCGCAGGTCAAGGACATCGCCCAGACCAAGATGCCGGACCTGAACGCCAACGACATCGATGCGGCAGCGCAGATCATCGCCGGCACCGCCCGGTCGATGGGGATCACCGTCGAGAGCTGAGTGATCCGAACCAGGTTCCGGCAGTTCCGGGCCTGGAAGTGGCAGGGCCACGCGCTGGCCCGCTGACCACGACCTCTCTACGAAACAACGGGAGATAGCACATGAAGCGCAGCAAGGCTTACCGGAAGGCCGACGAGCTGGTTGATCCGGATCGTCTCTACACCCCGGTGCAGGCCGTCGAACTGGCCAGGAAGACCGCGACCGCCAAGTTCGACTCCACGGTCGAGGTCGCGATCAGGCTGGGCGTCGACCCGCGCAAGGCGGACCAGATGGTCCGCGGCACCGTCAACCTTCCGCACGGCACCGGCAAGACCGCCCGGGTGCTCGTCTTCGCGGCCGGTGAGCGCGCCGAGGAAGCCCGCGCCGCCGGCGCCGACTTCGTCGGCTCCGACGATCTGATTGAGCGGATCCAGGGCGGCTTCCTGGACTTCGACGCAGTTGTCGCCACGCCGGACCTGATGGGCAAGGTCGGCCGCCTTGGTCGCGTGCTCGGCCCGCGCGGCCTCATGCCGAACCCCAAGACCGGCACCGTCACCGCCGACGTGGGTAAAGCCGTCTCCGACATCAAGGGCGGCAAGATCGAGTTCCGCGTGGACCGGCATGGCAGCCTGCACTTCATCATCGGCAAGGCGTCGTTCGACGACCGCGCGCTGGTGGAGAACTACGCGGCCGCCATCGACGAGGTCGTCAGGCTGAAGCCTGCCGCCGCGAAGGGCCGCTACGTCAGGAAGGTGACCTTCTCGACGACGATGGGTCCAGGCGTCCCTGTCGACCCAGGGCTGACCAGAGGCCTGACGGCAGAGCTCGAGGAAGCCGCAGCGAGCTGACGTTCCGCAGCAGAGCCCGGTGCCAGGCGGCCGGCCGCAAGGCCGCGCTTCTGACGCCGGGCTTCTTGCTCCCCACAACGCTCCGCGCAGCGAGCGCCGAATCCGGCCCGCGCCAACGCGTAGCGAATGTGGCGCTATTTACCGCAAACGCTCCCCGCTAAGGCAGGCGGCCCCGCCCCTGCAGCCCAGGCGTACCCGTATGTCCGTACCGGTAGATCTAGGGTCGTATACGACGCTTATCTCTTCGCGGATGACCTAGCTCTTCGCGCTCTCGGGACTTAGCCCCCGCACCGACGCCGCCCCAGGCAGGGCATGTGGCCGGCGCGTCGGCGTGCGGCGGGGGATCGGGCACGGAAGTGATTTGGCGGGGTGGCGGCTTGCCGCGTATTCTTAAGCGAGCCAAAGACCGTCGGCTGCTGTCGTGTGCTTTCGCACGGCGGCCGAAGGCCCGGAATCCGGGCGGCCCACGCAGGTGAACTGAGCTGAAACGTGTGCCGGCGAGCATCTCGTCGGATCAGGTTCCCGCCCCGGTGCATCTGCGTCCGGGGCGTTCGTCATGTCTGGGGCCATCCGCCGGTACGGCGACGATTTCAACCGGAGCACGGCCTAGCTGGCCTGCTCCTACCAGGCAGGAGGGATGCCCATGGCGAG
>DATELR010000102.1:0-4262 GCA_035276345.1 Streptosporangiaceae bacterium | reverse complement strand
TGGGAAACCGCCCGCTACCACGACTACGAAGCCTGCCTGGCCGGCCACACCATCGCCGCCACCTTCACCACCGCCACCGACTTCCTCAACCAAGCCGCCACCTGCGCCACCACCGCGGACCCGCAAGTGCGAGCGATTCAGGGCAGCACGGGCTGAAGCGTCCGCTGACGGCCGAGGCGGTGTTATGCGCCCGATTCCGCCGGTACCGCACGCTCCGCGGCTTCGATCAGGCAGCGCATCATCCGCGGATAGAACCTGCTGAGCGTGACATGCACGATGCGGCCGCCGATGGTCCTGTCCCACCGCGCTGACCAGCGGATGTGCGTTCCGCCGGCGACCGGGCTCAGCCTGACCTCCGCCACGTAGTTGCGCACCGGAATTCCGCCGATGACCGTGTAGCTGAGCCGCCTGCCCGCCTCGGCTGCGAGCACCTTCTCCACGGTGGTGGTGCGGCCATACCGGAACCAGCGAATCGCACCCGCTCCATCGAGCGCCGGGTCTCCCTCGTGCGTATACCCGGCGTCGCTCCACGGTCCCCACCGCGGGTAGCTGGTGGCGTCCGAGACCAGCTGCCACACCGTCTCGGCTGCCGCTCTGGCTGTGCCTTCTGCCTCGAGTCGCAGCGACGGCCGGTTCTGTCGTTGTACCAAATGGAACATGTACCGCATGGTACATTGAGCCATGCCGTCATCGCAAGCCAGGGACCGCCTCCTCGCTGCCGCCGTGGACCACGCGCTGAGCGCCGGGATCGCGGACCTCAGCCTGCGCGAGCTGGCCGCCGCGATCGGTACCAGTCACCGCATGCTGATCTACCACTTCGGCTCGCGCGAAGGACTCCTCGCCGCGGTAACCAAGGAGGTCGAGGAACAGCAGAAGGCCGCGCTCCTCGGCTCCGGCACCACTGCGGATGACGCAAGGAAGTCGTGGCAGCACATCAGTGATCCGAGCCTCTGGCCGCAGGAGCGGCTCTTCTTCGAGCTATATGCGCACGCGCTGCTCAGGCGGCCCGGCACCGAGGGTTTCCTCGACGGCATCGTCGAGAACTGGGTCGCGCCCATGGCTGCGATCCTGACCGGCGCGGGTGCCGATGAGCGCACAGCCAGAGCCGACGCGCGCCTAGCCGTGGCCGTCGTGCGCGGGCTATTGCTAGATCTGCTCGCCACGAACGATCGCGCAGGAGTCGACGATGCTTACGAACGGTTCCTGGCGTACGCACTCCCCGGCTGAGTCAGACTGGCAGCACCAGGCCAGCACGCGCGAGCGTTCCCTGCTCGAGCTGCGCCTCGCTTAACCCGCCCGCCAGGGCTCTATCCTGACCGCGTGCGCATCGTTTCGCTGCTGCCGTCGGCCACCGAGATCGTCTACGCGCTCGGCCTAAGCCATGACCTGGTCGGTGTCACCTTCGAGTGCGACGAGCCGCCGGCGGCGAGGCAAGAGAAGACGGTTGTCGTCGGCGGTCGTGATACGAGCGGAATGGCTCCCGCCGAGATCGACCGCTACGTCCGCGAGCAGCTCGCCGCTGGAGCTGACCTGTACACACTTCATGGCGATGCGCTCGCGGCACTCAAGCCAGACCTGATCCTCACCCAGGATCTGTGCCGGGTGTGCGCGCTGCCGTCCGGCGACGTCGATGCGGCCCTTCACCATCTCGGCTGCAACGCCGACGTGCTCTCGCTCGACCCGCACACGCTCAGCGAGGTCATGGACTCCATCCGCGCCGTCGGCGAGCGCGCGGGCGTTGCCGCGCAAGCGGACGAGCTCGTCGCATCGCTGCGGACCCGGCTCGATCATGTCGCGGAGCGCGTGGCCGGCCTGCCCAGGCCAAAGGTGGCTGTCATCGAGTGGACAGACCCGCCTTTCACCGCCGGGCATTGGATCCCTGACCTCGTTACCGCGGCTGGAGGCGAGCCGGTAGCCGCCAGCCCAGGAGCACGCTCCGTCCAGTCGGCCTGGCCAAGCATTGCCGCGGCCGGCCCTGATGTCGTCATCGTCGCGCCCTGCGGATTCCACCTTGCGGGAGCCATCGGCCAGGCGCGGATCGTCGCCGACGCCTTGCCTTCGTGCGAGGTCTGGGCGATCGACGCCGACGGCCTGGTGGTCCGGCCTGGTCCGCGACTCGCCGACGGCGTCGAGGCGATCGCGTCGATCCTGCATCCTGACGCCGTGCCAGGCGTCCCAGGGCGCGTCGCTCTAGTCCGGCCTGGACCGGCGGGCCGACCTGCCGATCCAGGCTGATGGCGGGCCCTCCGTCGCCGATACCGCTGGCGGACATCGCCAAGATCGGCCCGTATTTCGAGCTGACCAGCGACCGGACGCCCGAAGGTACCGGCTGGCTGGCAGCGCGCACCCTCATCGATGATGAGGCCTGCCTGAGCCGGCTGATCGATGACGTTGCGGCCCGCCTTCGGACCAGGCGGCGCTGGATCGCGGCCTCGGTCTTCTATCAGGGCTGGGCGGCGCGCCTGACATCGATCTATGCGGCGTCGGCAGCGCTTTGCGGGGCGGTGCCTGAGCTCAGTTCGAGCATCGTCAGCTTCCGGCCGCGGCAGGCCGGCCCGGTAGCGCTGAACATCGAGCCGCTGCGCTCCGTCAGCCCTGCCGCCGGCTGGCGCCTGTTGCGCGAGGACCACCTCGGCCCGCTCGAGACCGCGGTCCGAGATCAGGTGCGCATCGGCGAGTACGTGCTCCGCGGCAACCTCGCCTCCGCCCTGGCCGGGGCGCTGACCATGGTGTCCGCGCAGTGTGACCAGCCGCTGGGCTCGCTGCTCCGCCGTGATTGGGCGCAGCCTTCTGATCTTTCGGTCTCGGGACGGTGGCTGCGGACGCCAGACGGAATCCGGTACGCCCGCGCGACCTGTTGCGGTTTCGACCAGCTGGCCGATGGCAGCCGGTGCGGGGACTGCTCGCTGAACTGGCCCGGCGGGCGCACCTCACGCCGAGGCCCGGATCCGTGAGCCGTGACTGGGCTCTCGCCACCGGACTTGCCGCCGGCGCTGTCGCCGACGCCATTTTCGGCGACCCCCGCCGATGGCATCCGGTAGCCGGGTTCGGCGCAGCCGCGCAGCGGATGGAGCACCAGATCTACGCCGATAGCCCGTTGCGGGGCACGATATTCGCTGCCGGCGGCGTTGCGATGGCGGCGGGCCCGGTCGGCCTGGTGACCCGCGGCTGCCGAGACAGACCCGCGGCACGCGCCTGCCTGACGGCTGCGTGCACCTGGACGGTGCTCGGCGCCGCGTCACTGGCTCGCGCCGCCGATCGGGTACGCAAAGCGCTGCTCTGCTCGGACATCGATCTGGCCAGGAGGCTGCTGCCGGGACTCTGCGGCCGCGATCCAGAACACCTCGACGCGACGCAGATCGCCGCCGCCGTCATCGAGTCCGTCGCCGAGAACACCAGCGACGCGATCGTCGCTCCGCTGGTGTGGGGCGTGCTCGCCGGCGCTCCCGGCCTGGCCGGCTACCGCGCCGTGAACACGCTCGACGCGATGGTCGGTCATCACAGCCCCAGGTACGAGCGCTTCGGCTGGGCCAGCGCGCGGTCTGACGACGTGGTCAACGCGGCGCCCGCCAGGCTTACCGCGCTGCTGACCGCTGCGTGCGCGCGGTCGGTATCCGGGTCGGCCGCCTCGGCCTGGATGGTGGCGCGGCGGCACGGACCGCTGCATCCGAGTCCGAACGCAGGCTGGTGTGAGGCAGCCTTCGCTGGAGCGCTCGGCGTGCGGCTCGGCGGGCCGCTCAGCTATTCGGGCATTGCCGAGAGCCGGCCCGTTCTCGGCACGGGCAGGCCGCCGGTGCCTGAAGACATCAGTCGCGCCGTTCGCCTCTCGCGTGCCGTGGCCGCGGCCGCAACCGGAATGGCCGCCGCCGCTGCTGTTGCTACCCGCTCAGGTGCGAGCCGTCGCCGTTGAGCTCGCCGCGTCCTGACACGTGACGGAACGGCCCGGTCCAGCCGCCAGGCGCGGAGTCGAGTACGAGCTGCAGCGAAGCCCACGCGCGCTCGGCGTTGCCGTCACGCTGGTGCGCCGATCTGAGAGTCCTGGTGAATCCGGACAGGTCAGCAAGCCGCCACGCCAGCCGGTAGTACCTGACGGCCCTGGCGTCGGGGGTGTAACCCGTCGCCTGCGTGTAGGCGGCCAGGGCCTGCGGACTGCCGTCATCGAGCATCCACAGATCACGTTCCCGCGGGGCCAGGGCAACGGTGTCCCAGTCAATCAGCAATAGCTCGCCGGCGATGCGCATGATGTTGCCGCCGTGCGGCTC
>DATELR010000101.1:0-29683 GCA_035276345.1 Streptosporangiaceae bacterium | reverse complement strand
GACTACGGCAGCGCGCGCGTGCTCTCCGATGTCAGCCTCGACGTGCCGCCAGACTGGTGCGTGGCGCTTGTCGGCGAATCAGGATCGGGGAAAACTACCCTCGCCAGGTGCATCGTCGGGCTGCATGGCAACTGGACCGGTGAGATCAGCTTCGAGGGGACGCCGCTGCCCTCGCGGCTGCGGGACAGGACGAAGCAATCGCTGCGGCGGATCCAGTACGTCTTCCAGAACCCCTACACCTCGCTCAACCCGAGAAAGACCGTCGGCCAGATCGTCGAGCAGCCGCTGGAGCAGATGCTCGGCCTGCCGTATAAGGAACGGTCGGAGCGCGCCGCACAGGCGCTCGAGGATGTGTCGCTGAATCCCGACTTCTTGTCGAGGTACCCCGATCAGCTGTCCGGAGGAGAACGACAGCGGGTGGCGATCGCGCGGGCACTGGTCGTGGAGCCGAGCCTGCTCATCTGCGATGAGGTGACATCGGCGCTGGATGTGTCCGTGCAGGCCGTCATCGTCGAAGAGTTGCGCAGGCTGCAGCGTGAGCGTCACCTGGCGATGCTGTTCATCACGCACAACCTCGCCCTGGTCCGGTCGATCGCCCAGCACGCCGTGGTGCTGCGCGACGGCATGGTGGTCGAATCCGGCCCGGTCGAGCAGGTACTCGAGCGGCCGGCCGATCCCTATACGGCCAGGCTCATGGCGGACGTGCCCAGGCTGGAAGCCACAGGTCCTCAGCTGGCTGGCGGATAGGTCGCCGCCCAGTACTCGGCGATGTCGATCCGCCGCATGAACGCGACGCCCGGCTGGCTCTGCGCGTACTCGATGAAGTCGCGCAGGCCAGCGGCCCGCCCTGGCTGGCCGCTCCACCGCGAGTGCACGCCCACTGACATCATCCGGCCGCCGAGTCCGGCGCGCGCCTCCTCGAGCAGGTAATCGAGGCTGAGCCGCAGGCTCTCGCCGAAATGCCGCGGCGTCGCGTAGGTAGGCGCGATCAGGTAGCGGACGTCGTTGTGCACCTTGGTGTAGGGGACCACGAGGAACGGCTTGCCGAGCGCGGTCACGAAGTACGGCAGCTCGTCATTGTTCGCGTCTGAGTCGTACAGGAAGCCGCCGTGCTCGATCAGCAGCTCCCTCGTGTGCACGGTCGGAAACGATCGCACCATCCAGCCGCGCGGCCGCTGACCGGTCGTCCGCTCCAGCGACTCGACCCCCTGCGCGATCTCGGCCCGCTCCTCGTCCCTGGTCATCGTCGTCCCTGGGCCTGCGTCGGGGCCGTACCACCGGTAGCCATGGCCGAGCACGTCATGGTCGTGCTCGGCGAGCCATTCGCACAACGGCGGGTTGCGCTCTACGGCGCGTGCGCACGCGGCGAACGTCGCCGGGATCCCTTGGCGCTCGATGAGCCGGCACAGCCGCCAGATCCCGACCCGGCTGCCGTACTCCATGTGGGTCTCGGTGCCCAGGTCACGAATCTCTGGCCCGTAGTGGAATGTGTATTCGCCCCAGGTGTCGTTGCAGCCGTCGTCGCCGAGCGCGTACTCGCCGCCTTCCTCGTAGTTGACCACGAGATTGATCGCGACCAGCGCGCCGCCTGGCCAGACCACATGAGGTGGCTCAGGGCCGTATCCGACGAAATCGCGCTTGGGACCGGCTGCTGCGGAGGGATTCATGGGGCGATCCTGACACACGTATGCTCAGCACATGGGCGTGGCATTCGTGGCGCATTGCATGCTGAACCAGAACTCGAAGGTCGGCGACGGCGCGCATTGCGCAGGGGTCTACTCCCCGGTCATTGACGTGCTGCGGGAGAAGGGCTGGCGGATTGAGCAGATGCCCTGCCCCGAGCTCGCTTTCGCCGGCCTGAACCGGTTCTGGGCCGTTCGCGAGCAGTATGACACCGCCGCGTTCCGGCGCCACTGCGCGAGGCTCGCGACCGCCGTCGCCGACGTCATCGCGCTGCGCGTCGACCAGGGCGAGGACGTCGTGCTAATCGGCGTCGAGGGCAGCCCGTCGATGGGCGTGACCATCACCAGTTCCGATCCGCGCCGCGGCGGCCGTCCTGAGTGGGCCGAAGGGACCAGCGAGCAGGTCGACGGCGAGGGCATCTTCGTCGAAGAGCTGCGGAAGGAGCTCGCCAGCCGCGGGATTGGCTTCCCCAGGGTTGCAGGCGAGACGCACGCGATTCCAGGCCACGACGAAGCCGCCCAGCGGGCCGGCGTTGAAGCGGTGCTCGACGGAAAGAACCTGTGATGGAACGCGACGCCCGTTCGTTCAGGGTCGCACTGGTTGCCGATCAGTTCGTGAACCCGCCGCCGGGAGGCGTCGACGGCATCACGGCTGCCGCGCAGGCTGGCTGGGGCGTCGTGCAGCTGCCCGCCGACGACTACCCGTCCCAGGTCGCGCAGCGGCTCCTGTACGAGGTTGCCGAGCAGTCACAGGAGTTCGCGAAGCACGGCTACGACATCGTGCTCGTCGGCCAGCGCGAAGGATTGACCGAAGCATTGGAGCGGGTCGGACTCGCCGAACCGGACGGCATTGTCCCTGAGAGCCCTGTTCAGCTTAGGGAGTTTTTCGACAGCCGACCGAGCCCGCCGGCTGCTCGTGAGTTCGACCAGGCCGCCGGGTAGGGTCCGGCCCTCGGCTACAGGCGGCCCGGCAGCAGCGGCAACCCGGTGGCGTCCGTCTCGACCTTCCAGAGCGAGCCGGTCCGCTGTGAGGCCTCGATGTCCGGCACTTTGGTGGCTGCGACATACATCGTCGAGCCATCGAACACCACGTTGGTCGCGTGCTCGTTCAGATCGATCTCGGTCAGCACCTCGCCTTCAGGTGACAGCACGGACACGCCGCCGAACGTCGTATTGGCCACGAACAGCCTGCCGTCCGCGGCGAACTTCATCCCATCGGGAACGTGGGTATCTGGCAGCTGGCAGAACGTGACCGCCTCGCCGTTCTCCAGCCGGCAGACCCGGTGCGCCTTCGACTCGCTCCAGTAGAACCTGCCCTGCCTGTCGAAGGCGATCCCGTTGGGGTAGCTGCCGGGCCGCTCCAGCACCATCTCGCCGGTCCCGGAGGCGTCGCTGACCACGAACAGCCTGCCGGGGCTGGGCACCTCGACGCGGTCGTCGAGTTCGGTGCCCGAGTCGGTGATCCACAGCCGCCCGTCCGGCCCGAACGCCGCCTGGTTGGGGGCGGCCAGCGTGTAGCCACCGACCTCGGAGAACAAGAACTCCACGGACCCGTCCATGCTCACGCGCTGGATCCCTGGTACCGCACTGAAGTCACCGCTGCCAGGTACGTTGCCGCCCTGGTTGACGTAGAGCTTGCCGTCCGTCCCGAGATAAGTGCCCCAAGGCGAACCGCCCGTATTCGCGAAGCGCGAGATCGCGCCGTCGGAGTAGACGAGCAACTCGCCTGTGTTGCCGTCGCAGAACACGACCCGGCCGTCGGGCAGAACGGTCTGGCCCTCCGGAAAACCGAGGCCGGAGGCCAGCATCGTCGATTGCATGCGCGTGAGGTCCCTTTCCTAGGCGAACGAGTAGTGCTCGAAGTCGAAGTCCGACAATGGCTGGCCGACCTTGGCGGCTGAATAGCCGGTGATCTTGGTGCTGTAGGCGTCGAGGGCGTCGATGAACGCCGGGATGATGTAGCCGCCTTCGTTGAAATCGATCTGCTGCATCTCGTGCTCGATCTGCTTGCGGGTCGAGGCGTTCGCCGTCGCATTCGCCTGGTGGTACAGGCTGATGGACTTCGGCAGGTGCCAGTGCGTCTCGTTGAACGGAGACGTCGGCAGCAGCGACTGCGCGACCTGCGCCAGGTACGGCGAGTAGTTGTAGAAGTCCTGCGAGAAGGTCCACCGCAGGTAGTTGGGTCCGAAGAAGGTCGTGGGGTCGACCGTCTTCAGGTTGATCGTGACTCCTGCCAGCTTGGCCTGCTGCTGCAGGACCGTCGCCATCGAGACCGTTCCTGTTGCGACCGGCGACGTCACGAGCTGGACGGTGAGGTTCTCCTGTCCGGCCTGCTTGAGCAGGTGCTTGGCCTGCGCGATGTCCAGGTGCCGGTGCAGCGAGGTGTCGTAGTTGGGGTCATAAGGCGAGGAGACGTCAGAGCCGACGGTCGCGTACCCGTTCAGCGCGGAGGTGATCAGCTGCGGCCGGTTGACCAGCAGGCGCATCGCCTGGCGGACCCGGACGTCGTTGAACGGCGGCTGGTCGACCCGCATTGTGAACGGCGTGATCGCACCCGTATGCGAGACGACGGTCCGGATGTCCGGGTTCGCCTTCAGCGCGGTGATCTGCGGGCCCTCGAGCGCGCCTGCGCCGTGGATGACGCCGGTGGAGAGTGCGTTCTGCAGCGACGCGCTGTCGCTGAAGTCGATGATCGTCAGCGTGTCGACGTAGGGCAGCCCGGCCTTCCAGTAGCTGGGGTTCTTGACGAACACGCTCTGCTGGCCAGGGGTGAAGCTCTTGTACTTGAAGGGACCCGTGCCGTTCGGGTTCTTGGGGTCGAACCCGACCGGGACGATGTACAGGTAATACCAGTAAGCCAACTGGTCGAGGAAGCTGCCGTAGGGGCTGGTCATCGGCACCTTGACGGTGTGCTTGTCGATGGCCTTAAGGCCCTTGACGTCGATGGGGCCGAGCGGCGTCGAACCGGTGAGCTTTCCTGTGATGATCCGGCGCAGCGTGAAGATGACGTCGTCAGCCGTGAGCGGCTTACCGTCGTGGAACGTAATGCCCTTGCGGACCTTGATGATCCATTCCGACGTCGATCCGTGCGGGCTGATGTCCTCGGCGAGCACGAACTCGGCCTGAGCCTGCGTGTTCAGCTGGAGCAACGGCTGGAACAACGACTGGGCACGGGCGGTGTCGAGGTACGTGAGCCCTTTGTGCGGGTCGAGCGTGTCCGAGCCAGATCCGCCGGTCAGGCCGACCTTGAGATCGCCGCCCCTGCTCGGCGCGCCATTCGCCGTCGGGCTCGTCGAGGAGCCGGTCGAGCCACCGCCGGACGAGCAGGCAGCGAGGAAGCCGCCAGTGCCCGCAAGAGCGCCCGTCGCGGCCAGGCCGCGCAGGAACTGGCGCCGGCCTAGGGGATCACGCGACTCAATGGTGGCATCCGGCCGGTCATCGTACTCACGCTCGTGCATGAGCGTCACCTCTCAATAAGGGCCCGCCGGCGAACCCGCGGCCGCCACCGCGGAATGCCTGCAGCCTGAACTGACCAACGAAGTCGACGTGCGAAACGCAGGAGACAATTCAGCCCCCCAAGAGGCCGCCCAAATCCTGCTGGGATGAGATGCAAGACCCACGATAAACGTTACGCGGCATATTGTGCCGGAATTGCTCCCGCAATCTCCGCCAGGCGCGCCCGTGGCTAATGAGCCGGTTGTTAGTGGCTAGGCCGCGGGATTGCCGATCCCGAGCTGCCAACCAGGAAGTCGAGGTCGCAGCCCTGGTCCGCCTGGAGAACGTGCTCGGTGTACAGCCTGACCCAGCCGCGGCTGGCTTGCGGCGGCGGCGGCGTCCACTCGGCGCGGCGGCGCTCGAGTTCGGCGTCATCGACCTCAAGGTGCAGCGTTCTGGCCGGCACGTCCAGGCTGATGACGTCGCCCGTCCGCACTAGCGCGATCGGGCCGCCGACGGCCGCCTCAGGCGCGGTGTGCAGCACGACCGTGCCATACGCGGTGCCCGACATCCTGGCGTCGGAGATCCTGACCATGTCGGTCACCCCGGCTGCGAGCATCCGCCGCGGCAACGGCAGGTTCCCGACCTCCGGCATGCCTGGGTACCCTCGCGGTCCGGCGTTGCGCAGAACGAGTATGTCGTCGGGCGTGACATCGAGGCCGTCGTCGTCAGCTGCCTGCCGGTAGCTTTCCGCGGTGTCGAACACCAGCGCGCGGCCGCGGTGCTTGAGCAGCGCCGGCGTCGCGGCCGAGACCTTGATCACGGCGCCGTTCGGGCAGAGGTTCCCGCGCAGAACGGCAGTTGCGGCGCCCGCTGGCTGCAAGGGGTCGGCCAGCGTCCTGATCACATCTGGCCGCCAGGTCTGCGACGCGGCGACGTTGCCCGCGATGTTCTCAGCGACCGTCTCGCCGGTGACCGTCAGTGCGCTGCCGTTCAGCAGCCCGCCAGCTAGCAATTCAGCCGTAATGACCGGCAGGCCGCCAGCGTCAGCGAAGTCCTCCATCAGGTACTTGCCGGAAGGCTGCAGATCGGCCAGCAGCGGAACGGGCCGGCTGAGGCGATCGAAATCATTCAGGTCGATCGTCTGCCCGCAGCGCCCCGCGATCGCCAGCAAATGAATGATCGCGTTGGTCGAGCCGCCCAGCGCGGCCAGCGTCGCGATCGCGTTCTCGAAGGCCCGCCTGCTGAGCACGGCGCTCGGTCGCAGATCCTCCCGAACCATTGCCGTGATGCGCTGGCCAGAGGCCTGGGCGACCCGCGTGCGGCCGGCGTCGACAGCGGGGATCGCGGCCGCCCCGGGCAGGCTCATGCCGAGCGCTTCGGTCATGCAGGCCATCGTCGAGGCAGTGCCCATGGTCATGCAGTGACCGTGTGAACGGCTCATGCAACCCTCGGCGAGGCCGAAGTCCGCCTCGGTCATCCGGCCGCCGCGGACCTCCTCAGACAGATTCCACACCGCGGTACCGGACCCGAGCGTCCCGCCCCTGAACCTTCCGTTCAGCATCGGACCGCCGGTGACGACAATCGCAGGAAGGTCCACGCTGGCAGCGGCCATCAGCATGGCAGGCGTCGTCTTGTCGCAGCCGCACAGCAGAACCACGCCGTCGACCGGGTTGGCGCGGATCGACTCCTCGACCTCCATCGCCATCAGGTTCCTGTACAACATGGCAGTTGGCCTGATCAGCGACTCGCCAAGCGACATCGTCGGGAACTCCAGCGGGAATCCCCCTGCCTGCCACACCCCGCGCTTGACTGCCTCGGCCAGATCGCGCAGGTGCGAATTGCACGGCGCGAGCTCGGAGAAGCTGTTGGCGATTCCGATGACCGGCCGGCCGTCGAACACCTCGGGCGTGAAGCCCTCAGCGCGGACCCACGATCGATGCAGGAAGCCATCTCGTCCCGGCGCACCGAACCATCCTGCACTTCGGCGCGTCGAACCGGCCGGCGCGTTATCCACCTCGCGGCTTTGGTTAACGGTCTGTCCTGGTTCGAGTGGCATGGTGCTCATCTTCGCCGAGGCGGAAGAGGGTGTCCATGCCGGTCAGGGTGAGCAGCCGCCTGACGATCGGCTGCGGTGCGGTCACCGTGAGGTCGTGCCCGTGCCCGGCCAGCCGATGGCGCGCGGCCACCAGCACCGACATGCCGCCACAGTCCGCGAAGCTGAGTCCTGACAGGTCGACGACAATGGGCCGCGGTCCGGCCCTTAGCAGCGCGTCGAATACGCCGCGCAGCTCATCTAGGTTCGAGACATCCAGCTCACCGCGCAGCCGAACAACTACCGGCTGCGCGGCATGCTCAACTGATATGGCGAGATGGGCAGACGTAACCTCAGTCGGATGACCGCCGCAATCGGGGCATACCAACAGATCGTCACCTCCATGGAAGGGCGATCCGCGGACACACGGCGGAACTAGATCGAGAAATCTATCGCGCTCAGGGGATTACCGCAAACACCATCAGAGCGCCCGCTCTTCGTCCACGCCAGCGCCCGTCCCCCTCAGAACCTCCGCCGCGATGTCGGCCACCCGGCGCCGTGAGTCACGTGCGCGCTTGCGAAGTAGGTCGAAGGCAGTGACGGCGTCCAGGCCGTGCGAGCCCATCAGGTATCCGGTGGCGCGCTCAATGATCACCCGGTAGTCGAGCGCATACTGCAGCTGGTCCGCGAGTTCGCTGCGATCCTGTGCGGCGAGCGCTGCGCTGACGATGTCAGCGACCAGATCGCTGTAGGTACGCAGCGCGGTGATATCGGATTTATCCCAGTCTGCGGGCGCATCGCGATAGACGTTGAGCGTGCCGACCGGGCTGCCGCCGAGGTTGACCGGGATGCCGAGCACCGCGCGCACACGCTCTGGCAGGTGCGGAGGCAGTTTGGGCCAGCGGCTGTCGTTGTGCACGTCGCCGCTGATGATCTCGCGCGCGTAGACATAGGAGTCATAGCAAGGTCCCTGGCCCGCTTGCGCCTGTGCTTCCTCGAGCTGCCGGCCGGCCTCGTCAGAGGCCGCAACATAGGAAAGCCGGCCAGCTTGCGTCACGAACATGATCCCGGCGCCGCTGCACCCGAACACGCGGTCTATAGCTCCGACGGCTCGCTTCATCACCGCGACAACGTCCGCGTCGAACGCGGCCTCGCGAAGCCGCTGCAGGCTGAGCTGCAGTGCCTCCTCGTCTATGTGCATAGTCCCCGCCACTATGGTGATCTTGTGAAGCCGTTCCTGCTGCTGGCCACGCGCGCCGAGGACGCCGCGGCGGACAACGAATACGATTCGTTCCTGCGTTTCTCCGGGCTAGCCGAGCGCGACCTGCGCCGGTTCCGGTTGGAGCGGCGTCCCCTCGGCGATATTGCCCTGAGGGACTGGTCAGGGATCCTGCTCGGCGGCGGGCCGTTTAACTCCAGCGACCCTGAAACCACGAAGTCGCCCGTCCAGCAACGTGTGGAGGCCGACCTAGACAGGCTACTGGACAAGGTGACCAGCGCGGACTTTCCCTTCCTCGGTGCCTGCTACGGGATTGGAACGCTCGGCAGCCACGAAGGCGCCGTTGTCGACCGCCAATACGCCGAGCCAGTCGGCCCGACGCAGATCACGCTGACCGCCGAGGGCCACAACGACCCGCTCTTCCGCGGGCTGCCGGGAATGTTCGAGGCGTTCGTGGGCCATAAGGAAGCGATCAGCAAGCTACCGGGGCATGCTGCGCTGCTGGCCACCTCCGCGGCGTGCCCGGTACAGGCCTTTCGGATCGGCGCCCACGTGTACGCGACGCAGTTCCACCCTGAACTGGACGTGGCCGGCCTCTGCACGAGGATCGATGTCTACAAGCACGCCGGCTATTTCGAGCCAGAGCAAGCTGGCGAGCTCAAGGCGCAGGCCAAGCGCAGCCAGGTCACGCACCCGCCCACGATCTTGCGCCGCTTCGTCGACCGCTACGCCCTGCGGCCCTAGCGGAAGCTAGCGCTCTTCACCGTCCCTTCACCGTTGGCGGGCCATCATTCCTCTCATCGTGCCCCTGCGATGAAGGAGCCTGGAATGAAACTCGGCCATGTAATGGCAGCTGGTGCGGTCGTCGCAGCAGGAGTGGCGGCGTTCCTCACGGTGCCGACGGCGACGGCGACGGCGAGACACCACGGATACGAACCCGTGCTGAACCCAGCGGATTTCGTCAAGGTCATCGACAATCCCTACTTCCCGCTGCCGGTAGGCCGCACCCTGATCTACCGGGGCATCAAAGACGGCCGGTCACAGATTGACCGCGTCCACGTCACGACCAGAACGAGGAAGATCGAGGGCATCACCGCAACGAGCGTGACTGATGTGTCGACTCATCGAGGCAAGCTGCTCGAGAGGACCACGGACTGGTACGCCCAGGACAAGCACGGGACAGTGTGGTACCTCGGGGAGAAGACCGCCGCGTTTTTGCCGGGCGGCAAGATCGACAGGTCCGGATCCTGGCGTGCGGGAGTCAAGGACGCGGAGCCCGGGATCGTCATGAAGGCACACCCGGCAGTCCCCCAGGCATACCGGCAGGAGTTTATGAAGGGCAACGCCGAAGACACTGCCTGGATCGTGATCCGAGGCGGCAAGCTCGCCGTACCGGCCGGGACGTTCCGGCATGTCCTGACTTCGCTTGAGTTCACCAGGCTTGAGCCGAAGGTGATCGACCAGAAGGTCTACGCACGGGGAGTCGGAATCATCGAAGAGCGCGCCGTCCGGGGTCCCAAGGAGGTAGCGACCCTCGTCAGGGTCATCCGCTAGTGCTTCGACCGCGTCGAGCGAGATGCTGGCAGCATGCGGGTCTTGGTTGTTGAGGACTCGGCAAAGATGGCTGGGCTCCTCAGGAAGGGACTGGAGCGCGACGGGCACGCCGTCGACGTGACAGGTTCGGGCGATGACGCGGCCTGGATGGCAGTCGAGAACGACTATGACGCCATCGTGCTGGACGTCATTCTGGACGCTGACCGGCCGGGTATCGACGGTTTCGAGGTGTGCCGCCGCGCCCGGCAGGCCGGCTGCTGGACGCCGGTGCTGATGGTCACGGCCAGGGATGCGGTGTCGGACCGGGTCCGCGGCCTCGACATCGGGGCGGACGACTACCTGTCCAAGCCGTTCTCGCTGGAGGAATTCCTAGCTCGGGTGCGCGCGCTCATCCGCCGCGGCGCGGCCCCGCGACCTGCCGTGCTGCGCGTCGGCGACCTGATACTCGATCCTGCCACCCGCGACGTCCGGCGCGGTGACGTCCCGATCAGCCTGACCAGTACCGAGTTCGCACTGCTCGAATACTTCATGCGGCACCCCGGCGAGGTCCTGTCCAGGCTGAACCTGGTGGGCCACGTCTGGGACGAGGCTTACGACGGCGATCCTCGTATCGTGAACGTCTATGTGCGCACGCTGCGCGAGAAGATCGACCGCCCGTTCGCACGAGCGACGCTCGACACGGTCCGCGGCGCTGGCTACCGGATAAGAGATGACGACCAGGGTCCAGATCCCGATTAAGTTGTGGGTCACGGCGGCCTTCTCCGTCAGCGTGGCCTGCGTGATCGCGGGGCTCAGCGTGTTCGTGTACTGGCGAACCGGTGCCGACCTGCTGAGGACGATCGACGCTGGGCTCAGATCGCGCGCGGAGGTACTCGCAGCGACCGTGCAGCATGGTGATCCCGTTGGCACCATCAAGCCGACGCTCATCGAAGGCGACGAAGTCTTCGCTCAGATCACCAATCCAGCAGGACAGATCATCCGCTCCAGTCCGGTGCTGGCAGACCATCGGCTAGTTCCGCCATCGCGGGCGCGGTTGGCGAAGCGATCCCAGCTCTTCGAACGAAAGATCCCAGAGATCGACAACGTGGCCCGTGTTCTGCTGGTACCGGTGCAAACGTCCGGCGGGCGCGCTGATGTCATGGTCGGAGTGTCGTTGCAGGACCGCCGGGACGAAATGACCCAGCTGGCGGCCACCCTGGCAATTAGCGGCATCGCGGCGCTTTGCTTGCTTTCGGCCGGCTCGTGGCTCGCACTGGCTGCGGCGCTGCGCCCTGTCGAGCACATGCGGCGACAAGCCGCAGGCATCTCGGAAACAGGATCAGAGAGCCGACTGACTCTGACCAGAGGCCGCGACGAGATCACGCGCCTGGGTCACACGCTGAATCAGATGCTCGACCGGATCGAAGACTCGGTCGAGCGAGAACGCCGGCTTATCGACCGGACCAGCCACGAACTGCGCACACCCCTGTCGATCCAGCGCATCGACCTGGACCTTGCTCTGTCGGGCGGTCAGTCGGCGCCGGAGCTAGCCGCGGCGCTTGCCAGCGTCTCAGAGGAGAACGAGCACCTCACGCGGCTCACGAATGATCTGCTGATCCTCGCTCGCGCCCGTGGCGGCACCCTTGCCGTACAGCTCTCTGACACCACGCTGACTGAGCTGCTCGATGACGCGAGGAGGACGATTACCGCGGCCTCCAGGAATGACAGTGGCCCGCGCGTCACCTACCAGGCCGCCGACGCGCGGGCGCGTGTGGACTGCGCATGGTTCCGCCAGGCCGTGATCAACCTCGTCGACAACGCGGTCCGCCATACCCCGCCCGACGGTCAGGTCGATGTGCGGATCGCCCATGACAACGGCCGGGTCATGCTCGTGGTGCAGGACACTGGCACGGGATTCGATGAGCATTTCCTGCGCCAGGCTTTCGAGCCGTTCGCGCGCCGCGGCGCTGGTGATGCGAGCAACGGGTCCGTGGGGCTGGGACTCGCCATCGTCCAGGCAATTGCCCGAGCCCACGACGGTCGAGCGTGGGCAGAAAACCGGCCGGAAGGCGGATCCCGAGTCACCGTGGCGGTTAGCGACGGCCTGCCTCCATAGGCAACCGGGGCAGCGAAGCGACCGGTCAGGCCGCCTCCGCCAGTCCGGCATACTCCGAAGGCAGCTGACCGACCAGGTGGCGGTACTCATCTTCGCCCGTCATCTCGCGCAGTTCGACAAGCACGGCTCCGGCGCCTGCCCGCACGTCGTTGTCGTTCAGCCCGGTGCGCTCCCTGATCTGCTTGAAGAAATCGTGCAGCCTGATCGGCCGTGCTTCCTTCTTGGGTCGTCTGCGCGCCTGCAATTCGGCACCCAGCTCGGGGAACGCCCCAGCGAGGCGCCTGGCCTCGCCCTCGCTCAGCTGGTCAGCGAGCCCCTCCAGTACCGCCCAGCTGACATCTGCCGATTCCTCTCGTGACAGGCCGGTTCGCTCCGCCACAGAACGGACGAATCCCCTCTGGTCCATCGGCCACGGCCTCCTTCGTTGGTTACCGGCCAGTGTCCTGCGCTCCGCCATCCGGCGAACGCCTGGGGGTGGAATTCTCATCTAGCCGCCAGCCAGCAAGTCCACCACCGGCGCAAACTGCTCCGCGAACGCGCCGTTCACGCTCAGGTACGAGATGCCGGTGTTCTCCCGCCGCCGCCGAAGCTCGTCGGCCATCTGCCTGGCGGTGCCGCGCAGGATATACAGCGAATCGTGCGCCACAAGCGTCGAGTAGTCAGCCTGCAGGAACCGGGTAACCCACGGCGGCACGTCATCCCCCACGACAAAGAGTGGCGCGGCGAATTCGAGCTGGTCGGCTCTGGCTCCTGCGGCGTCCCTTGTCCTGGCGACCATCGTGGTGATTTCATCGCGGCTCGCAAGCGGGCCGACAGCCAGCGTCACGATGTCCGCCTTCGCGGCCGCCAGCGCGACCGCTTTGGGTCCTGCCGCCGCCATAAGGACCGGGGTATGCAGCTTCTCGTCGAGCCTGCGCAGTTCGTCGATGGTCTGTTCGGCCAGCGCCCGGCGCTGCGTTCCGTCGGGCGCGGCCCGTTCCAGCAAGCGCACGGACTGCTCGACAGCCTCTGGCCGGCCGGTGCCGATGCCCAGCTCAAAACGGCCGCCGGTCAGGACAGACAGGGTGTGCGCGTCCCACGCAGCCAGCTTCGGCGGCCGCAGCGGGCTTGCCAGCACCCACGTGCCGACGTGCAGCGATGCCGTTGCTCCGGCCGCCACGGCCAGCGCGGGCAACGGCGACAGCAGCTGGGTGCCGTCCGGCATCAGCAAGCTGGAATAGCCAAGGTCTTCCGCGCGGCGGGCGGTACTAAGCCACTGGTCGCCATCTCGCGGAGTGGCCTGCATGGCGAATCTGAACGGCTTGCCGGTCATGGTCTCGAGGCTAACCAGACCGGCATATCCGGCTTTGCGTGCCCTCGATGTCGATCTGGCGAAGGCCCGATCGTGTAGGTGATGGAAGCCGGGAAAGCCGGCCGTGAGAAGGGATGAGCGATGCGCAAGCTTTCAATCGTCGAGTTCGTCACCTTGGACGGCGTCATGCAGAGCCTCGGGTCGCCTGACGAAGACCGGGAGGGCGGCTTTGCTTACGGCGGCTGGTCGGCGCCGTACGGCGACGAAATAGCGGCCCGAGCGGCCGGTGCAGGAATGGCCGATGTCGCCGCGTACCTGTTCGGACGCAAGACCTACGAGAAAATGGCCGCACACTGGCCGTTCGAGCCAGCAACGAACCCGATCGCGGCACACCTGAACGCCACGCCCAAGTACGTGGTGACCAAGACGCTGACCAGCGTGGAATGGTCCGGCACCCAGATCCTGTCCGGCGATCCCGCCGCATCGGTGCGGGACCTCAAACAGGCCGGAGACGGCAGCATCACCGTGCTCGGCAGCGGCGTGCTCGTGCAGACGCTGATCGAGCACGATCTCATCGACGAGTACCGGATCTTCGTCCACCCGCTGGTGCTCGGTACCGGGAAACGGCTGTTCCGCGAGATCCACCAGCCGCTCCGGTTGCGGCTCCTGGAGTGCACGCAAACCTCGACCGGAGTGCTGCTGCTCACCTATCAGCCAGAATCGCGCTGACTCCTTCGGCCGTCTATTGCCTGCGGAAGTAGGAAGGGAAACGGAACGGCCCTAGCTCGTCGGGAGCGGTTCCCGAACCGACAAAGCTGGCCATATGCGCTCCCGTGACTGCCGCCAGGGTGATCCCGAGGGTCGAGTGCCCGGTGGCCAGGTACGCGTTCCGGAAGCCTGGCACGCGATCGAGGACCGGGAGGCCATCGGGACACAGCGGGCGCATGCCGGTCCACTCTTCCGCCGAGGTCGTCCAGTCGAGTTCCGGGAGATAGCCGCGCGCAGCGAGCTTCAGCGCTTCGATCCTGCGCGGGTCGCGATAGGCGTTCAGCCCGGAGAACTCAATGGTGCCCGCGATCCGGACCCGCCCGGCCATCGGCGTGACGCCCGCCTTGGTTTCGATCAAGTACATAGGTGAACTGGGCTCGCGCGTGCTAGTCACCGAGAAGCTGTAGCCCTTGCCCGCGGTCATCGGAAGGCGTGCGCCGAGCATTCTGGCCACCGGCACCGAGCGCGCTCCCGCGGCTATCACGACGGTCGATGCCGGGATCTCGCTGCCAGCTACCACCGCGGTAACGCGTTGATCCTCGGTGAGGAAGCCCTGCACCGCTTCGCCGGTGCGGACGCGCCCGCCTCGCGAGGTGATCATTCCGGCGAGCGCCGACGTCAGCTCCCTGGGATCGAGATGTCCCTCGGTGGACACGTAGATGCCCCCGGCGACACCAGGTCCGATCAGCGGCTCGCGATCCCGGCATTCGGCAGCCGACAGACGGCTGACCTCGACCGGAATCTGGTGTGCAGATAGCCTGCCAAGCTCGGCAAGCTCTTCGTCGATCGCCGCCCGCGACGTGCCGATCAGAAGCAACCCACGTCTTTCAAGATTGAGCTCAAGGCCGTCCCTGAGCATTTCGTCGAAATAGCGGAACGCGTCGCGCGAGAGCACCGCCGTCGCCGCAAGGCCGCGCTCGCTGGAGCGCGGAGTGCAGTGCCGCAGGAACCCGAGCCCCCACAGCAGGAACGATGGATCGAATTGCGGCCGCAGCCACAGCGGGCTGGTGGGCTTACCGATCGAGCGCAGTGCGGTTCGCAGCGCGGCTGGACCTGGGATGGGCGCGGACAACGACGGGGAGACCCAGCCGGCATTGCCCCAGGAAGCCCCGTCGCCGACCGGCCCCGAGTCGACGACGTCGACGTCGAAGCCCCTTCGTTGCAGGAAGTACGCGCAGGACAATCCGATCGCCCCGGCGCCGACCACCACCACGCGAGTTTCTGTCACTCTTGAAGCATAAGAAGCAGATAATTCTCCGTATGTCCAGCCGTATGCGCCTACCTTCGTGGGCCATCAAGGCGAGCGCCCGCCCGGCGGATCGGGCGCAGGACACCGAAATCGAGGGCTTGGCGGCGATTGCCGCTGATCCTGCGAGCAGCAAGAGGGCACTGTGGCGGGTAGCTCGCCGCGCCATTCGCAATCCGGCTCTGGCCAGGCCCCTGGCAGCGAACCCCGCCTTGCCGCGCCCGCTCATGTGGTACCTGGGGCGATACGCCCGCTGGGACGTGGCTGCCGCCGTCGCGCGGAACCCAAACTGCCCGCGCCGCACCCAGGCGTGGCAGGCCAACCATTCGCACTGGTCGGTCCGTGCGGCCTTGGCCTCAAACACCTTGATCGACCGCCGCGCTCTCCGAATGCTGGTCATCCGAAGCCATGCTGAACCTCGCGTTTTGCTCTACGCGGCCGCCAATCCTGTGCTCGATCCTGACCTCGTCGCAGACCTTCTCACTCACCGCAATCTGTGCGTCCGTGCCGTCGCCGCGAGGCATTCGGCCGCGCCTCCCGAGCAGTTGCGTCGTGTCACTGAAGGTCTTACCGCTCCGGCATGGGTGCTGCGCGCTGCCGCAGCCAATCCCTCCTGTCCTTCTGATGTGTCGGATCAGGTACTGACGTGGATTGCTCTGGGCGGACCTGGCTCGTCTGATCCGATGTTCGACCCGCTTGAGTGCACCGGACACCCCGGCGATACCGAGGGCGCACTGGAAGTTTGGTACGCGGTAGAAGCTCGCTCACCCCGAGCCTATGAGCATCCGCTCTGGCGGGTCAGAGCATCCATCGCCCAGGCAAACGCGACTGTACCCATCGAGCAGTGCAGAGCACTTTGCCGTGATCCCAGGGTCGAGGTCCGCCGCTCTGTCGCTGGCCTGGTCGGCATTCCGATGCGCAACGTACGGGAGTTGATAAGCGACGCCGATCCCGTCGTCGCCAACCGGGCAGCCTTCCGTCTCGAAGACAACAGACTGCGAGCGCGCCGCAAAAACGGGAGGACAGTGCTCGTGCTGGCACTTCGATTGGGCATCCCGGTCGCGCTATTCGCAGGTGTCACAGGACCGCAGATCTTCTCATCATCAGCCGAGCACCCGGCGATTCCCGTCGTCCACAGCGGCAGTGGGGACGGCCAGACGAGACACGGGAGCGCGGGGCACTTCCGGACTAGAGCTGTCTATCTGTGCGACACCGCCGACACCAGTAAGCCAGCCTTGCCTGCCGGTCAGCCTGACCGTCGGCAGGATCTGCCCGGAGACGGCTGGCTCACGTGCGGCATATGGCCTCGCGGCCACGGTGACTTCATCCTCGTAGCGGCTTCGGATCGCGCGCTCACCGTGGAAGTCCCGGCAAAAGCGATGTCGGGCCACCGGCGGCTCGTCGGTCATCGATTGGTCATATCGGCCGGTCACCGATCGCGGATCACGTTGCCGGAAGGTCCATTTCACGTTTTGGCGACCATCACAACGGATGGAGGAGACCCGATTCCCGTCGACCTCATCTTTCCCGGATCCGCCCAATGAGCCGCGTAGTCAGGTCCGCACTCGCGCTGGCGATCGGCGCGCGGGTGCCAGTACTGCTATGGGGAGGTGCCGGACTCGGTAAGAGCTCAGCGGTCCGCGAGATGGCAGATGCGGCGAGCCTTCCGTGTGAGACGGTTATCGCGAGCATCAGGGAGCCCTCGGACTTTGCCGGTCTTCCGATCGTCGCCACTGAGGGCGACTCGGTGCGCTTCGCCCCGCCGATCTGGGCGGTTCGCCTCGCTGAGGCCGGACGAGGCGTCCTGTTCCTTGACGAGATTTCGACGGCGCCACCCGCAGTGCAAGCTGCCCTGCTGCGCGTTGTCCTGGAAAGGACCGTCGGAGATCTCACATTGCCCGATGCGGTCACCGTGGTCGCTGCAGCAAATCCACCCGAGCAGGCCGCCGACGGATGGGACCTGTCACCGCCCCTTGCTAACCGGTTCTGCCACTTGGATTGGGACCTGGATGCGAGTGAGTGGGCGGAAGGCATCCTGGCGGGCTTCGATCAGCCGACTGTGCCGCAGGTGACCGACGAATCGATCCGAAAGGAACTGAACAGTGCCCGGGCGCACGTCGGTGCGTTCGTCACCGCACGGTCGCATCTCTTGCATGCACACCCAGGAAACGAAGCTGCTGCGGGCCGCGCCTGGCCGTCTCCTCGGTCCTGGGAGATGGCTGCACGGCTAACGGCAGCGGGCAAGGCGAGCGGAGCCCTGGACCAAGTGCAGGCGCTGGCCGTCGCGGGGGCCGTTGGCCCGGGCGCCGCTGCGGAGTTCCTCGCGTGGCGAGAGGACCTCGACATGCCCGATCCCGAGTCCGTACTCCTCGATCCGACTTCCTTCCGGCTTCCTGAGCGAGGCGACCGGGCTTACGCCGCCTTGGCGGCGCTGACCGCTGCGGTCATCGGCGACAACACGCCCTCCCGGTGGGAAGCAGCATGGACGGCGATATCTGCGGCCACAAAGCGGCGCCAGGCTGACATCGCCGTCGTGGCGATCCGTACGCTCGTTGTCCATCGTCCCGACGGGGCGGTCCCGCCAGCGGACGTCCTTGCCAAGATGGCGCCGGTGCTCAGGACTGCCGGGCTGTTTGAGAGCCTGACTCGTGGCCCAGCCAAAGACTGAGCCTCTCGATTACACCAGGCTCGCAGCCGCTCGGCTCCGGGCTGCGGAACTGCAGCCTTTCCTCGCGGTTGCAATGTATGCCCTGACACCGATCGCGGACGACAGCCAGCCCACTTTCAGCGTTGATGATCGCTGGCGGCTCTATATCAATCCCACGAAACTCAAGAATTGGACCATCCTCGAGGTCGCGGGAGTGCTGCTACACGAGGTCAGCCATGTGATCAGAGATCACGCAAGCCGAGCTCGCTCGGTCGGAGTATCAGGCGAGCTATCCAGACAGGTGTGGAACATCGCCGCCGACGCCGAAATCAACGACGATCTTCTCGCAGCCGGCATCGTCCTACCGGAAGGGCACGTCACACCGCGTTCTCTGGGACTGCCTGCGCATAAGGCGGCAGAGTATTACTACCGGGCGCTGCCAGAAGCTCCCGAACAGCCACCTAGCGAATTGAACTGCGGGTCCGGATGTCATGGCCTGAGCAGCACCGATGGAGTGGTGCCAGATTTGCAGCCAGGCCTTTCCGAGGTAGAGGCATTGCTCCTGCGGCGACGTGTGGCTGAGGAAGTCATGAAGACCGCGTCACAGCAGCCAGGACTGGTCGGCGGCGGCTGGGCACGCTGGGCTGAAGCCACGCTGCGCCCCCAGATCGACTGGCGCAAAGTTCTCGTGGCCAAGATCAAGTCTTCGACGGCTGCCGTCGCTGGCGCAGTCGATTACTCGTACTCTCGACCACCTCGCCGACGCGTGAGTCGCGTTGTGCTCCCTTCGCTCCGCCAGCCATTGCCCCGTGTCGCAGTGATCGTTGACACATCAGGTTCCGTCACGGACGAAAACCTCAGTGCGGCATGGTCAGAGGTTCATGGCTGCCTGCGAGCATTGGGAATCAGGCGCGACCTGCTCACCGTCTACGCGGCTGACGCTGATGTGCACAAACTGACCGGCTCGTTGTCCAAGCACGTCACCTTGACCGGCGGCGGCGGAACTGACATGGCGGCGGCTATCGAAGAGGTCGCTGCTACGAGCCCGCCCGCGAATCTGACTGTCGTGATCACCGATGGGCTCACTCCGTGGCCGCACGCCAGACCCCGCCAGGAAGTGATCGTGTGCCTGCTGCCCCTGCCAACGGACATGGCAAAGTACTGCCCGGCACCGCCGTCATGGGCAAGGGTTGTCGAAGTCCGCGCAACCGACTCGTAGTGTGCTCACAGCACCGGGTAGAGGTTTTCCGTTATGGAGCCAGCTGAAATCGCCGGGTTAAGGTCGCGCGTAGCAATGGCTTGCGAGACAGGTGATGATCAGTGGGCAGATCCGGCGGCTTGCGGGCCATCCTGGTAATAGGCGGCGCGATGGCATTGTCCAGCGCCTTTCTGGCTGCCCCTGCCGCGGCCGCGCCGAATGGCCTGGCTGCCGTTTCGGGCCCGGCTCTCTACGGGTTCGGCACCAACCAGCTTGGTGAACTCGGCAATGGAACGACGACCTCGACGCCGAGCCTGTCACCGGTCGCAGCAAGCGGCCCTCCTGGCACCATCAGGCAGCTGGCGACTGGCCTGCACTCGGCCGGCGCGGTGCTGACGAACGGAACGGTCTGGACCTGGGGCCAGAACTACTATCACCAGCTCGGCTACAACACGAGCAACGTCGTGATCACCACGCCACAGCAGGTGCCGGGGCTCAGCGGCATCACTGCGATCGGGCTGAGCGACGAAGGCAACGGCTACGCCGTGGGCGCTGGCGGCAACGTGTGGGCCTGGGGTGATAACAGCCACGGCCAGTTGGGGAACGGAACCACATCAGCCAGCAACGCGCCGATCCTCGTGCCTGGCCTGAGCGGGGTCGCGCAGATAGCAGCTGGACCCTACTACGTTCTCGCGCTGAAGTCGGACGGCACCGTCTGGGCATGGGGAGACAATGCTGATGGATCCCTGGGAGACGGGAGCACGACGGACCGGTCTCGCCCGGTACATGTGCCGGGTCTCACCGGGATCACGCAAGTGGTCGCGGCGGGTCCGAGCTTTGCCGTCCGCTCAGACGGCACGTTGTTCAGCTGGGGACTGAACGGCCTAGGCCAGCTGGGCAATGGCACCAGTGGCTCGAACACTGCCAGTCCGGCGCCGGTGCCAGGGTTGACCGGGGTCACCCAGGTCGCCAGCGGCGGTGCCTCAGCGCTAGCTATTGCCGGTACCGCCGAACGGGTCTGGGCCTGGGGCGGCAACTCCTGCGGCCAGCTCGGCGACGGCACCACGACAGGCAGGAACACCCCCGAGCTGATTGGCATGGTCGGCGCCACCCAGATCACGATGGGTATCTTCGGAATCCTGATCGTGTCCAGTGCCGCGATCCGCTATGACGGCACGCTGTGGACGTGGGGGTGCAATGGGCTCGGCCAGCTGGCCAATGGCACGGACCTGGCAACCCGCACGCCGACGCTTGTAACAAGTCTGAACCATGTCAGCCAGTTCGCATTTGGCGACGACTCACCGAATCTGTTCCAGGTGGGTGCCTACTCTCTGGCTGTTGGCACGCTGCCAGCCACCGTTCCTAACCTGAGCGGTGACACCACGGCGCAGGCGGGTCAGGCGCTGCAGGCGGCAGGGCTAGTGCTAGGAACCGTGTCTTCGGCCATCGACTACACCTGCAACAACCTAGGGACTGTGAAGTCTCAAAACCCCGGCGCCGGAACCAACGTCAATCCAGGCACAGCCGTGTCGATCACGATCGGCAAGGCTCCCCCGCCGCCGCATCAATGCACATGACCGCACAAGGGCACTGAATCCATTTCCTGACAGGCATCTCCGCGAAGTACCTATCGCATTTGTGGCCCAGGCGTTTAATTGAGGAAACTTCTGTTAAACGCCTGTATGGCAGGCCCGGTAAGTCCTGCCACCGAGGTCGCTGCGGTGAGGGATGCGTGTGGACGCGCCTGGTGGTGCATGGCTGATCGGCAGGGAGACCGAGCTGGAGTGGGTCGGAGAATTCCTCAGCTCCGGCCTTCCCGGTCGGGCGCTGTTGTTCACGGGCGCGCCAGGCATCGGCAAGACGGCATTGTGGGAAGCGGGGGTCGGGCTGGCCTGTCAGCGCGGCTTTCGAGTGCTGACGGCACGGCCCACCGAGGCCGAGGCACTGCACTCGTTCGCGGGACTGTTCGATCTGCTGGAGTCGGTCGGCGCGGACACTCTTGCTGAGCTGCCAGGTCCGCAGCGCCGTGCGCTAGAAGTTGCGTTGCTGCGCTCAGATCCTGACGACATAGCGCCTGACACGTTTGCGATCGCAGCCGGATTGCTCGGCGTGCTGCGCCATCTTGCCGCCAGCGCGCCGTTGCTCGTGGCGATCGATGACGTGCAATGGCTGGATCCTGCCTCGGCCGATGCGCTTGCGTTCGCTGCCAGACGACTCGACGCCCCGCAAGGCCGTTTCTTGCTGGCCAGGCGAGCTGGCGATCATGCCGAGATCGAGGTTGCGCTAGCGCCGCATAGCCTGCGCAGGATCGAGGTAAGAGCGCTCACCGTCGAAGGAACCTATCGTCTGCTGGCACAACGTTTCGGCCTCGTCTTGGCGCCCAGGCTACTGAAGCGGCTGTTTGCCGCGACGCACGGAATTCCGCTGCTCGTGCTTGAAATGGGCCAGATTCTCGCATCGCGAGGCACGCAATTCTTTGACGCAGACCTGCCGGTCGCAGATCTTTCGGCCAACCCCTTCGAAGCCCGCGTCAAGGGCCTGGACCCGCCTGATCGGCAGGCGCTGCTCGCCGTTGCCCTGAGCGGTCAGCTGAATCGTCAGGTGCTGGAATCGGTCGCCAATCCTGCGGCCACGGAAAATCTGGTGGCGGCCGGCCTGCTGATCGTTGATGGCGGGCGCGTTCGCCTGTCGCATCCGCTGCTCGGCGCCGCCGTCAGGAAATCGTCGCGCGCGGCAGATCGACGCGTTCTGCACCGCGAGCTAGCCAAGTCAGCGCAGGACGAGACGCTGCGGGCCAGGCACCTCGCGCTAGCCGCCACAGGTGCGGACTCTCGCCTTGGCGGCGTGATCGCGGCTGCGGCCGACCGGGCGCTTCGCCGCGGCGCGGCTCATGACGCCGTCGATCTTGCGGAGCACGCCGTTCGGCTGACCCCCCTGACGGACGCCGACCGGCATAGCCGGATGCTGGCGCTGGCTGACTACCTGTTGATGGTGGGTGAGCCGTTAAGAGTGCAGGAATTGCTCTCCCCGCGGATCGGCGACTTTCCATCCGGCGCCGCCAGGGCGCGCGCTCATCTGCTGCTCGCAGACGCCGGGAATCTCCTCGAGCACCGGGAAAATCTGGAACTCGCGCTCCAGGAAAGTGAGCAGGAGCCCGAGCTGCGGGCCATCGCGCTGGGAGCGAAGGCTGTCCTGCTGAGCATTATCCTGCTCGAGCGGATCACCGAGGCCCAAGCCTGCGCCGAGCAGGCACGGACGCTAGTGACCTCGCGCGGGGCGGCCGTGGAAGGGGAGGTGCTGCAGGCGCTGGCTTGGGTTCGGGTCATGCGCGGGATGCCGCTCGACGACCTGGCGGGCTTGCCTGTCGACCAAGATTCTCCCGGACTCTACGAAAACACGATCGACCGGCAGATTGGCATTCGCCTCGCTTTCCGTGGTCAGGTCGGCCAGGCCAGGCAGGTCTTCCGCAGCCTCGAGAAGCTCGCGGATGAGCGCGGCGAGGCACGCTTCCGCGCGGCTATCCAGCTGCAGCAATGCGAGGTCGAGCTGCGCGCGGGTGACGTGCGCGAATGCGGACGGCTGGTCGATCAGCGCCACCTGTGGGCCGCACAAGATGACCTGCATATCAGCTTTGCTCGATGCCAGGCACTGATGGCGGTCATCCAGGGTGTTCCTGACGAGGCAGAACGCTGGGCAGCGTCCGTTGCGGTGATGGCCGCCGCCTCGAAGGATGACCCTTGCCCACGGTGGGACGAACTGGAGACGCTCCGGGCGCGCGGAGTTGCCGCACTGCTGGCACATCAGCCAGAGCAAGCGGCCGAGGCGCTGGGCGCCGTCTGGGAGCACACGCAGCGTGAAGGCATCACCGATCCTGGCGCGTTTCCCGCCGCGCCAGACCTGGTCGAGGCACTCATCGCGCTGGGCAAGCTCACTGAGGCGGCCGCTGTCACCACAACCTTGCGCGACCTGGCAGAGAGCCGGCAGCATCCATGGGGTCTCGCGACGGCCGACCGATGCACCGCCGCCATCGCGCTCGCGTCAGCATATGACGAGGCCGCGGCTGATCAGCTCGCAGCCGCGGCCGCGGCTCTCGGCGACCTAGGCCTGGCTTTCGACCGTGCACGATCGCTGCTGTGGCTCGGGCGGGCAGCACGGCGGTTTAGGAAACGCTCGGTGGCGCGCCATCATCTTGAAGCTGCGGCAACGGCGTTCGCGGAGCTGGGTTCACCCGGCTGGGCCGAACACGCTCGCGCGGAAATGGCCAGGCTCGGCGCCCGCAGGAACCCGCGCGCTTCTGAACTGACCGCGGCAGAACACCGAGTCGCCGCGCTGGCCGCCGAAGGCCTGTCGAACAAGCAGATCGCCGCTCAGCTGTTCATCGCCGTGCATACGGTTGAGGTGCACCTGGCGCACGTCTATGCCAAGCTCGACGTCCGCTCACGTACGCAACTCGCCAATCTCCTCGCGAGCTTGCCGCCCGCAGACGCGCGTGAGTGAATCGCGGGTTCGCAGCAGCTATTAAGGGCTCGCCGCGGCGGAGGGTGCAGGCCGGATGTTGGCATTGTGGTGGAAGACGTTGTCAGGGTCATACTCGGACTTGATCCTGGCCAGCCGAGCGTACTTTTCCGCACCGTAGGTGTTGCGAACCCGATCGCCCTGGTGTTCGGCATTCGCGTTGACGTACCCTTCTCCGCTGCCGATCGCGTACGGGCGCAGCGCGTTCCAGAATCCGCGCGCCCATTCCCGATCAGCTGCCAAGGTGTCGGGGTCGGTCGCGATGGCGTTGAAGAAGGCGCCGTAGCGCGGTGAGCGGCCGCCGCCGAACGCCGTCTCGTCGTCGCTGAATTGGCTGTACGCGCCGTCAAGACGGTAGAAGAGCAGGACCGACATCGGCGAAGCCTTGCGCGGCATCTGGTCAGCGACGATCTCGACGACGTCGTCCGAGAGGTCTTCCAGGTAAGCCGCTGTGTCGTAGCCGTACAGGCCCCAGGCGTTGGCCTCGTCGAGCAGTTTCTGCAGGTCGACGTAGGGCATCGGCGAGACGATCTCAAACAGGGGCGGAGCCGCCTTGCGGATCCGGTCCGCCAGCTCGGCGTGCTGCTCGGCCGACCCGAACCCCGTGACCAGCAGAGCATAGCCCGGCGCGAGCTGGTGCTCTGCTGGGACGAAGGGCGCGGGCGGTGCGTTCAGCGCGGCGATGACGACGTTGACATCGGCGGGCAGTTCTGCGACCAGCTCCCTGGCTAGCCGCAGCGGCTCAAGGCCTTGGTCCTGGTGCCAGAAGAACAGCCCGAACTGCACCATCGGATCGACGTCGTGCAGCTGGAAGTCGAATGAGGTGACCACACCGAAGTTGCCGCCACCGCCGCGAAGGGCCCAGAACAGGTCGGGATGCTCGTCAGGTGCTGCCCTCAGCACCTTCCCTTCAGCGGTGACCACTTCAGCCGACCGCAGGCTGTCGATGGTGAGGCCGAACTTCCTGGTCAGCCAGCCCATGCCGCCGCCGAGCGTCAGCCCTCCGACGCCGGTGTGGCTGACGAGCCCGGCTGGAACGGCGAGGCCGTGCTCCTGGGTGGCGGCGTCCAGATCTCCGAGCAGCGCTCCCCCGCCTGCCCTCGCGCGCTTCGCGGCCGGGTCGACCGTGACCGCTTTCAGCTCACTCAGATCGATCATCAAGCCCTCATCGCTGACGGCCATCCCCGCGGTGCTATGAGCGCCGGCCCGCACCGTGATCTCCAGCCCATGCTCGCGGCCGTAGCTCATCGCTTCGACCACGTCGGCGGTCGACAGGCAGCGGGCGATCACCGCCGGGCGCCGGTCGATCTGCGCATTCCACACCCGGCGTGCGTCGTCAAAACCGGAGTCACCAGGCGTGATGACAGGCCCGTCCATCGCCTGGCGAAGGCTCCCGATCCCGTTGCCTGATACATGCATGCTGATCGCTCCCCCCGTGAGCTTGCTGGGCGGCCTGACCGAACCGCCACCAGGCCACCCAAGACGCTCACTGTGAACTAGGTATGGAAGCGCAGTGGAGAAAGGGCAAAATCACCCGGCGCGCACATCGCAGGTGACTTTGCTCACGAACCAGGCGGCCTGGGCGAGGGCGCTGTCGGCTGCCGCGAGCATGCCGGGCTGCAGCATGAAGTCGTGCCACATCCGCGGCCACCTGGAGTAGGTGACCTCGACTCCGGCGGCTGCAGCGTTTGCGGCCAGCAGGTCGGCATCGGGAGCAAGAATTTCGTCCGTCCCGGCCTGGACGAGCAGCGGCATCAGCCCGGCGTGCGAGGCGCAGAGCGGCGAGACGAGGCTGTCCGACCACGAAGACGGGTCGGCGTAGGCTCTGGCGCAGGCGTTGAGCCAGCCCGGGCTGAGCAGCAGATCGCGGCGCACGAGATCTGCATCAGCGGTGCGATCGCGACCGAGATCGAGCCACGGCGACAGCAATATGCAGCCCGCCGGCAGTTCCTGGCCGTCGTTCCTGGCCGACAAGCTGAGCGCCAGCGCCAGCCCGGCGCCCGCCGAATCACCCGATAGCACGAGCGAACCCGCGCCTGTCTCAGCCGTCAGCGCGTCCAGCACAGCTCGGGCATCCTCGAGACCGGCCGGATAAGGGTGCTCCGGCGCCAGCCGGTATTCGGGCAGTACAACCGTGCACCCCACTGCCGCACTGAGATGCGCGGCCCAGGACCGCACGGTGCCAGCGGAGCCCACGCAGTAGCCGCCGCCGTGAAAGTGAACGACGGTCACTGCGGAAGGTCGCGGGCTGGCCACGACCACCTCGGCCCGCACGCCGCCGATGGTCTGGACGGCGACGTCGGTGCCGCGTGGCAGTCGCGTCGTCTTGCCGAGCTGGTCAAGTCGCGATCGCTGCACCGGCCAAGACAACGCTGGGTTGAGGCAGCGGCTGCCAAGCTGCCGCACCCCCAGGCGCATGACAGCGGGCGGTATGCGTAGCCCGCGGCGCGCGTTGCGCGCGCTCACGCCGGTCATGCGGCGCTCGCGCGGGCCGCCATGGGCTGCGGCATCACCCGGTACGCGGCAAGGTCGAACCGCCTGACCCGGTACCTGTACAGGAACGTGTGGTCTGGCCAGTTGTTGGTGTTGCGGCCCGAGGCCGTCGTGTACCAGCTGTGGCAGCCGCTTTCCCACACTGACGTCTCGCTCGCCGACTGCACCCAGGAGTTGAACGCGTCGTGCACGTCAGGCCGCACATCGAGCCAGGCGAGACGTTCGCTGGCGAGGGCCTCGATCGCGGCGAGCGTGTAGCCGATCTGGCCCTCGAGCATGTAGATGATCGAGTTGCCGCCGAGGTTGGTGTTAGGGCCGTAAAGCATGAAGAAGTTCGGGAAGCCGGCGACGGTGATGCCCAGGTACGCGTGCGCGCCGTTCTGCCATGCGTCGTGCAGCCGCTGGCCGCGCAGGCCGGTGACGGTCATCGGGGTGAGAAACTGAACGGCGCTGAATCCGGTGGCGTAGATGATCACGTCCGCTGTCCGCTTCGCGCCGTCCGCGGTGACTACTCCATCCGGGGCGATGTGCTCTATTTTCTCGGTGATCAGGCGAACGTTGGGCCGTGCCAGCGCCGGGTACCAGTCGTTAGAAAACGCCACCCGTTTGCAGCCCATCACGTAGTCGGGCACGCACCTGGCGCGCAGCTCGCGATCGGCGATCTGCTTGTCGAGCTGGCGGCGCCAGAGGCGCATCGGCCCGGCCAGCAGCTTCGGCGACAGGACGAAGCCGCTCGTGAGCAGTTCTCCGTAAAGGAAGATGCGGAGCCGGTCTGCCTTGCGCACCACGGGCAGCCGCTCGAACAGGATCTGCTCGGCCTCACGGTACGGGCGGTCCGCCTTCGGCAGCACGTAGGGCGCGGTGCGCTGGTAGACGTCGACGTGCCCGGCGACCTTAGCGATCTCGGGCACGAACTGGATCGCGCTGGCTCCGGTGCCGATGACGGCGACGTGCCGCCCGGTCAGGTCGACGTCATGGTTCCAGCGACCGGAATGCCAGGACGGTCCGCCGAACTCGTCGCGGCCGGGGATGTCGGGCAGGGCCGGACTTCCCAGCTGACCCACGGCGGATACAACCGAAGTTGCCTCAAGCGTGCTGCCGTCGGACAGGCTGAGCTTCCAGGTCGCACTGCTTTCGTCGAAGGCCGCTGTCTCGACGCCGCGGTTGAACCGCAGATGCGTGCCGAGATCATGCTCGGCGACCAGCCCGTGCAGGTAGGTAAGGATCTCATCGCGCGCGGGAAAGCGCCGGGTCCAGCGCCACGGGCGGAACGAGAACGAGTAAAGCAACGAAGGTACATCGCAGGTCAAGCCCGGATAGCTGTTGTCGCGCCACGTCCCGCCGAGGTTCTCGGCCCGGTCGATAATGACGAAGTCGTCGATGCCGGCCTGCTTGAGCTTGATCGCCATGCCGATGCCGCCGAACCCGGCGCCGATGATGACCACTCGGTACGACATGGACACTCCCGGCGGGCGGATCAGGGCGGATGATCACCATTTAACAGGCACGAGCACCCGTGGCACCGCGAGTCAGGCATATGCCTTCGCCTGGATCTGGTACAGCTCGCTGTAGCGGCCGCCCCTGGCCATCAGCTCCTCGTGGCTGCCGACCTCCGCGACGCGCGCGCCGTCGAGCACCACGATCAGGTCAGCCATCCGAACGGTGCTGAACCGGTGCGAGACGAGAATCGTGATGCTCCCGTTGCGCCGCGCATGCCGCGCCCGGCCCGCGTACCGCTCGAAGAGCTGATGCTCGGTCTCCGCGTCGAGCGCGGCCGTCGGCTCGTCCAGCGCCACCACGAGCGGCTCGTCGCGCATGAACCCGCGCGCCAAGGCGAGCTTCTGCCACTGGCCGTAGGAGACGTCGACGCCTTCGTGCCAGGTCGGGCCGAGCTGGGTACGCAATCCAGCCGGCAGCGACTCAACGACATCGCGCGCTCCCGCCCGGTCCATGGCGGTCGACAGCGCCGGCTCGACGTCCAGCCGCGGCAGGTCGCCGATGCCGATGGTTTCTCCGGCCTGGAACTCGAAGCGGAAGAAATCTTGGAATGCCCCGGCGAGCCGTTCCCGCCACTGCGATGAGTCGATCCGCGCCAGATCAGTGTCGTCGACCAGCACCCGCCCTGAGGTCGGCGCGTAGAGCTTGGCCAGCAGCTTGACCAGGGTGGTCTTGCCTGCGCCGTTCTCGCCGACGACGGCGACCACAGCCCCGGCCGGCAGGAACAGGTCGACGTCGTCGAGCGCTCGCCGCTCAGTACCCGGGTAGCTGAAGGTGACGTGATCGAGCCGGATGCCGTCGCCAATGGCCGGCGGCGCTGGCAGGTTGGCGTCCTGAGTTACCGCCTTGGCGTACTCCTCAAGCCACGCGAGCCGCCTCGATCCATCCATCCAGATGCCGCGCAGGAAGCCGATCTCGCTGACCGTCGCGCCGACGTAGGACGAGAGCCTGGCGCCCGCGGTAAGGACGAGGATGGCCGATGCTGGGGAAGCATTCGGCCCGGTCGCAACGAGAACGATTGCGCCGACGTAGGCGAGCGCGAAGACCGCCCAGCCGCCCGCGTACCAGACCGACGACTGGGAGCGCGCCTTTGCGACCGGCCCGTACCAGCGCTCCCACGACGCGCGGCGCCGATCCGCGAGGGCGGATCCGATGCCGAGCACCCGCAGCTCCTTGCCAGAGGCGGCGGTGGTCGAGAGCTGGAACAAGTGCCTCGCCAGGCGGTCCGCGTACGCGGACCGCTCCTGAGCGGTGCGCTCGACGACCGGACGCCACGACGTCGCCGCCACCGTCGGGATCGCGAACAGGACCAGGGTCACGAGCACCGGGTTCACGGTCGCGAGCAACGCGACCGTGATGGCCAGCCGCAGGATCCACCCAGCCGTCGAGAACACCGACATGTACATGTGGTCGAGCGTGAAGATCTGCTCGCGGAGCACGCTCAGCCGGTCGAGGTACTCGGGCCGCTCCTGGTGGGCGATCGTGGAGATCGTGGCCTGAAGCCGCGCCACGTGCGACTCAAGCGCGATCGTGACCTTGTCCCTGAACCGCCGTTGCACCCTGGTCGACACCGTCTGCAGGAGCCAGGTCGCCACCACTGACACCGCGAGCGCGATGATCGCGAACCTCAGCAGCCCGTCCTTGTGCTCGATCAGGCCCTCGCCGAGCAGCTTGAACCAGACTGCCAGCAGGGCATCAGGCAACGCCGCGACGAGAGCGAGGACGAAGGCGACGCCCATCAGCGCAGGCTCGTAGTGAAAGCCGAGCCGGCACAGCCGCCACATCGACCTCAATGCGGGCGGCATCCGGTCCAGGTCAGGGACGGTAGCTTGCGCCGTGGCCTCAGGTGAGGACATCGAAGGTCACCTCTTCCTCGCCTTCTTCGGGGGTTCCCTCGGCAAACCGCTCGGCCTGAAGCGAGAACATTGTCCAGTACCGGCCGCGCTGCTCCATCAGCTCCTCATGGCTGCCGGACTCGACAACGGCGCCGTTCTCCACGACCGCGATC
>DATELR010000100.1:0-3974 GCA_035276345.1 Streptosporangiaceae bacterium | reverse complement strand
CGCACCAGCGCGCCGCGCCGGAATTCTAGTCTTACCCATTGTCGAGCTCCGATCTTTGCTTTCTCCGTGCTGACAGATCCACCTTCTTTTCAGCCCCCCATCGGACTGAACATTGGGTCAGTTGCCATTTCTGCTACGCGCCGGTCACTCGGCGCAGGCGCGGATCAAGGACGGTGTGCAGCAGGTCAACGACGGTGTTGGCCAGCACCGCGATCAGCGCGGCGACGATGATCACCCCCGTAATGACGGGATAGTCGAGGTTCTCGATAGCACTCAGACCGGTAAATCCGAGGCCCGGAATCGCGAAAACCGTTTCAACGAAAAAGACCCCGGTCAGCGCGGTGGCGATATCGGCGCCGAGCAGCACCGTGACGGTCGGGGCGACGTTCCTGCCGACGTGGGTGACCAGAACGCGCAGCGTCGAGGCACCCTTAGCCTTCGCCGTTCTGGCATAGTCCTCCCCTAGCTGCTCGGCTGTCAGAGTCCGGATGAACCTGATGTAGATCGCAGCGAAACCGATCGCCAGCGTGATCCACGGCAAGACCAGGTGATAGGCCCACTCGGCCGGGTTCTGCCCGAAGTCGGTGTAACCCTGGATCGGGAACAGGGTCGTGCCAACCGGCACCACCGGCAGCCCGAATAGCTCGCCCTGGGTTGGCTGATAGCCGAAGAGGAACGAGATCATCGGCGCCAGCCAGAACACCGGAATCGACATGCCGAGGATTGCAACGGCCCGGCCGGCGATGTCGCCGACCGACCTCGGCCGAAGGCCGCCGTACGCCCCGACCGGCGCGGCGATCAGCAGCCAGACCACCGCCGCACCGAGCACGAGCGACGCGGTGGCCCTCAGCGCTGGCCACATGATGGCCGACACGGGGCGCATCTGGACGTATGAGAAGCCCAGGTTCCCGCGGACCAGGTGGCCCATGAAGATCAGGTACTGCTGCCAGTAGGGCTTGTTCAGGCCGAGGATGGCGGCCACGTGCTCGATCTGCGCGCGCGAGGCGTTCTTCCCAGCGATCCGCTGCGCCGGAGTCGCGCCGGTGAACTTCGCTATCACGTAGAACAGCAGCCAGGCCAGCAGCGTGACCAGCAATACCTGGGCGAGCGCACCGAGCAAGCGCTTGGCTACCAGCCGCCTCATCGCGCCGCCTTCGGGTCGAGGGCGTCCCTGAGCCCGTCGCCAAGCAGGTTGAACGCCAGCATGGTCAGGACGAGCGCGATGCCCGGGGCGAGCGCGAGTATCAGGTCCGTCTGATACATCCCCGAGGTCACGGCGTCGGAGAGCATCTGCCCCCAGCTCGCCGTTGGTGCCGGGACGCCAACGCCCAGGTAGGACAGGCCAGCCTCGAAGATGATGTTGTTCGCGATGATCGACGTGCCGTAGACCAGCAGCGGGCCCCACACCTGCGGCAGCAGGTGCACCAGCAAGATCCGCCTGGGCTTGGCGCCGACGGTTCGGGCAGCGGCCACGAACGTCATCTGCTTGGTCGCGATGGTGGCGCCACGCACGATCCTGGCCGGATAGAACCACGTGAACAGCGCAATGATGATCACGACGTTGAGCAGGCCAGGACCGATGACGACAGCCAAGCCCACGGCGAGAAGCAGGTTGGGGAACGCCATCGCGGTCTCGGTCAGCCGGTTCACGATGCTGTCGATCCAGCCGCCGAAATAGCCAGCAAGCAGGCCGAGCGAGATCCCGATGACCAGTGCGAGCGCGGTCGCCGACGTCGCGACCAGCAGCGAGATCCTGGCGCCGTAAAGGACCCGGACAAGCAGGTCGCGGCCGAGCGCATCGGCGCCGAGCACGAACAGGCTGCCGTTCGGATTGTGGGTCGTCCCATTGGCCAGGTAGGTCCGCTGCCACACGCCGATCGGCTCGCTGTTCGCCGCAAGTGCGTTGGCGAACTGCTCGTCAGGGCTGTGGCCAGTCAAGTGCGCTGCGAGCGGCCCGCCGATGATCGCCGCCAGGATCAACAGCATGAGGAGGCTGAACGCGAAGATCGCCACGGGGTCGCGGCGCAGCCGCCGCAGCGCGGTGGCCCGCAGGCCGGCTGGCCTCGCGCCAGTCGAGGACAGCGGCTCCAGCTCGATCGACTGCATGTCGGTCGTCATCGCGCCACCTCCTGCCCGGCCCCCGCGTGTAGTGGCCCGGCCGGCGCCGCGGGCGCCGTCGACTCCCTGATCACGAGCCGGCCGTCGAGTGTTCTGCGCGCCGGAACGGCGGAGTTCGCGCCGTCCGCCTCCGCCCCGGGCCTGGCCAGGAGCGCGTCCACCGCTAGGGCCCCGAGCTCGTGCTTCGGCTGCGCCACGGTGGTCAGGCCGGGGTTGGTGTAGGCGGCGAACTGAATGTCATCGATGCCCACCACGGACAGGTCCGCCGGCACGAGCCAGCCGGCCTGATGCGCGGCACGAAGCGCCGCGACCGCCGCCATGTCGTCGTAGGCCACCATCGCGACGGGCGGTGTCGCATCGCGCAGGAACCTGGCCACCGCCTCCTCACGGCTCGGCATGTCGGCGGCGTCGGGCGAGACAACGGGTTGCGGCCAGAGGCCGGCCTCGGTCAGCGCCAGCCGGTATCCGACCAGCCGCAGCAGACTCGAACGGACCCGCGGCCCGCGCAGATGCACGAAGTTCGCGTGGCCGAGGCCGGTCAGATGCGCGGTAGCCAGCCGGCCGGCTGCCACGTCGTCGAACCTGATGTGGCAGATCGGCTCGGCATCATCAGCCGCCTCGAGCCGCTTGACCCTGGCACCGATGCTGCCGCTGGCGACATCGGTGAACTGCCGCGCGGGAACCTCAGCGTCGCCGTTGATGACCGCGACGTGCATGCCCTCCGCGACGGCGCGCCGCAGCAGCTCTGGCCGGCCGGTCGGCGACACCGCGATGAGCTCGGTCACCTGCTCGGAGAGAAATACGTCGAGCGCCTCGGCCTCGAGGTCGGCATGGCCCTCTGCCGCGAAGAACAGCGGCTGGTAACCCAGATCGCGCGCCCGGCCCTGAATGCCGAGAACGACGTCCCCGATGTAGCCGTCGCCGACGCTCTGCACGACGACGCCAATCAGGGATGTCGACTTCGTCCTGAGCCTGCGCGCGGCCGCCGATGGCCGGTACTGCACCCGTTTCGCCACCTCGAACACGGCGCGCCTGGTCGCGACGCTGATCGCCGGATCATCCTGGAGCGCACGGCTCACCGTCGCGGTCGAGACTCCGAGGACCTCGGCTACGTCCTTCATGGTGACGCGCCTGGTCACCGGGCAGCCATCCCCGTCGGCAGCGTGTCAGCGCAACCCGCCGGACAGAGCTGATCGGGCATCGGGGGACCCTTCAGCGCAGCGCGGAGCACAACGGGCGGCAAGAACGTTCCGGCGGCTCCACACGTAGTTAATCGATTGCAGGTTAAACGATTGCATTGAGGTCAAGACCGTGTCAAGACCTGGACCCTCGTAGGGTCAGCCAGCGGCGGTGAATTACAACACCAATGGCCCATCGGGGCCGTAAGAAAACACCCGATGGGCCATTGGTGTTCTAAAACCGCCCTCACAAAGAGCCTGCGCGAGCCCCGCGCGGGCCCGCTTACGACCTCAGGATCGGCGGCTTAGCTGGTCGAGCAGGGTCGCGCAGGCGTGGATCGTCTCGACGTGCGGAACGGCAACGCCGAGCCGGCCAGCGAGCTCGGCCACTGCGCCGGTCATGCAGCCGAGCTCGAGCTGCTTTCCCGCCTCCAGGTCCTGCAGCATCGAGGTCTTGTGGTCACCGACCGCGATGCCGGCCTCGAGCCGCCGGTCCAGCGATACCGGGAACGTGATCCCCAGCCTCCCGGCGACGGCGGCGCACTCAGCGAAGACGGCCTTGAGCAGGTCGACCATTTCCGGCGCCGTTCCCAGGTCGCCGAGTTTGGCTCTCGTCAGCGCGGTGACCGGGTTGAACGCAACGTTGCCGACCAGCTTGAGCCAGATCTGGTCGCGGAG
>DATELR010000099.1:0-13386 GCA_035276345.1 Streptosporangiaceae bacterium | reverse complement strand
GTCTGGAGCGAGGCAATCCGCGAACTTCGTGGGCTGCAGGACTACCGAAGCGGGCTGATGCGCAGGCACAGTCTGATTCAGCAGGCCCTCGATTGCCCCGTGGGCGAGTCCCCGGCGAGGGTGCCGCTGTCATCGCCGCTGGACCGGCCCGCACCTCGCACCCAACGTCAGATCCAGATCCAAGCACGGCGCCGGAGATCGTGAAACGGCCGAGTTCCTGACTAACAGCTAGGCCGTCGTGACCGACACGATGTTCCCGTCAGGATCCTCGTACAGGGCATTCCGCCCATACTCCCCGTCATGGGGCCGCTCCAGCACTGGCACCCCGAACTGAGCCGCCAGTTGATGTACTGCGTCGACATCTCGGACGGTGATCCCGATCTGTGCGCCAGTCGTGTGCTGGCCCGGTTCGGCTTGCGCGAGGTGGAACAACATGTATTCACCCGAAGTGAAGTTGCCCCAGGCTACGTCGTAGTGGAGAGCTTCGTTTCCGGTGTGCTGATGAGGTTCCTCGTCTAGTTCGAGCCCAAGGAACTGTCCATAGAACTTCGCCGATGCTGCCAGATCGGCAGCCCAAACCTGCAAGCTAGTGAAGCGCGTCACAACACCGGAAAGTAGCACCGGGTCCATCCCGGTGCTAGGCCCACGCCTGATAGGCGAGCCGTAACAGCCCAAGTGAGCATGGCGGACTGGACGTCGAGCTCAGTTGCCCGGTGGTCAGGTGATCTCGCGGAGGTACTGGGGCAGCATCTTGTGCCAGGTGGGCCAGTCGTGAGCCCATTGCGGCCCCCAGTTGTCCACCCGGTTGGGTATCGACTTGCCGCCAAGGGCCGCCGCCATCCTCCACGACTCGCCGATGTCTTCCCAGTCGCCCTCGCCTGACGCGAGCACGACCCGCCGCTGGCGGAGCCGGTCCAACTGGGGACCTTCTAGCCCTGGCAGGAACTGCAAAGGGGCGGCGAAGTACAGGTCCTGGCTCCATGCTTCGTCATAGAAACGCTCGATCCTGTAGGAGCCGCTCATGCCGATGGCTGCGGCGAAGGCGTCTGGATAACGGCAGAGGAGGGCCAGCGCATTGAACGCGCCGATCGAGGCACCGCAGGCGATCACATCCATCGACCGCCCGCCAAGATCCGCATGGATCGCAGGAACCACTTCCCACCGGACGCATTCATGGAACTGGTTGAGCAACCACATCCGGTGCTCGACTGAACTGGTCTTGGCGACCATCGCCCGCCCAGCGACGCTGTCGACCGAATACAGCTTGACCCGGCCTTCGGCAAGCAATGGCCCGCAGGCGTCGATTAGGCCGAACCGCTCGACTTCCTCGGCATCACCGCCCGCGGAGGGTAGCACCAGGACAGGCGCGCCAAACGCGCCCCACCGAACAACGTTGATCTCGCTCTGGATGCGGTCGGAGTACCACCGTTCCGCGACTTTCAGCCGATCACTCATAGAAGAATTTCTGCGGACCGGGGAATATCCATGACAACCCTTCGCGTAGCCGGTCCCGCCAATTCTCCCAGCTGTGCCCGTCGCGGGCTTCCACATAGCGGACAGTGATCCCGGCAGCCTCGAACGTTGGCACCATGGACCGGTTCCTGATGATCAGAGGTTCGTAGACGCCGCAGCTCATGAAGACGCGGTCGGCGACATGGCGCGGAACGGCACGATACCGGTTCACGAACCGGACCACAGGCTCGAACGCAGGACCTCCACCATGATCATTGCCGATGTCGGTGAAGACGAAAGAGCCGGACTGCAGCAGGAGCGATCCGTAGCTGTCCGGGTACCGGTAGGCGGTCGACAGGGCGGCGACCGCTCCGAAGCTCGCGCCCATCAAGCATCGTGCTGACGGCGTTCCGGCCAGTGGGAACTCCGCCTCCAGCCGCGGCACCAGCTCGGCGGTCAAGAAGCGGGCGTGTGCAGCCGAGTTGGCGTACTCGGTCAACCTGTCGCCGGGGTAAGTGAACGCCACCAGCGTCTCGGCGACGTCGAGGCGGTGGATCAGGTTGTCGAGCACGGTGCCGGCCGAGGCGTACTGGAGGTAGTCGCCACCGTCGTGGACGATCAGCAGCGGGTAGCGCGCCGCGGGTCGGAAGCGAGCGGGGAGGTAGAGCGTCACCTTCGCATCGCGGCGCAGCGCGCGGCTCGGCATCGCGAACTCAACAAACGAGCCTGAACGTGCTTCCGGATCTGGCTGTGTCCAGTCGGGCACCTCATACCCGCGGGCAAAGCAGACCGACGAGCTGCCCACCGGGCTGTGCGCGATATGCGGATTCAGCGGATCGTTGATGCGCTCGTGATGCCCGCCGCGCGAAATCTCGAGCTGATATTCGACTCTGGATCCCTCGGGCAGTTCCAGAACGAGGTACCACAAGTCGGTGTCCGCCACCCGCCGCAGCGGGATATGGCCAGGCAGACCGAAGATCTGGTGGGCGAGGTGGACTTCATCGGCATCACCACGGAATAGGAACGTGCACAGGTTCCCCTCGATGATCGGCACCTCATGCCGGGCAAGGAAACGGTCGACGACGACAGGCCCGAGCGGCTTTCGCTCCCTGAGCCTGTTGATTGCGAGCTTGCGGCGCGGCGGCACCTGTCGGCCGGTGGTGGTCAGGCTGCCTCCAGCGCGGCGACCCGACCGTCGTCCGAAAGCACCTGGACACCGGGCGGCAATGCGCCCTCGCCGTCGATGTCTATCCGGGCGCCGGCGCCCAGCAGGAGACACCTCGCGGGCGCGAGCCTGCGGGCGAAAACGGCCATTCGCGGCCGGTCATCGAGCAGGAGCCGAGCTCGTGCGTGCGGCAGCGGCACAATGCTGCGCAGCAGACTGAGGCCAGCACCGTAAACCTCAGGCTGGCCGGGCCCGTGTGCGGCGCGGTCGTTGAAGAGCACGATCCGCTCGGCCAGCGCCATCGCGCCTGCGGACCACGCAATCACCGGCGAGCGCAGTGCGGCCGCAACATTGAACAGGTGCAGGACATCGGCTAGCACGCCCACATGCCCGCCAGTCACAACAAGGGCGCAGGCGTCGCCGAGCAGCTGATCCACCTCGGCGCGATGGCTGGCGATCACCGGCCGGTCGTGCGGGCGGAGGCTCTGGTAGAACTCCAGCCGGGTCTCAGAAACCCGCTGCAGGTGCGCCTTGTCGAGGTTCCGTACCGCGGCGATGCTCTCGGCGAGAACCTCAGCCCGGAGCCGTTCGGCGCCAGTGCGGCGCTGGATCGCGTACACGGCCTGCAGTTCGCGATCCAGCCGCAGAAGGTACAGAGCCTGTAGCTCATCGAGAACTTCGGCCAGCCTGCGCTCGGCTATGGCGAATTCCGCGTCGCGCTCCTGAACGTCGCGCCATCGCTGGTAAAGCTGAAGGTTCACGTCACGGGACCCGAGCAGGCTGCTCAGCTCGCCGTCGTCGCTCTCGCGTTCCTGCCATCCTGCGCTGATGGTGGCAATCGGCTGCCCGGCAGGAAGCGATCCAGCAACGGCATCGACCGTGGGCCGGCGTTGCGGCCCCAGCAGCGTTACCTTCACTGGGCGTGAACATGCAATGTTCGCCCAACCTCGTCCAGCATCCCGCGCAGCGTGTCGTAATCGGGGTGGCGCATCCGGACGTAGGCGTTAGCCATGTAGCCGGCCGCCACCGGTTGGGTTGGTGTTCCTTGCTCGGGAAGATGGGTGTCAATAACCCACTCGCCATATCGCTGCTGCAGGTCTTCCAAGCCGGAGTAACCGGTTATGTTGCCGTCCCGTTCGGGACGCAACGCGATCATCCCGCTGGCATTGCGGCGCGAGGGCACGGCACTGGTCTGGCCGTGCACGATCGCGTTCGCCCACTCCCGGTAGATGTCCAGGTCGTTGCCCGCAGCGTACAGGTCCCAGGCGCCGACGCCGGGCGGTCGGCAGCCGATCTCAGAGAACCTGAGCCCTTTAGGACCGAAGAACCACTCCATATGAGTTGCTGACGTCCCGATCCCCAAAGCCGAGATCACCCTTCGCCCCATGTCCCGCAGCTCGGCGTACTCCGGCGCTGTGTCGAGCCGGTTGGTGGAGACGAACTGCGGTGAGATCCATCGGGTCCGCATCGCCTCAAGCACATTCGGGTAGTAGTGCGACACGAAGTCCATCGCCACCTGGCCGTCGATAGTGATCGTGTCGTAAAAGCCCTCGTGACCCTCGACAAACTCCTCCACGGCGATCGACTCGACGCCCTGGCCGCCGAATAGGCCGAGTGCCTGCTCCAGGCCGGCGACGTCGTCCACCCGGACCGTGTCCAGCGCGCCGGCGCCGCTGCGGGGCTTGAGAATCAGCGGGTACCCGGTCTGCTCAGCGAAGGCGTGCACCTCGCCTGCGCTGTTCGCCGCCGTCGAGGCGGCTGTGGGCACGCCAGCCTCGCGCAGCGCCTGCTTCATCGAGGGCTTGTCCCGGCACAGCCACGCTGTCCGTACCGATGTCCCCGGGATGCTGCAAGCCTCCCTGATCTGCGCCGCGGGCAGAGTATGCGCCTCGATAGTCGCCTCGAGTCGGTCCACCCACAGCCTGTCTTGCACTTTGCGCACAGCGGCCGTCATCGCCCCGACGTCGGTGACTGACGGCACCCACTCATGGTGGTATAGCCAGCCTTTGAGCTGCTCGTCCAGCGCCTCGGTGCCGTATTCGCCGATGCCGATCACAGTCGCTCCAGCTTCGGCCAGGGCGCGAGCGAACTGGCGCTGATTGGACGGGAAGAACGGCTCGACGAACACGATGTTCATGTCCGAAATGTTAACCAGACGGGCAAGTTAGCTGCTGGCGCGGTCGACCTGGTTAGTCCGCGTGCGCGTCATGATGCCATTGGCCAGCAGTTACCTATGCCTGCTCGCCGCAGATGAGCGACCTCACGCCATGAGGCCGGGCCGGGCCGGCGAGATCCATCGTCGCGGAATATTCTGGCCGGATCTAGCATGTCGCCGGAGCTGACCAGCTGGGGGGTGGTCGCCGGTGCGGTGCCCTCGCTGCAGCCAGGAGAATTCGAGTGAGGCGCGCTTTTGCTTCCATTGCGGCGCGCAGCTGGTGAACTCCTGCCCCGCATGCGGCACGATGCGGCCGCCCGGCGCCAGGTTCTGTCCCGGATGCGGGCGCGCGGTGGAGTCGGGAGCCCCTCCGGCTGGTTACACCCCCTCACACGTCCGCGACGAGATCCTCGCCGTGCGGAGCGCCGCTGAGGGTGAGCGCAAGCATGTGAGCGTGCTGTTCTGCGATATAGTCCGGTCTAGCGCAATGGCGGTGGATCTCGGTCCTGAGGAGTTCCACCTGCTGATCGACCGGTTCTTCCAGGCCGCGCTGGCCGAGGTGCACCGTTATGACGGCACGGTGAACCAGTTCCTCGGCGATGGGTTCATGGCGTTGTTCGGAGCGCCGATTGCTGATGAGCACCACGCGCAGAATGCAGTCCTGGCCGCGCTCGGCATCACAGCCCGGGCCGAGGTGCCGGTCCGGATCGGGATCAACAGCGGCCTGGTGGTAGTCGGGACGATCGGCGACGACCTCCGGGTGGACTACACCGCCTTCGGTGACACCACAGTGCTGGCCGCGCGCCTGCAGGCTGCGGCAGCGCCGGGCGCGATACTGGTCAGCCGGCAGACCGCTGACCTGGTGGGCAGCTACTTCCAGATGGAACAGGTCGCGCCGGTCCAGGTCAAGGAGCGCGTTGTCCGCCCGTCGCGGGTGACCGGGCTGGGCGCCGGCACCTCCCGGCTCGACGTTGCCAGTGATCTGAGCCCGTTCACCGGTCGGGACCGCGAGCTTGCCGAGGTGCGGCGGCTGCTGGAGACCGTACTGGCCGGTGACGGCCAGGCGGTCGGTATTGCGGGAGAACCAGGCCTGGGGAAGTCCCGGCTTGCCTGGGAGTTCTGTCGCCTAGCCGAGGTTGACGCGACTGTGCTGGAGGGCCGGTGCCGATCCTACGGCGCAGCCGTCGCGTACCTGCCGCTCTTCGAATTGGTGCGCAGCGCCTGCAGGATCTCCGCCGATGATTCCCCCGACCTGTTGGGGACCAAGGTCGAGCGGAAGGTCAAGAGCCTTGATCTGGACATTTCGCTGGCGCACTACCTCCGCCACGCGTTCGGCTCGCCGACCAGCGACCCTGCGGTGGCGGGACTCGATCCCATGGCCATCCGGGCGAGCACGTTCCACGCTCTCTCGATGTTGCTGGTGGCTGAGGCTGAACGCCGGCCGGTGATCGTGCTGATCGAGGATCTGCACTGGATCGATCAGACATCCGAGCAGTTCCTGGTCCGGTTCGTCGATGAGCTGCCGTCCGTGCCCATCATGCTGCTGGTCACGTACCGGCCCGGCTACTCCATCCCGTGGCCAGCCAAATCGTTCACGTCCCAGATGGCGCTGCGGCCGCTGTCGGCGGCTGCCAGCCAAGAGATCGTGACCTCGATCTTCGACGGCGGAGGCCCGGCTGCGGCGGCCATCGCGGAGCGGGGAGAAGGCAACCCCTTGTTCCTCGAAGAACTGGCGAGGGCTTCCCGGGATCAGGTCGCCGACGAAGAAGGTGTCGCGGTGCCGAAGACGGTTCAGCAGGTGCTGGCCGCTCGTATCGACCGGCTTACCGCAGATCAGAAGGCGACGCTGCAGATGGCCGCGGTGCTCGGCCGGGAATTCTCGCTGGATCTGGCGCAGGACGTCTGGGACGGCGATGTTTCGCTGGAGGAGCGGCTGCAGGAGCTGAAAGGGCTGGAGTTTCTCCGGGAGCGGCACGGCGGCCTGGAGCGGACCTTCGCGTTCACGCATTCGTTGACCCGCGAGGTGGCCTACGACGGCATGCTGGAAGCGCGCCGGCGCGAACTGCACGGGCGCGCCGCCGCCTTGCTGGAGGATTCCCGGACCAGCCAGCGCTTCGAGCACGCGGAACTGCTCGGCTATCACTACGCTCGCAGCTCCGTCCCCGACCGAGCGGTGCCCTACCTCGCCGCCGCAGGGGCGCGGGCCAAGGACAGGTACGCAAACGAGGAGGCCATCCGGCTCTACCGGGCGGCCTTGTCGATAATTGGTGACCTCCCTGCCAGTGCCGATCGTGACAAGCAGGAGCTTGCGAACCTCGAGGCGATCGCGGCGCCGCTGACTGCCACCTACGGTTACGCCTCCGCGGAGGTGAGACAGACCTTCGAGCGTACGGTCGCCCTGGCCCAAGAGGCGGGCCGCCGGGACTCAGAGGTGGCCGACCTGGTCGCGCTGTGGACGTCGCGGTTCGTACAGGGGCGTACCGCCGATGCTTTCAAGCTTGCTAATCGGGCGCTTCACCTTGTCGACCGGACCTCCCCGCTGAGGGGGCAGGTGCATGTGGCGGTCGGTGGCTCGGCATTGAGCCTCGGGAAGCTGGAGGAGGGACTGCGCCACCTCGAGCTTGCCGCCTCTCTGGCGGACAGCCCGACCTGGCTGATTACCGGCGTCAGGCCCGACATCTTCGGCATGATCTGGGCGGCACAGGCTCACTGGCTGCTAGGCCACGATCCCGAGGCCAAGGCCGCCTGCCATCAGGCCATCAGGCTGGCCAGATCAATCGACCATCCGTTCTGTCTGGCCGTAGCGCTGGCTTACGGCTCGATCACGTACCAGATGCGCCATGACCTGCCAGCGCTCAAGGACGCCGCTGGTGAGCTGCGCGAGCTGTGCGACCAGTACGGATTCGCCTACTACCGCGAGTGGGGACTGATCCTGGCTGGCTGGTCGCAGCGGGGAGAACCGGGCATTGGCCTCGCCCAGCAGGGCATTGCGAATCTCGCGGCCGAAAACTCCTTGGCCCGAATGCCGTATTGGCTATCGCTGCAGGCAGACCTGTTTGCCAGCAGCAACCGTCTGGATGCCGCACGCGAGACGCTCGACTCGGCGTTGGCCGCCGCCGAACAGCACGATGATCTCTGGTGGCTACCGGAAATCATGCGCATGCGTGCCGCTTACGACGAGGAGCAAGCCGCCATCTCACGCCTGCGCTCGGCCGCGCAGATGGCGTCGGCTCAGGGCAGTGTGGCATTGCGACGGCGTTGCGAGCATGACCTCAGTACTCGTTCTTGAGTACGAAGTAGGAACCGCGAATGGTTCCCGCCAGCTTCGACTTCTGCCTGGCGAACTTGAACTGCGAGGCAAGCTCTGCGGGGACCTCCATCCCTTCGGAGAGCTTGAACCCGACCGCCCGCTTGGGGCCGTCGATGGTGTACATCACGTTGATTGACAGGCCGCTCTCGTAAAAGACGTAGGCCATTCGGATGTTCTCGACCTGGAAGGCCGTAGCCTCCAGCGGACGGGACGATATGACGATGTCGCGTTCTTCCTTGAGGATCCGGTGCACCCAGTCGATGGTGGTCTTCGCGTTGTCCGCGGGCTCCACCGTGAAGACGTGGTCGTACTTGTTCTTGAAGTAGCGGGCTTCATTCGCCCGCAGACCAGCGAGTGCGGCCGCGACCGGCGATGACTCCAAGCCAACGGTCGAGACTGTGTTGAAATCCACGACGTACGACATCGCCCGAGGCTACTCCCCAAGCGCGAAGCCCGGTTCAGGTATCCCTGCCAGTACTCGTCAGTCACCTTTCGCCGGAAGCTGCGGCGTATCGGAGGACCTGGCGATCTCGGCTTTCATAGCCGCCAGCTGCTTGTCCACCTGGGCATTCCGGCCGGCTTCGTCCAGTTCCTGCTCGATGTCGTCTGTGTTGCCGCCGACGTCCTCCAGAACGCCGGACTGCAGCAACTCGTCCGTCGCGCCGGCGCGGGCCTGCATCTGCTCGATCTTGTCCATGGAGCGCTGCAGCTCGGAGCCGGTATCGCCGAACGAGGTGGAAATTCCCGTCGCGGTCTCGTTTACCGCGTTCTGCGCCCGCGCCGCCTGGTACTGCGCCTTCAGCACTTCCTTCTGGTTGCGGAACTTGCTCACCCGGTCCTGCAGCGCGCTCAGTGCCTGCTCCATCTTCTGCTGCTGCTCATCCAGCTCGTCGCGCTGCGCGCCGAAGCCATCGATCTGCTGCTCAGCGGCCGCCTTGCGGTTCAGCGCCTCGCGGGCAAGGTCATCCTTCCCTTGCGCGAGCGCGGCCCTAGCCGCATCATCCAGGTGCTTTACGGTGCCCTGAAGCTGCTGCTCCTGCAGTTCGAGGCGCTTCCGCGACGCAGCGATGCTGACCAGACCCTGCTTGACCGTGGTGATCTGGTCAAGCATGTCCTCATACGACAGATCGAGGATCTCGTCCGGTCGCTCGGCGGCATCAAGTGCCTTGTTGGCCTTGGCCCTGACGATGTCCTGGGCCCGCTGGAAAAGGGACATACCGGCCTGCTTCCTGTCGGCGACGGCCCGTACCTGCCTGCCAGCCTCCACGCTACGCCGGCCGGCACCCCGGTGCCGCTGGTCAGTGGCAGCTCCAGCCTCCGTCCACGTACAGGGTTTGCCCGGTGACATAACTCGAGGCATCGGAGGCAAGGAACAGCAACGGCCCGTCGAGTTCCTCCGATCTGGGCGGGCGGCCTAGTGGTGCGTTGGCCGATATCCAGGCCACTTGCTCAGGATCGGCGAGCCAGCCCGTGGTCGCGCTGGGAAAGAACGACGGCGCGAGGGCGTTCACCCGCACCCCGCGCCCGCCCCATTGGAAGGCAAGCTCCCTGGTCAGCGCGACGACGCCAGCCTTAGTCGCGCCATAGCCGGCCAGCGCGTACCGGTCGAGGCTCACGCTGGCTGAAGGCGAGGCGATATTCACGATCACCCCGCTGCGCCGGACCAGCATGTGCCGGCCAACGAGCTGAGTGAGCCCGAAGACAGCGGTCAGATTCGTGTCGATCAGGTCTTGCAGCTGCTCAGGGGCCTCGTCTTCGGCCGGCACGGAGTAGGCCACCCCGGCGTTGTTAACCAGGACGTCGATCTGCCCGAAATGGCCGATAGCGGCCTGCACCAGAGCCTCACGGTCGGCGGGTTTCCGTACGTCGCAGGCCACCGGCAGCGCGTCCCGCAGCCGCGCAGCCAGTTCCAGGTTTGCGTCCTGGCGCCGGGAGGCGAGGACGACGCGGGCTCCCGCGCCGTCCAGCACCTCGGCGAATCGTCGGCCAAGTCCGGAGGACGTGCCTGTCACGATCGCGACCCGGCCATCGAGCGCGTTCACGGGACCAGCCTGTAGAACCGCCAGGCTGGATGCTCGATCGGCAGGACATCCGCATCCTGATAGCCAGCCCGCCAGGCTAGCTCGCGCATGGCCGCGGGGCGGATCAAGGTGCCCACCGGCTCGGGGTCGGGACCAACCCGGCCCTGTGGCAAGCACCAGATGGCACTGGCCGCCGCGAAGAACCGTTCGGTCGGCTCGCCAGGCGCGGTGAAGACTTCGGCTGCCCGCTCGTCCACGACCAGGACCGTACCGCCTGGCCGTACCGCCGCGCGAGCGTGTCGCAGCGCCTCGACCGGCCGCGGCAAGTCGTGCACGCACTCGATGAGGAGTACCAGGTCGTAGCGCGGTGACCAGTCGGCCGATTTGTCCCCGAGGTCGACGACCTCAAGGTCCACCCGATCGGCCACGTCGTGATCGACAGCGTGCTGGCGGCCGATCGCGACCGAGGCCTCATCGTTGTCCAGGCCGTCCACCTGGATGTGGGGGAACGCCTTGGCCAGCTCGATCGCTGCCCATCCCGTGCCGCAGGCCAGGTCGGCCACCCGAGCGGGATCGGCCTCGTCCTGGAGGCGGGCCAGGACGTCAGGAAGCTGCGGCAGCCACTCTGCGACGAGAGAGTTCACGAAGGCTGGCCGGTTGAGCGCGGACTGGGCGCTCACTCCATCCGGTCCATACGCGGCATAAGGCACACCAGCCCCGGACCGGTAGGCGTCGGCAAGCAGCGGCAGGACCCGCCCGGCCGCGGCGACTATGTCGGCAAGGCCGCCCAGATAGGCCGGCGAAGTCTCGTCAACAAGCACTTCATAGGTGCCTTCAGCCAGTCCGAACTCGGCTGTCGCAGGATCGGGTCCGATCGCGGTCGTGAACCCGGCGATGGCCTGTGCCGTCAGCCACTCGCGCACGTACCGTTCGTCGCAACCGGTTCGTTCGGCGAGCGCCGCCGATGTCTGTGGTCCGTCCGCGAGGGCCTTGTAAAGCCCGAGGTGAATACCCAGGTAAGCGGTGCACAGCTCGGCCGCTCCCACTCCGGTGCTGAAGATTCGGCCAGCCAGCTCTTCGATCGCGCTGGCCTCGACGTTCGTTGTCGTCATCCCGATCACCCTTTCTGGTCGTGGCGGGATACGACTTAGAAGCGTCAGTTCCGGGCTGACATCGTCAGATCTTCCATCTGACGTTTTCTTCTGGCTGGTAGCTGCACATCCGGCCGGTGCGGATCGTGTTGCGCAGGTGCTTGCCAAGGATGTCGTCCTGTTCCGCGATGGCGTTGATCGTGGCTCGGATGCGCATCGTGACGGCCTTGCGCGCTCGTTCGGCTGGATCGCCGCCGAACCTGGTGCGGCCGCCCAGGCCAACGGCGCCCGCAAGCTCGGCTGCGAGCATTGACCGCTCGGCTTTCAGCCGCTCGACGTGCCCGAGGTCAGCGTTCGCTTCCGCCTCGGCGAGGTCGTCGGCCAGGTCGGCGAGCCGCTGCTGGTAAGCGCGACGGGCCGTCGCGTCCAATATCGGGCCAAGGCTGCCGCCGGCTGCCTCGGCAGGAGGGCCGCCCGCTGCCTCGACCAGGTCCAGCGCGGGCACCGGTTGACCTGGACGGGCCAGCAGGACGGCCAGGTCGCGGATCCCTTTGCCGTCAGGGACGATGCTGGCGCGGCCGCGCCACTCAGCGAGCCAGACTTGCCCGTTGCGCTGGAGCAGGCCGGTGGCATCTTCCCTGCGGCCACCAGAGGCCAGCGGCTGCGTGGCCTGGAGGGAGTCGACTCGGGCGCGCAGGGCCCGGGTTCCTGGCTGCTCGTACCGATCGCGCGCGGTCGCGAGGTGCCGGGCTGCCGTGTCCGGCTGACCCAGGTAGGCAGCCAGCCTGCCAAGCTGTTCGGCCACCGTGCCGAAGACGGCGCCACCAATCCCGTCTACCGCCCACAACTTTTCATAGGGGGACAGTTCCGCCGCAAGCCGGACTGCAGCGTCCCGGTCATCAAGGCTGATCGCGAGGTCGGCCATGGCCCAGTGGCACTCCAGCCATTCGGCGTCTTTCGGCCGTGCCTTCGATGTGTCGTCTAGCAGCGACCGCAGCACTGCTCGCGCCTGACCGCCGTCGCCGGCGGCGAGCAGCAGCCGAGCGGGTGCCGCGTAGTACATCGTCGGCATGTCCGGCCCGAACCCGGTCAGCAGTGCTCTTACATCGTCGGCGAACTCGGACGCGGTACCGCGGTCGAGGTGGGCTTGCATGCGCGCGGTGAACGCCATCAGTTGTGCGTTGACGCTGTGGGCTCGAAGGCCGACGCCATCAGCGGCGGTCGCATGCTCCAGCGCGCCGTCAGGGTCGCCGTCCAGCAGCGCGCGCATGGCCCGCCAGATCTCCGGCAGCCAGCCGTACTGGGGGATGCCGAGGCGGTGCGCTACCCGCTCGTATGCGGCTGCCTGCTGCTCGGCCCCGGACAGGTCACCTTGCTCCAGTAGCGCCACGAGGAGCAGTCGGCGGGCCAGCAGCACGCTTGTCTGCCGCTGCAGGTTGTCTTCCGGCAGGTCGGTGGCCAAGCTCAGCATGCGAGCCGCGGCCTCGGCCCGCTCATGCACGTAATCCGGGCCCGCGATTGCGTCGCAGTAGGCGGCCAGCACGGCTGGCTCGATCTGACGGTCTCTGGCGGTGCGCGCGAGTTGCACGGCGTCCTGCGCCAGCGCCACCCTCTCCGCCTGCGGCAAGGAGCCGGCAAGCGCAAGTGATAGCCGGCCGCGCACCGCCGCCCGCAAAGCGGTTTCAGCCGCTGGCAGCGCCGAATCGGCCTTCCGCAGCAGGTCCACCTGCTCCTCGTCCTGGAGCGGGACTTCAAAGCCAGCCAGGCCGCCGCCAATGGCGAGCGCGGCCCTGGCCAGGTCGACGCCTCGCCCGGCTGCCGCCGCCTGTTGCGCAGCGCCTCGAAGCACCTCCCTGGCCGCTGCGATGTCGCCGCACATCTGCAGCGCCTCGCCGTACTCGACGGACACCGCGATCGCCTCTGCCGGTCGGCCAGGCAGCGCGTCAGCGTAGTGCGATGGCGCGGCCTCGAAGCTGAAGCCAGACACCGCGTCCCGCGCCGCTCGCAGTGACCAGGTGACCGCCTTCTCTCGGGCAGTGGCGCCGGCCGCCCTGGACCAGTGGTAGGCAAGGCGGGCCGGCGCGCTCGGGGGATTGGCGCGCTGTTCGAGCGCCTCGGCGGCTGCTTTGTGCAACTCACCGCGCTGCGCTGCAGCCAAGCCCTGACTGAGCACCTCGCGGATCAGCGCGTGC
>DATELR010000098.1:0-7033 GCA_035276345.1 Streptosporangiaceae bacterium | reverse complement strand
CTGCTGCACGCGGTGCTCACCGGCGAGACAGCGCTGTCCATCAGGGGCGACGAAGCCGAGGAGTCCTGGCGCGTCGTCACCCCGGTGCTCGACGCCTGGGCCAAAGATCTTGTTCCGCTCGAGGATTACCCAGCAGGCTCCGACGGCCCGACCTGGGCCAGCTAGGCGGTCGCGGGCGCTTTTGTCCTGCTGCGGATCGCCGTCGCGATCTCAGGTCGCGCCGCGCCGAGGAGGTCGAGCGCGGTGTCGAGTGAGGTGAGACCCGCGTCCGAACCCAGACCTGTCGCGACGAGCGAGCCGCATGCGACGGCCAGCCACGCAGCCTGTTCGTGGTCGCATCCGGTCAGCAGGGCCGTAATGAATCCCGCGTCAAACGCATCCCCGCAACCCGTCGTGTCGATGACGTCCACATCGATCGCCGGCACGTCGATGATTCCGCCGCCCCAGTCGAGCGAGCAGCCGTCGGCGCCGCGGGTGACGGCCACTGCGGCCGCGCCGGCCGCGCGAGCCGCAGCCATCGCCTGGGTCAGGTCGCTCTCGCCGGTGAAGTTACGGATCTGGTCCTCGTTCGGCATGAACCAGTCGCACACGGCCAGCAGCGGCCTCAGGCGTTTGAACGCCGTCGCGTCGCCCACCCGCAGGACGTCCAGCGTCACCAGGAAGCCCCGGTCCTTCGCCGCTCGCGCGAGCGCCGCCAGCGGATCACCCGCGAACGGGCCGAGCGCGTCCGGTCCGCCGATATGGAGCACCGGCCGGCCGCCGCTGCCGGCGGCGACGTCGAACATCTCGGCCGTCAGGTCGCCGGGCTCGAGCAGTTGCGTTGCGCCTGGCGCGTGGAGTGCCGGCCGCTCACCGTTCGGGCGGATCGGCAGGATCGTGGCGGAGGTGCGCTGACCCGGCTTGCGGATGACGTAGCTGGTGTCGACGCCCTCCTTCTTCAGCAGCATGAGCAGCAGGTCACCAAGGGCGTCGTCGCCGATGGCGCCGCAACTATAGACAGGGACGCCGAGGCGGGCCAGGTCAACGCTGGGACCCGCGGCGGTGCCCGCCGCCGTCGCCTTGATCTCTTCGAGGAGAACCGATCGCTGCCCGAGCGGGATGTCGCTGACAGGCCGGCCGAGAACGTCCAGGATGTGAACGCCGACGCTGAAGACGGGTCCGAGGCTCATCGGCTGCCGCCGTCCTTGGCGCCACTGTCGTTGGGAGCACTGGCGTTGGTCGCGCCATCCTGCTGCGCCATCGCATACCGCCGGCGCCTCGCCTCGGCCGTCACCTCGTCGAGTTCCTCGGTTGTCAGGATCCGCGGCTCTCCGTACTGCAGGGCCAGCCGGTAGGCGCGGGCGAGCCATTCGAGCATGAGCGCCTTGTCGTACGCCTCCATCAGCGAGGAGCCGTACGTCACCGCGCCGTGGTTCTGCAGGATGGCCGCCGAGCGCGGCCGGTCCAGATCGCACAGCGCTGCCTGAATACCGGCCGCCAGCGTGTCCGAGCCGAAGCGCCGGTACGTGACGACCGGGACCGGGCCGCCGAGCCGCGCGATCGAGTAGTGGATGGCAGGAAGGTATTCGAGCGTCGCGGATAGTGCTACGACCTCGGCGGAGTGGGTATGGACCACGGCCGCCGCTTTCGTGGCGGCGTAGATCGCCAGATGGAATGGCGTCTCCGATGACGGCCCGGCGGTGCCGTCGCGAACGACGCTCCCGTCAAGCGAGAGAACCCAGAGGTCGTCCGGTTCGACGTCCTCGTACGGGATGCTCGTCGGCGAGATCACCACATGGTCGCCGACACGGCAGCTCAGGTTGCCCGCCGTGCCGTAGGCCAGCCCATCGGTGATCAGCCGCCGTCCGTACTCGGCGATCTCCGCGGAGGCGTGCCGCCAGCGCGCCTGAGTCTCCTGATCCGGGTTCATCTGCAGACCTCACCCGGCGCGCCGCCGCGCCCCGATACGTTACATATTCGGACGACCGATTATAAAAGATTCGCGCTGATGGGTCATTGACGGGCGGCGGTCACTTGGGCAGCAGCCGCGCCACGACTATCGGCCGGCGCCTACGGGTACAAGTTCGGCAGCGGCGATCCGGCGGAAGGAGTGCTGAGATGTCCGCTCGAGTCAGATCCTCCATGTCCGGCGGGCCGGCGGCCCTCGCGCAACTGGCCGGCCCATGGTGGGTAATGATCGTGACCGGCGTCGCGTGGCTGGTGATCTCCTTCATCGTCTTGCGCTTCTCGACCGCCTCGGTGGCGACGATCGGCATCCTGCTCGGCATCGTCTTCCTGGGTGCGGCGGCGAGCGAGATGGTGATCGCCGCGACCCGGACCGCCTGGGCCTGGCTGCACATCCTGATGAGCGTGCTCTTCGTCGGCGGCGCGATCTGGTCGTTCGTCACCCCGTTCAGCGCGTTCTGGGCGCTGGCAGCGGTCGTCGGGCTGCTGCTGCTCTTGCGCGGCAGTCTCGACCTGGTGACCTCCATCTCGTCGAGAGATATCAATCCGACCTGGTGGCTGGGCCTGGTCGCCGGCATCCTGGAGATCCTGATCGGATTCTGGGCGTCGCAGCAGGTGTTCCCGGCACGGGCCGTCCTCGTGATCTTCTGGGCTGGATTCTTCGCCTTGTTCCGCGGCATCTCCGACATCGTGGTCGCGTTCGAGCTCCGCAGAGTCCAGCACGGCTCCTGACGTCAGGCGATCTTCAGCTGCTCATCTCCGAAGTCGGCAATGAGCTTCAGCGTGCCTCCGAGAGCGGCTACGTAGCGGTTCAGTACATCCTGTGTCGACACGTCACCGCGCTCAATCTGGGATACCCGCGCCACCGAGATGCCCATCCTCGTGGCAACTTGCTCCTGAGTCATCCCGCGGCGCTTGCGCATTTCCGCGAGCCGCCAGCCGCGAGCCTCATCCAGCATTGACTTCACTGCCGCGTCAAATGCCTTCTGGCCGCCTGCTGTTTCGACAGCACGTTCAAGGTGGCCCGAGTCCCGCCAGCGCGACACGTTGTTCATAGCCCCATCTCCTTCTCGCGCTCGGCTAGGTAATCGTCGTAGAGCTGCTCCGCCATAGGGATGGCCGTGCGATACCACCGATCCCACTGCCCAGACTTGTCACCCGCCACTAGCAAGATCGCCGAACGCCACGGATCGAACACCAGCAGGATCCTCACTTCGGTGCGCCCTCCGGACGGTGGGCGCAACTCCTTCATGTTCGCGATCCGAGATCGTGTGATCGTGTCTACCAAGGGGCGACCTTCGGCTGGTCCGTTAGCCTCGAGGACTAAGACGGCTTGATTGACCAGCCTGTGGCTCTCCCGGTCTGTCTCATACAACTTGTCCAGGAAGTCCTCTACTTGTGAGGTCAGCAGGATCTCCCACTCCATCGGGTCCCTTTCACCCTGACTAGTCTCCGAGTAGCTTAAGGATATTCTTAACCGGTCACGGGTTCGCGTCAACTTACGGCACATGCAGGACTTGAATCCGAAGGTCACGGAGCCTGGGCCACGGTCGGACCTCCTCCCTGGAGACATGCGGCCATCGTCGTCGAAACCAACAAGAGGAGGCCATCGTGAAGGACGAATCAGCAGACGTCGGCGGGTCGGCGGCTGCTAGTGATCCACTGAGCATGCCTCGGGCCGTCGATCGGGCGACCTTCCAGGCTGAACTCGACAAGCTGCGGATGCGGGAGAAGGCACACACGCGCGAAGGCGACGCGATTGCCGCCGCGCGACGGCGCTTGCCGATGGTTGAGGTAGACGGGAGCCTCTCGCTGACCGGGCCGGGTGGGCCGGTGACCCTGCTGGACTCCTTCGAGGGACGCCAGCTACTCATCGCTTATTACTTCATGTGGTACGCCGGCAAGCCTGCGCCCGAGCAGTGCGAGGGCTGCACATGGGTGACCACCCAAGTTGGAGAGCTGAGTTACCTGCATTCGCGCGACATCACCTACGCGGTCTTCTGCCAGGGTCCTTATGACGAGGGCGCCCGCTACCGCGATTTCATGGGGTGGGATATGCCGTGGTACTCGGCTCAAGATTCCGTCGATGCGCTCCTCGTCGGCCGCCAGGTCGGCCTCTTCCATCTTGTCTGCTACCTGCGTGATGGCGATCGGGTCTTCGAGACTTACTGGACGACCCGCCGCGGCGCCGAAGCCTTGGACAACAGCTACGCGCTGATGGACTTGACGGTATACGGACGCCAAGAGCAGTGGGAGGATTCGCCGGCTGGCTGGCCACAGCGGCGCACCAATACGAGGACAGACGGCGGCGCGCCTGATTGGCCGCCTGTTGGGGCATGGCCGGGCGGTCGGCCGACCGCCCAGTGGCCTCGACTGGATGCCGGACGCTCGGACGATCTCTCCGGGAGTGGCGGCAATTCATGATCCCGAAGACTTGTGGTTGCTCCAGGACCGTCAATCCTTCGCGATCATGGAAGGCCGGGAGTCAGCCCGCTCCGGGACGGCCGCAACGATGTCGGCGACATGCTTGAGTGTTTGCAGTTCGGACGGCGAGACTGTCCTGGTGGACTAGCTGCTGCCTGCGGAAAGGGGCCCGTCCGATGCGTACCAGACTCGGCTTCGGCCTTGTGGTCGCTGCCGTGCTCGCGGCTCCGGCTGCGACGGTAGGGCCATCGGCCGGCGCCTCGGTGGCAACGACCGGCGGGACGCGAGTCGCCGCCAGAGCGGCGACGGCGGAGAACGTGCCGTCCTTCGGGCACGTGTTCTTGATCATCGGCGAGAACACCACCTACTCGCACCTGACTTCCGCCAACGCCCCGTTCCTGATGAACAAGGTCAGGCCGCGGGCGGCGTGGCTCACCAACTACTACGCAGCGACCCACTGGTCGCAGGCCAACTACGTTGCGATGGTCTCGGGCCAGTTCAACCGCTGCGAGCAGAAAGACGGCGGTATCGCGTGCCATCAGAACGTCGACAACCTGTACCACCAGCTTGACCAGGCCAAGCTCAGCTGGAAGGTCTGGCTGGAGGCGGGGAAGGCCAGATGCGATACGAGTTCTGGCGGCAGCTGTATCAGCAACAAGCCATGCCCGCTTAGCGGCTTCTACACCACGGGTAATCCGCCGATACTGTTCGACAACATCGAAGGTCCTGGCGGCGTCTGGTCGGCGACCAAGCGGTCGCGGGAGTGCCTCGCCAACGATGTCCCCGCGGGGACTAAGGACCATGGCATGGTCCGCTTCAACAACGCGCTGGCCACCGGCCATGTGGCTCGCTTCAACACGGTGATCCCGCACGGCTGCGATGACGGCGAAGCCAACTGCAAGCCGGTCAACAAGCGCTTCACGCAGTTCGACAACTTCCTGGCTCATGAAGTGCCGAAGATCGAGGCTTCGCCCGCGTTCGGCCGCGACGGCGTCATCATCATCACTTACGACGAGGACCAGCGCGCGGGTGGCATCGCAGCCAAGAACGGGCTTGGCTCGGGCGGGCATGTGGTCTGCGCGATCATCAGCCGGATGGCGGTACCTGGCTCCTACGGCCGGAAGTACTACCACTACAGCGTGCTGCGCACCCTTGAGGACGGGTTCAGGCTCGGGTCGTATCTGGGTGACGCGAACGCGGTCAAGCCGGTGAACAACATCTGGCGCTGACTGATCAGCGTTAGCGAGCGCGCCGACGTTTACCTACCCGTCAGTAATACTTAGTGCATGCCGGAAGATTTCAGCCCAGTTGACCGTGTGCTCGCAGGATTGCGCCGCGCGGGGTATCTCGCTGACGCCACCACGGGGACGGTCGTCCATCTGGCCACTGAGCTGGGGAAGCCGGTCCTGGTCGAAGGACCGGCCGGGACCGGGAAGACGCAGCTAGCCAAGAGCGCAGCCCTCGCGGCAGGCAAGCCGCTGATCCGGCTGCAGTGCTACGAGGGACTGGACGAATCGAAGGCGATTTACGAGTGGGACTACCGGCGTCAGCTTCTGCAGCTTCAGCTGCACCAGGGTTCGTCGACTGCCAGCCTTGACGCGGCAGGCATCTTCGGCGAGGAGTTCCTGCTGAGCCGGCCGTTGCTCGCGGCGATCCGGTCCGCAGAACCGGTCGTCCTGCTGATCGACGAAGTCGACCGGCTCGACATCGAGAGCGAGGCCCTGCTGCTTGAGGTCCTGTCGGATTACCAGGTGTCGATTCCCGAATTCGGCACCGTGACGGCCCGCCACATTCCGCAGGTGTTCCTGACCTCCAACAACAGCCGCGATCTGTCGGAGGCGCTGAAACGCAGGTGCCTGTTCTTGCATCTGGGCTATCCGAGCGTGGAACGCGAGGCCGAGATCGTCCAGTTGCACGTTCCGCAGCTCGCTGGGCACCTGGCGACCGAGATCGCGGAGCTGACGGCGTTGCTGCGGAAGGCGGACCTGAAGAAGCCGCCGTCGATTGCCGAGTCGCTGGACTGGGCGCGGACGCTGCTGACGCTCGGCGCGACCGACCTCAGCGACGACCTGATCAGGCAGACGCTGTCGGTGCTGCTCAAGTACGAGCGGGACATCGAGACCGCCGTGACTGAGCTGCGAATCTAGTCCCACAGTCGCATGCAGGGGATCCTGGCCACCCTGGTGGACGAGCTCCGGAGCGTCGGTATCGGCGTCTCCGTCGGAGAGCATCTCGACGCGGCCGAGGCGCTGTCGCGGATCTCGCTGTTCGACAAGGAGGTCGTGCGCGCGGCGCTGCTGAGCACGCTGATCAAGCGTGCCGAGCATGTCGAGACGTTCAACCTGGTGTTTGAGCTCTGCATGGCGTCGCCCGGCGATGGGAAAGCCTCGCTCGTCGAGGCGATGTCGGACGAGCAGTTGTCCGATACGTTGCGGCACGCCGTGGGGGCGGGTGACCGGAATCTGCTGAAGCTGCTGGCCGATGAGTACGTCCGCCGGTTCGGCGGGCTTGAACCAGGACGGCCGGTCGCTGGCGTGTTCGCGACCATCGCGGTCAACCAGGCGGCCGACCTGGACGGGATCCGCGCTTCGCTGCTCGAGTCAGGGGAGAGCCCTGTTCAGGCTGAAGGTTTTGGAGGCACCGGCGGGGGATCGGGGTCTGGTGC
>DATELR010000097.1:0-14396 GCA_035276345.1 Streptosporangiaceae bacterium | reverse complement strand
CGTCAGTCATTCCGGCCGGTCAGGGCGGCAAATCCGGTTCGCCGCATGGTCGCGAGATCCTCGGAGTACTTGAGTACCGCACCCGCCGTGCGCTCGGCCGACCCAGCGTCCAGCTCACCGGCGCCCAGAATCTGAAGCGCGCCAGCCCAGCTGATCGCTTCGGCGATGCCGGGTGGCTTGGCCAGGTCGAGATGACGCAGCCTCGCTACTCCTGCGGCTACCTGGTCGGCCAGCGGGCCGGCCGCTTCGGGGACCCGGCGCCTGATGATCGCGGCGACGCGCGGCACATCCGGGTAGTCGATCCAGTGGTACAGGCAACGCCGCTTGAGCGCGTCGTGCAGATCGCGTGTCCGGTTGGAGGTCAGGACGACGATCGGCGGGTAGGCGGCGCGGCGAGTGCCGAGCTCAGGGATGGTCACCGCGGACTCGGCGAGCAGCTCGAACAAGAACGCTTCGAACTCGTCGTCGCCTCTGTCAACCTCGTCGATGAGCAAGACCGCGGGCCGCGGACCCGGGTGGTCTAGCGCTGCCAGCAGCGGCCGCTCGAGCAGGTACTCGTCGCTGAACAGATCGGCTTCACGCGGCGACTCGCCCCGCGCTTCGGCCAGCCGGATCGCGAGCAGCTGGCGAGGATAGTTCCACTCGTACAGCGCCTCCGCCGAGGTCAGGCCCTCGTAGCACTGCAGCCTGATCAGCGGGGTGTCGAGGACGGTGGCGAGCGCCTTGGCCGCCTCGGTCTTGCCGACTCCCGGCTCACCCTCGAGCAGGATCGGCTGGCTCATCCGCGCGGCGAGAAACAGCGCCGTGCCCAGCGGCTCGTCCGCCAGGTAACTCGCGTCGTCGAGCGCGGCGAGCAGCGTGGCGACGTCGGGAAGCTGCTCGGATAGTTCGCTCATCCGACCATCATGCTGCAACCTGAGCACTGTCTCGACACCCGGGACGTCCGGATGAATCCTAGGATTGATCCGAGAAAGCCGGATGAATCCCGAGATCCAGCCGGTGCCGGCCGCTTTTAGTCCGTTATGGCCAGGTCGCTGCGGATGGGTCGGCCCTGGATGGCGCTCCAGACGGCCGCCGGGGTCAGCGGCATGTCGGCGTGCCGTACGCCGAACGGCGCCAGCGCGTCGATCACCGAGTTCACGACCGCGGCGGGCGACCCGACCGTCGCCGACTCACCGACGCCCTTGGCGCCGATCGGATGGTGCGGTGACGGCGTCACCGTGGCCGCAAGTTCCCAGGACGGACATTCCACCGCTGTCGGCAGCAGGTAATCCATGAACGAGCCGCCAAGGCAGTTGCCATCGGCATCGAAGGCGATGCCCTGCATCAGGGCCATGCCGACTCCGTCGGCGAGCCCGCCGTGGATCTGACCCTCGACGATCATCGGGTTGATCCGCACGCCGCAGTCGTCGACGGCGATGAACCGCCTGACAACGACCTGACCGGTGCCAGGATCAACGTCAGTGACACAGATGTAGGCACCGAACGGGAAGGTCAGGTTCGGCGGGTCATAGACGGTCCCCGCATCCAGGTGCGCCTCCACGCCATCAGGAAGCTCGATGCCCGAATGCGCTGCCATCGCGATGGCGGCCAGCGTCGCCGCCTGCTCGGGGTCGCCGCGGACCCGCCAGGCGCCGTCGGACCACTCCAGGTCATCGGGCGAAACCTCCATCATCGCCGCCGCGACCAGCCTGGCCCGCTCGCGCGCTTTCCGCGCCGAGATAACGGCCGCCGCTCCGGAGACCGCCGTGGACCTGGAGCCATAGGTGCCCAGACCGAACGGCGTGCGGTCGGTATCTCCGTGCACCACTTCGACATCGTCCGGCGAGATCCCGAGCTCACCAGCCACGATCTGCGCGAATGTCGTTTCGTGGCCTTGCCCCTGGGTCTGGCAGGACACGCCGAGCACGGCCTTGCCGGTTGGGAAGATCCGCAGGTAAGCGCCGTCGGCCATGCCGAGGCCGAGTATGTCCATGTGCTTGCGCGGGCCTGCACCGACGCCCTCAGTGAAGAAGCTGATCCCGATGCCCATGTACTGACCGCGCTGGCGCTTGTCGGCCTGCTCCCTGCGCAATTCCTGATAGCCGGCCAGGTCCATCGCCGCACGGAGCGCCCGCGGGTAGTCGCCTGAGTCGTACTCCCAGCCGGTCGGACAGATGTAGGGAAACTGCTCGGGGCGGAGCAGGTTCCGCAGGCGCAGCTCAGCGGCGTCCATGCCGAGCTCCCTGGCGAGCAGGTCAACCATCCGCTCGACCAGGTACACCGCCTCGGTTATGCGGAACGAGCATGAGTAAGCGACGCCGCCCGGCGCCTTGTTCGTGTATACGGCGGTGACTTCGCAGTACGCGGCGCGCATGTCATAGGAGCCGGTGAAGATGTGGAAGAACCCGGCGGGAAACTTGGTGGGCTGGGCCGCGCCGTTGAACGCCCCGTGGTCGGCGAGGACGCGGGCGCGCAGGCCGAGGATCCTGCCGTCGCGGGTCGCCGCGATCTCGCCGCGCATGTGGTAATCGCGCGCGAACGTGGTCGACATCAGGTTCTCTGAGCGGTCCTCAACCCACTTAACCGGCCTGCCCGTGATGATCGATCCGATGACCGCGCACAGATAGCCAGGGTAGATCGGCACCTTGTTACCGAAGCCGCCGCCGATGTCGGGCGAAATGATCCTGATCTTGTGCTCGGGCAGCCCTGTGACCAGTGCGTAGACGGTCCGGTGCGCATGCGGAGCCTGAGTCGTGCACCAGATTGTCAGCTGCCCGCTCACCTGGTTCATGTCCGCCACTGCGCCGCAGGTCTCCAGGGGCGCCGGGTGCACCCGCGGGTACAGCATGTCCTGGCTGACGACGACGTCGGCTTCGGCGAACACCGCGTCAGTTGCGGCCTGGTCGCCGGCGGACCAGTCGAAGATACGGTTGCCGGTCCTGCCTACGATGTCGTCGCGGATCAGCTCGGCTCCTGGGTCGAGCGCGCTCTGCGCATCAACGACAGCCGGCAGCGGCTCATAGTCGACATTGATTAGCTCGAGCGCGTCGCGGGCGGAGTATCTGTCCCGCGCGACCACGAACGCGACCTCCTGACCCTGGAACCTGACCTTGTCGGTCGCGAGGACGGCTTGCACGTCGGCGGACAGAGTTGGCATCCAGGCCAGGTTCCGCGCGGCGAGTGTCTCCCCGGTGATCACGGCCTCAACGCTGGGGTGCGCCTGCGCGGCCGCGATGTCGACCGAGCGAATTTTCGCGTGCGCGAGCGGGCTGCGCAGGATCGCGCCGTAGAGCATGCCGGGCAGTGCGACATCGTCGACGAAGGTGCCCTTGCCGCGGACGAAACGAGCGTCCTCCTTGCGGGGCACCGGCCCGAACGCGTTGTGGCGAATGTGCTCGCCGTCCGCCGTCACGCGGCATCACCGTCGTCGCTGGTAGCATCGGCACCCGACTCATATCGTGCCGCCCACCGCACGGACCTGACGATGTTCTCGTAGCCGGTGCAACGGCAGATCTGACCGGATATCGCCTCGCGGATCTCTTGCTCGGAGGGGTCGGGGTTGTGGTCGAGCAGCCAGCGCGCGGTCAGCATCATCCCTGGCGTGCAAAAGCCGCACTGCAGGCCGTGGCAGCGGGCGAAGCCCACCTGGACAGGGTCCAGGGCGCCATTGTGTTCCAGGCCCTCGACGGTCAGAACCCGGCGGCCGTCCGCCATGGCGGCTAGGACGGTGCATGATTTCACCGGCAGGTCGTCGAGCCAGACCACGCAGGCGCCGCAATTGGATGTGTCGCAGCCCCAGTGCGAACCGGTCAGGCCCAGCTCGTCCCTGATGAAGTGAATCAGCAGCAGCCGCGGTTCGACCACCCTGTTGTACTCGCTCCCGTTGACGTTGACCGCGATCTGCACGTCAGGTTCCTCCGGCCCTGGCCAGCGCTGTGCGCAGCGCTCTGGTGGTCAGCTCTCCTGCCAGGTGACGCTTGTAGTCCGCGGGCCCGCGCTGGTCGGAAACCGGGCGGCAGTGATCGGCAGCGAGCTGGCCGGCCCGGGCGAAGTTCTCCTCGGTGGCCGGCTTGCCGCGCAGGAAGTCCTCAGCTGCCGCGGCCGAGAAGTGCTCGGCGCCGACCGCGGTCAGGCCGATGCCAGCGTCAGCAATGACAGCGCCGTCGCGATCGTCGAGCCAGATGGCCGCGCCGGCCGCGCCGACCGGCCAGTCGCCAACCCGGCGGCCGACCTTGTGGTACGCGCTGCCGGCTCCGGGGACGATCGGCACCGTGATCTCGGTGAGGATCTCGCCAGGCTGGACGACGGTCTCGTAGGGACCGGTGTGAAAATCCCTGGCCTGCACGGTCCTGGTGCCCGCAAGGTTCTGGATCACCATGGTCGCCTTCAGCGCGGCGAAGGCGGCCGACAGGTCCTCGGAAGGGTCTGCCTGGCACAGTGACCCGCCGATGGTGCCCCACAGGCGCACGATCGGGTCCGCGATCACCCGCTCGGCGTCGTGCAGGATCGCGAAATGCTGACCAGCGGCCGCCGAGTCGAGCAGCTGCGCGTGCCTGGTCATCGCCCCGATCCGTAGCTGGCTGCCGGCGACAGCAATGTAGGCGAGGTCGGTCAGGCCGTTGATGTCAATCAGGGTTTCTGGCTGAACCAGCCGTAGCTTCATCATCGGGATCAGGCTGTGCCCGCCGGCCAGGATGCGCGACTCAGGACCGAACCTGGCGAGCAGCGTCAGCGCATGCTCGACGCTGGTCGCCCGCTCGTACTCGACGTACGCAGGAACCTGCACCCTGCCTCCCCCGGCGTCGCGGACCTTCCGGCCCCGGCCTTCCGGGCATAACTTCCACGCGTGTGCAGTGTACGAGGCAACGTGCTGGCAAGCGGCGGCTGACCTGCGGTGCCGTTCAGCGGTCGGAGCGCGCCTTGCGCTGCGTGATAATCGGGAGAGTCATGACACTCACGCAGCTCAACGCGTTCGTGCTGGTAGCGAGGCTCGGCTCGGTCACCGCCGCGGCGAACGCGCTGGGCGTCAGCGAGCCGGCCGTCTCGCAGGCGCTGTCCGCACTCCGCGCGCACCTGGGTGACCAGCTACTCAGCCGGGGGCCGTCGGGAATGACGCTGACCGCGGGCGGCTCGCGCCTGCTCGCCACCGCGTCGCAGATCGTGGTGCTCGGCGCCGAGGCTCATGCCGCGGTCCGGGCGGCCCAGGGCGCGCCCGAGCAGGTGCGGGTGGTCGCCACATCCACCGTCGCGGAGTTCGTGACCACGCCGCTGATGGAGGCATTCACCAAGCGGTTCGCCGGAAGCGTGGAGGTGTCGTCAGGCGTCGCGGTATCGAAGGAGATGCCGGTCCTGGTCGCGAACCGGCTCGCGGACCTCGCCATCGGCCCTGGCGTGGCCGCCGATCCCGCGCTTCCCGTGGTCAGCGAGCCGATCTTCAAATACCGCCTCGTCGTGGTGGCAGCCGGGAACTCGCGCCCTGCAGGCGCGCCGAGGCAGTGGCGCTGGCTGGTTGATCCGTCGGCCACCGATCCGGGCAGCGACGTGGGCCAGCTGCTCGCGGCGCTCCGGATACCCGAGAACCGGATCGGCGTCTGCTCCAGCCAGACCGCGGCGTGGGCGGCCGCGGCCGACGGCGGCGGCGTCTCGCTCGCGGTGGAGCACCTCGTCGCGCAGCAGCTGCGCAGGCGCGAGCTATCGCTGGTTGACGTGCCGGGCGTCCCCGTGGAGGGCTGCTGGTACGTCACGATGCTCGATCGCCAGCAGCGCAGCACGGTGGCCAGCTCGCTGCGCCGGTTCCTCAGCACGCCGGAGGCCATGCAGCTGATGCGGGCGCCGGCGGCGGGAGTGCCGCCCTCTCGCTTCAGGCCGCCGGTGTACGTGACGATCTGGAGCTGACTGTCTCGAACGGCCGGCCGTCACTCGAATCGGTTCAGCCATGCGCCGGCGACGTCGCGCAAGCGCCCTGCGTCGAGCCGGTAGACCCGTTCCCTGCCGCGCATCGAGATCGTCACCAGCCCGGCCTTCGCCAGGACGTTCAGGTGCTGCGAGGTCGTCGGCCAGGAGTGCTCGAACCGTCCGGCGATCGCCCCTGAGGTCATCTCGCCGCCCCTGGCGTGCAAGACGGCGATGATCGTCCGCCGGGCCTGATGCGCAAGCGCGCCGAAGACCGCGTCCAGCGCCGCAAGCTCGGCGAGACCACGCGGCTCTGCTGTCACGCTGGCAGTGCGACGCGCTGGTAATGCGGGAAGTCCCACCGCGGCAACCCGCCGCGCTCCTCGAGCAGTGGTTCCATCGGTTCCCAGATCGCGATCACATCCGGGTGCTCATGGGCCCGCTCGAAACCGCCTTCGACCCAGGTGAAGATCTCGATATAGGTGAGCCCGCCCTCGGTGCCGCGGAAGATCAGCGACTCCTCGTCCGTCACGAAGCCGAGCTCGTGCAGCGTATGCCAGTGACGACTGAGCAGCTGGACGAAGCTGTCCGCCGCATCCGGCCTGACCCGGTACGTGCAGATCACTGTTTCCTTAGCCATGCGACTAATAATTAGCCAGTTGCCTAAGCAATGTCAAGGCCAAGAGGAGTGCCGGCTAACGCCTCCGGACAGGGCAGTTAAGCAAGAACTTATAAGCCGGTTGCAGCCCAGACGTACCAGGAGAATCATGGCCAGTGCTGCTCAACCAACGCAGCGCAGACGACGGTGCCTGGGAACCGTCCCCGAGCCTGGAGTGCGCCATGCGGATCGAGTCTGACGGGCATAGCAGCGGCAACCCGCGCCTGTACGAGCTGATCGAGCACGCGCCCAAAACCGGCAAAAGCCCAACCGTCTGGGCTTGGCCAGAACTCATTGACTACCTGAAGGTGGCTGGCCAGCCGGTTCCTGGACCATGGCCGCCGCACCAGCAGCCGCGGCCCAACCCGGAAGAGGATTCGATGCCGGTCGCTGTCGCCGACACCGACCGCCCGGCCAGCGCGGCTGGAGCGCCCGAGCGGGAAGAGACCGGTTCGGGCACGGCGTGACGAGTGCAGCCATCGCCTTGGTCCGGCCCGAGCAGGGAGCGGGTCAGGCCGGGGCAGCAGTTCTGGCCACAGCGCCAGCGGCAGGCGACGCCGGGTAGCGACACCTCGGGGGCCAGAGCACAACAGAACGATCTGCGGCTCACGTCCACAAAGGACACTGGAGGATCGGATGTATCCGTCTCGGTTCCGCTATGAGGCACCGCGCTCGATCGCCGAGGCGATCTCGTTGCTCCGCGACGGCGGAGATGAGGCGAAGGTGCTGGCCGGAGGCCAGAGCCTGGTGCCGCTGATGAAGCTGCGCTTCGCCTCGCCTGCGCTGATCGTCGATATCAATAACCTCCCGGGGCTCAGTTACCACCAGGAGGACCCCGACGGCACGATCCGGATCGGCGCGCTCTGCAGGCACGTAGATCTGGAGCGATCTGTTCTGCTGAAGACCAAGCAGCCCGTCATGGCGGCGGCCGCGCCGCTGATCGCGGACCCGATCGTGCGGAACCGCGGAACGCTCGTCGGCTCGCTCTGCCATGCCGATCCTCAGGGCGACTGGGCGTCGGTGGTCACCGCGCTCGGTGGCTCCGTGATCGCCAGCGGGCCCGGCGGGCGCCGGTCGATCCCGATCGCGGACTTCGTCACCGGGCCGTTCGAAAACGCCCTTGCCTCCGACGAGATCGCGATCGAAGCAGTCATCCCGCCACCGAAGGGCACGCTCACGGGCGGCTACCTCAAGCTGGAACGCAGGATCGGCGACTTCGCGACCGTAGGCGTCGCCGCCGCGGTGGAGACCTCCGGCGACACGGTGACCAGGGCCGGGATCGCGCTGACCGGGGTGGGCGGGTCGACGATCAGCGCCACCGAGGCGGGCCAGGCGCTGATCGGCAAGCCGCTCACGGCCGAGAGCATCGCGCAGGCAGCCGACCTTGCCGCCGCAGCCGCGCGGCCGCGCACCGACCACCGCGGCAGTGCGGAGTACAAACGCCATATGGTCAGGACCTTCGTGGTCCGCATCCTCAGCCGCGCGAACGGCCATCCGGCGGGCGCGGGCGGAGTGGTCGGCGGCGTCACGCCTGGTCAGTCGGCTAACGGCGAAGCGAACACCACCGCGGAAGGGACGGCCTGACATGACGATCGTCTACGAGGACCGCGGCGACGAAGCCGCCGGTGACGTACCGGTCAACCGGATCAGGTTCACGATCAACGGCCAGAAGAAAATAGCCGAAGTCGAGCCGCGGCTGTTGCTCTCGCACCTCATCAGGCGCGGCCTCGGGCTAACCGGCACGCACATGGGCTGCGACACGACCAACTGCGGTGCGTGCACGGTGCTGGTAGACGGCCAGCCCGTCAAGTCATGCACGATGCTGGCGGTTCAGGCCGACGGGCACGCGATCGAGACCGTCGAGGGCCTGTCAGGGCAGAGCGAACTGCACCCGCTCCAAGAAGGGTTCAAGCAGGAACACGGCCTGCAGTGCGGGTTCTGCACTCCCGGCATGATGATGGCCGCCAAGTCCCTGCTGGCAGAGAATCCCGACCCCAGCGAAGAAGACGTGCGCTGGGCGCTGTCGGGCAATCTGTGCCGGTGCACCGGCTACCAGAACATCGTGAAGTCCGTGCTTTGGGCGGCCGACAAGCTCAAGGAGTCAGCACAGTGACTACGGAAACCACCGGGACTACGGAAACCACCGGGACTACTGAAACCAGCCGGACGTCACAGGCAGTCGACGAGATCAAGATCGGCGGGCTGGGCGCAAGCCGCAAACGGGTCGAGGACGACCGGTTCATTCGTGGTAGGGGCAACTACACCGACGACATCACCCTGCCCGGCATGCTGCACATGGAGATCCTGCGCAGCCCGCTGGCGCATGCGCGCATCACGTCGATCGACGCCAGCAAGGCCTGGGACATCCCCGGGGTCCGCCTCGTGCTCACCGGCGACATGATGGCAACCCGCAACCTTGCCTGGATGCCGACGTTGTCCTACGACACGCAGGCAGTGCTCGCGACCGACAAGGTCCGTTTCCAGGGCCAGGAAGTCGCCTGCGTGATTGCGGACGACCCGTATATCGCCAAGGACGCCTGCGAGGCGATCGACGTCGAGTACGAGCCGCTTCCGGCCATCGTGAATCCGATGCAGGCCGTGGCCGAAGGTGCCTCAGTCATCCGTGACGACAAGGAGAACCAGCCCGACAACGTCATCTACAACTGGGAGGTCGGCGACAAGGCCGGCACCGACCGGGCCTTCGAGCAGGCCGACGTCGTATCCCGGCTGCAGCTGCACTATCCGCGCTCGCACCCGTCGCCGATCGAATGCTGCGGGTCGATCGCGGATTTCAACCGCGCGACGTCCAAGCTCACCGTCTACATGACCACGCAGGCGCCGCACATCATCAGGGCGGCCGTCGCGCTGGTCGCCGAGCTGCCCGAGCACATGATCAGGATCGTCTCGCCCGACATCGGCGGCGGGTTCGGCAACAAGGTCCCGGTGTACCCGGGCTACGTGTGCTCGATCCTGGCTTCGATCCTGCTCGAGCGGCCGGTCAAGTGGATCGAGGACAAGTCAGGCAACCTGATCTCCACGGGCTTCGCGCGCGACATCTACCTCGACGGCGAGATGGCGCTGCGCAAGGACGGCAAGATCCTCGGCGTCCGGATGCACGCCGATGCCGACCACGGCGCGTTCTTCTCCGATGCGCAGCCGAGCAAGTTCAAGATCGGCTTGCTGCACTCGACCTTTGCTTGTTACGACGTGCCTGCCGCGCACCTCACGGCTCGGGGCACATATAGCAACAAGGCTCCAGGCGGAGTCGCCTACCGGTGCTCGTTCAGGGTCACCGAAGCGATGTTCTTCCAGGAACGCATGGTCGCGGCGGCCGCGGCCGACCTCGGCATCGATCCGGCCGAATTCCGCCGGATGAACTTCGTGAAGGACGAGCAGTTCCCGCACCGAACTCCGTTCGGGTTCCTGCTCGACTCAGGCCAGTACGGCAAGTGCCTGGACGTCGGCCTGAAGGCCGTCGGATACGAGGACTTCAGGCGGCAGCAGGCCGAGGCGCGCAAGCGCGGCAAGCTGCTCGGTCTCGGCATCTCGACGATGACCGAGCCGCTCGGGGCAGGCAACAGCCGCGAGTACGACATCCTCGGCATCAAGATGTTCGACTCAGCCGAGCTCAAGGTGCACATGACCGGCAAGGCGATCCTGCGCACCGGGGCGAAGACGCAGGGTCAGGGCCACGAGACGACCTGGGCTCAGATCGTCGCGCACGAACTCGGCCTGCCAGCTGAGGACGTCGTCGTCGAGGAAGGCGACACCGACACGGCCCCGTTCGGCATGGGTACCTATGCGTCCAGGAGCACACCAGTCGCAGGCGCGGCGGTATCGATGGTGTCCAGGAAGATCAGGGCCAAAGCGCGCAAGCTCGCCGCACACCTGCTGGAGGTCTCCGAGGAAGACATCGAATGGGAGCTCGGCAGGTTCTACGTGCGCAGCGCGCCGGATCGCGGGGTCACGATCCAGGAATGCGCGATGGCCGCCTACAGCAACATGCCCGACGGCATGGAGCCTGGTCTGGAGAACACCGCCTACTACGACCCGCCGAACCTGACCTGGCCGTTCGCCGTCTATATCGTCACCGTCGAGGTTGACCCAGAGACCGGGGTCTGGGACGTGCTGAACATGGTGGCCGTTGACGATTGCGGCGTCAGGATCAACCCGATGATCGTCGAGGGACAGATCATGGGCGGCCTGACCGAGGCATACGCGATGGCCAACATGCAGTTCATCACCTTCGACGCCGACGGCAACTGCGTGGGCGCGAACTACATGGACTACCTGTTGCCGACGGCTTGGGAGACGCCGGGCTTCGAGCTGCACAGCGAGGTGGTGACGCCCAGCCCGCACCACCCGATCGGGGCCAAGGGCATCGGCGAGTGCGCCGCCGTCGGCGGGCCGGCCGCCTTCGTGAACGCGGTCATGGACGCCATCGCCGACACCGGGGTGCGCAACATCGACATGCCGGTGCTGCCCGACCGGGTCTGGGAGGCGATCACTCACCGCCGCGACGTCTCCGGCGCACCGCCGGTGCGCGCGGATGACTGACCAGAGGACATGGATATGGACGGCTGGCAGGTGATGGAGCAGGCCGCCGCGCTCGCCCAGCGCGGCGAGGCGGTCGCTCTGGCCACCGTGGTCTGGCGGCAGCGTCCGTCTTCCGGACAGGTCGGCGCGCGCGCGATCATCACCGGTTCTGGCGAGGTGCACGGCTGGATCGGCGGAGCGTGCGCCGAGCCATCTGTGATCAATCAGGCCAGGCAGGTGATCGCCGAGGGATCGCCCCGGCTGCTACTGCTTGGCAGCACCGACAAGTTTGGTGACGCTATCCCGGACGGGATGACCGCCGTTCCTATCTCCTGTCAGAGCGAGGGCGCCCTCGAGGTTTACATCGAACCCGTCCAGCCCGTACCGCACCTGGTCGTCGTGGGCCGGTCCCCGATGGCGCATGCACTGGCCGGTCTCGCCAGTGGGATCGGCTGGAAGGCCGATCTGTTCGACTGGACCGAATTCACCGCGGACAACGCCCACGAGCGATCGATGGTCGTGGTCGCGACCCAGGGGCATGGCGACGAAGAGGCCGTCGAGCAGGCGGTCGCCGCCGGTCCCGCGTACCTCGGGCTGGTTGGCTCGCGCAAGCGGGGTGCGTCCGTCCTCGGCTACCTCGCCGAACGCGGCATCGCGAAGAAGCAGCTTGACCGGGTGCGAGTTCCTGCCGGCCTCGACCTCGGCAGGACCACGCATGTCGAGATCGCCGTCGCCATCCTCGCCGAACTCGTGCAGCTGAGGTCCGCCGGCAAGCTCGGAGCGGATTCCAGCGAAGGCAGTGGCGCATCAGACGCGACGCGGTCCGCTCCGCGGCGCGGAAAACGAGCGTCATCCGGCTCGGCGGACCGGACCCCAGCTTCGGGTGAGCCCGTTCCTGCCGAGGCTACCGACGCCGTCTGCGGCATGACCGTGGCGACCGGCAAGGCGGGGCGCCCGCTGGAGTTCAGCGGTGTCACCTATTACTTCTGCAGCGCCAGCTGCCGCAGCGAATTCCAGTCCGATCCAGATTCCTACGCCAGGAAAGAGACGCGATGCTGATCACCAACTCTTTCGAGGTCGCGAAACCGGTCGCCGCGGTGTGGGACTTCTTCGGCGATATACCGCGCGTCGCTACCTGCCTGCCAGGAGCCGAACTGACCGAGACGCTGGCTGATGACAAATACGGCGGCCGGGTCGCGGTCCGGATGGGGCCGGTCAGGATGCAATTCGCAGGGACGGCCGAGATTACCGAGCGGGACGAAGCGGCCAAGCGCATCGTCGTCCACGCGGCCGGTGCAGAGGAGCGTGGCCGCGGCCAGGCCAACATGGTGGTATCAGCCACGCTCGCTCCGGCTGGCAACGGGACCAAAGTCGACGTCAGCCAGGACTTGCAGCTTGCCGGCGCAGCCGCCCAGTACGGCAGGGGCATGATCGCGGACGTCACCGCCGTGCTGATGCGTGACTTCGCGGCCAACCTTGCCAGGCAGATCTCGGCGGCAGAGCGGGGCGAGACTGTCCAGGCCGCCGCCGCGCCGGCAGGTGGTCTGGCGATCGGGATGCGAGCCGCGCTGATGGCGCTGCGCCGCGTCTACCGCAGGTTCTTCCTTCCCTATCAGGCAGCGAGCTAGGAGGCGCCATGGTCTTGTGGTGGATCGGCAACGTAGTGCTGCTGGTGGTGATCCTGCCAGTCGTGATCGCGTTGCTGAACCGGGTTCTGGCCGCGCTCGAGCGGATCAGGGCGGCGTGCGACAACATCCTGGCCGGCGGCGGTGCCCTGGTCGGCGAGCTGGAGTGCGTACCCGACGGTCTGGCCAAGACCGACGCCACTGTCCGCGCGATCTCGGTCGGCGCGGTCAGGTACGCGGGCTCGGTCGCGAAGCTACTGGGTTAGCCGGAAGGAGCACATCATGCCTGCAGCCGCATGGTTCACCGTCATCGTCGCCGCGCTGATCATCGCCGTCACCGCGATCGGGTTGCTGCGCGTCATTTTCCACTTGCGCGCCATATTGGCGACGCTCCGCCAGGTCACCGGCGGCGTGACTGCCGTCGCCGACCTGACCAGCACCGTTCCCGACCGGCTGACGTCGGTCAACGCGAGCCTGAAGCCCGTCAGGGACTTCTGCGAGACAGTCTGATCCGGCGAGGGAGGTACCGATGCATCACGCACTCCCGGCTTTGGCGGCCGGGACAACCAGCACCTTCGGCTGGGTCCTCGGGTACGTGATCGGCGGGGTGATCGTCCTCGTGGTGGTCGCGCTTGTCGTGCCGATCCTCATGCTGGCCCGGTCGATCGGCGACGAAGCGCCGAAGATCAATGAGCAGTTGACAAAGGCGGTGCACAACACCGCTGCACTCGGCGGCCTGCGCACCACCATCGAGCACGCCACGGTCATCATCGGTGGCCTGCAGCGCGGCCGAGCCAGGCTGGGAGGCTGATCATGCATAACCTGGCTTTGACCTCAACCCAGCACACGCTCTGGGTCAGCGTGATCATCGTGAGCTTCGTCGTCGTGGTGGCCGTCGCCGCGCTTCTCAGCCTGCTGATCTACCTCATCAAGATCATCGATCGGCGCGTCGTCGAGGTGCGGGACACGCTCAAGGCGGCGTCGGCGAACACGGCGGACACCGTCCTGATCCCGCAGGTCGCGGACGGCGTCGAAGCGGTGCTGGCCGAAGGGCTGCAGCACCATCTGTTCCTCGGCCGGGTGCTCGGAAAGGTTAAGTCATGACCACGCTGGTTGTCCTGACGGTCATCGTGATCGTGCTGTTGATCGCGGGGCTGGCGTTCTACCTCTTCTGGGCAGGCTCGCTGCTGAACCGCGTGGCGACCAACCTGGAGGAGAGCTTCGGCACCGCAGCGGAGATCCTGGGGCACTCCAAGCTCATCTGCCCTGGCGTGGATCACATCAACCGCACCGGCGGCGTCGTCGCCGGCGCGCTCCCTTTGCTCTACGGAATGGCTGAAGAGATCGTCACCGACGTCACTCCGGCAGCCGCGCCACCGCAGACGCCCGAGCCTGCCAAGCCAGCCTCCGGCCGCCGTCGCTCGCGACTGCTCGACGCAGTTGGATTCAGTTCCGAGCACTAGCCACGTCAGCTGGCGGGCCAACGTCAGAGGTCAACGCCTGGCAGGTAATAGATATTTCAGATCAAAATACACGGGATTTAATCGCCCATTCCCCGACCATGTACGAGTCGGTCTTTGCGGCTCAATCTGCCTCGCCTTTCGGCTCCATGTGCCACGTGAATCTCGGCATAACCCCGGTGCACGATAAGGATCTTCGTTAACGTAGGGACCGCGCTTAACCCCGGCCTCGCTGACCGATTG
>DATELR010000096.1:0-40636 GCA_035276345.1 Streptosporangiaceae bacterium | reverse complement strand
CCTCGTAGCCGGTCGCGGGCTGAGAATAGGGGTCCTGGCCGTACTGGGGTTGCTCGTACTGGGGCTGGGCGTACTGCTGGGCAGGCGGCTGCTCGTAACCTGCTTGCTCGTACTGGGGTTGCCCGTACGGTGCTTGCTCGTACGGTGCTTGCTCGTACGGGGCCTGGGCTGGCTGGTAGGACGGCTCCTGATGTTGCGGCGCGGGAGCGGCGGGCGGCGGCGCCTGCTGGGTCGGCTCAGCTGCCGGTGGCGCCTCTGCCGGCGCGGATTGCTGAGCGCCCGGAGCAGCTCCCGGAGCGCCGTCCTCGTCGATGATGGCCAGTTCGGCCCCCACGGCGACAGTCTCATCCTCAGCCACGGTGATCCCGCGCAGGATCCCGGAGACGGGGGACGGTATTTCGGTGTCGACCTTGTCAGTAGACACCTCGAGCAGCGGCTCATCGGCTGAGACGTGGTCACCCTCGTGCTTGAGCCAGCGGGTAACGGTGCCTTCGGTGACGCTCTCGCCAAGCTGCGGCATTGATACAGAGACCGACATGGCTTGCGCTGACTCCTTCGTTCAGATCTCCGCCATTCCTGATCGCGGATCAGGAATGGAAATGCAAGGGCTTGCCGGCGAGCGCTAGATGCGCCTCGCCGATCGCCTCCGACTGTGTCGGGTGCGGGTGGATGAGCTGCGCGACCTCGGCGGGCAGCGCCTCCCAGTTGTAAATCAGCTGACCCTCGGCAATCAGCTCGCCGACCCTGGCGCCGACCAGGTGGATGCCAAGCACGGGGCCGCCGCCCGCGGTCGCGATCACCTTGGCCGCTCCCTGTGTCTGCAGGATCACGCTCTTCCCGTTGCCGCCGAGGTTGTAGGTGACCTCCGTGGTTTCGATCCCGCGCTCAGCTGCGGTCGCTGAGGTGATGCCGACGGAAGCGACCTCCGGATCGCTGTAAGTTACCCGCGGCACACCGTCGTAATCGATTGGCGTGACCGGCAGCTTGGCAAGCCGCTCAGCCACGGCGATGCCCTCGGCGAACCCCACGTGCGCCAGCTGCAAGCCGGGAGTCAGGTCGCCGACGGCCGAGATCGTCGGGACGCTCGTCCGCCAGTAATCGTCGACGAGCACGAAGCCGCGGTCCATGGTGACGCCCGCTTCCTCGTAACCCAGATTCGCGGATACAGGACCGCGGCCAACGGCGACCAGCAACACCTCTGCCTCGATCGCGGTGCCGTTCTCGAGGCTGACGCTGACACCGGTCGCGGTCTCCTTGACCTCGCTGAACCGGACTCCCAGCTGGTAGTTGATGCCGCGCCGGCGGAATGCGCGCTCGAGCAGCTTCGAACTCGACTCATCCTCGGCAGGGAGCAAGTGCGGCAGCATCTCAACGATCGTGACGTCGGCGCCAAAAGAGCGCCAGACGCTGGCGAACTCCACTCCGATGACGCCGCCACCGAGGATGATCGCAGAGCCAGGGACCCGGTCGAGCGTAAGCGCATGATCGCTGGTGATGACCCGCTCGCCGTCGACCTGCAGCCCGGGCAGCGACCGCGCCTCTGACCCGGTGGCGAGCACGACGTGCGTGCCTTCGTAGACGGCGTCCCCCACAGCGACAGCTGTCGGCGAGATCAGCCGGCCGTTGCCGTAGACAATCTCGACCTTGCGGTTGGCCAGCGTGCCTTGCAGGCCCTTCCAGAGCCGGTCGACGACCTTGTCCTTGTAGGTGTTGACCGATGGCATGTCGATGCCGTCGAACGTGGTGCGCACTCCGACTGAGGCGGCGTCCTTGGCGTGATCGGCGATCTCCGCGGCGTGCAGCAATGCCTTGGTGGGTATGCAGCCGCGGTGCAGGCACGTGCCGCCGACCTTGTCCCTCTCGATCAGCACCACCTGCATCCCAAGCTCGGCGGCGCGCAGCGCGCATGCGTAGCCACCGCTGCCTCCACCGAGGATGACAAGGTCGTATCTGCCGGTCTCGGTCTGGGTCACCGAATGCTCCTTGTCGCCATTGACATGATCTGCCTGGTCTTCGCGGCTAGAGCCGCCCGCCCGCGACGTCGTGCGCGATCTGGACCAGGGTGCGCACCGCGACGCCTGTTCCGCCCTTCGCTATGTAGCCGTAGGGTTCGCCTTCGTGGAACGACGGGCCAGCAATGTCCAGGTGTGCCCAACGCACGCCATCCGGCACGAATTCCCTGAGGAACAAGCCGGCGACCAGCATGCCGCCGTCGCGTTCTGCGGCGACATTCGCCAGGTCGGCCACCTTGGAGTCCAGGCCCTTGCGCAGCTCGTCTGGCAGCGGCATCGGCCACATCGCCTCGCCTGCCCTGCTCGCGGCGTCGACGACGCCATCCCTGACCGCGTCGTCGTTAGCCATGACGGCACTCACCCTTGTTCCGAGCGCGACAACCTGCGCTCCGGTCAAAGTCGCTATATCGACAAGCAGGTCGGGGGAGTCGGCGGCGGACCTGGCGAGCGCGTCGGCGAGGACCAGGCGCCCTTCGGCGTCGGTGTTGAGCACCTCGACCGTCGTCCCGCCATAGATCGTGATGACGTCTGACGGCCGCTGCGCGTTGCTGCCTGGCATGTTCTCGGCCAGAGGCAGGTACCCGACCACGTTGACGGCCGGCTTGAGCGCCGCGATCGCCTGCAAGGCCGCGAGCACGGCGGCCGCGCCTCCCATATCGGACTTCATGGTCTCCATGGCCTTCGGCGGCTTGAGCGACAGGCCGCCGGAGTCGAAGGTGATGCCCTTCCCGGCGAAGACCACGGTCCGCGACGCGTCAGGGTGCTGGTAGCTCAGCCGGACCAGCCGTGGCGGATGCACAGAACCCTGACCCACCCCGGTTATGCCGCCGTAGCCGCCCTCGGCCAGCGCCGCGTGGTCGAGAACCTCGATGCCTAGCCCTGCGGCCGAAGCGATCTGGGCAGCCTCCGCGGCGAAGCTCTCAGGGTAAAGGTGCGAGGGACTCGTGTTGACCAGGTCGCGTACCAGCGCAACGGCGCCTGCAAGGACCTCGGCTCTGCGTACAGCTCCGGCGACATCGTCCCGCGCGATCAGGGTCAGTTCCGCCGCCGGATGGCCATTGCTCCGGTACCGGCCGAAGTAGTAACTGCCCAGCAACGCGCCAAGCGCGGTCGCCTCCGCGCTAGCAGGCTCGGCAGCTGGCAGGGCCAGGGCGATCGTCCTGATCTTCGGCGAAGCGAGGGAACGCACGGCCGCGCCTGCTGCGCGGCGCAGCACTTCAGCATCTGCGCTGCCGGGGCTGGCCGCGTTCGCGCTGCCGATGCCGACGGCGGCGATCAGCGGGGCGCGCAGCTTGCCGCCGGAGACGGTCCTGGTGACCTCTTCTGGCTTGCCGGTGGCGCCCAGCGCGGTCAGGGTCTCCAGCAGTCCGCCGCCCAGCGCGGCGTCGATGTCCTCTGCACCGGGGGCGAGCACCAGGCCCGAGCCATGCGGCCCGCTTGAAGCGTCATAGTCTCCGTGGCCGACGGCGATCACGACGACGTCGGCGCTGACGTCTGGCACGGGAGAGTTCGTAGTGCGAAGGGTTGCAGTCACGGATCTGAGCCTAGTGCCTGAGCGCGCGCCGGGTTGCTGTGCCTTCCAGCGGCATGACCGTAGGGTGATGGTATGTCCGCCGCGGCCTGCGATCCTGCAGGGAGGCTGGCTGCCTTGACTGAGCGGCTCAGGGCGGCTGGCTGCGTGTTCGCGGAGGAAGAAGCCGAACTGCTGGCAGGTGCGGCTGACTCACCTGAGGCGCTCCGGACGATGGTCGATCAGCGAGTCGCTGGCATGCCGCTTGAGCACATCGTCGGCTGGGCTGAGTTCTGCGGGATGCGGATCGCAGTCGAGCCTGGGGTATTCGTGCCTCGCCGCAGGAGTGAGCTGCTGGTTCACCTGGCATCCGGGCGGGTAGTGCCCGGATCGGTCGTCGTCGACCTGGCGTGCGGCTCAGGGGCGATCGGCGCGGCAATCGCCGCTGAGGCCGCCGCAGCGGCTGTCCCGCTGGAGCTGCACGCCTGCGACATCGACGCCGCCGCGGTGCAGTGCGCGAGGCGCAACCTCAGCGCCGTCCGTGGCCAGGTCCATGCAGGCGACCTCTACGAGGCGCTGCCGGCCGGGCTCCGAGGCCGGGTCAGCGTGATCGCGGCGAACGTGCCGTACGTCCCCAGCGAGGCGGTGGTGCTGATGCCTCCCGAGGCCAGAATGCACGAGCCCCTGCTTGCCCTGGACGGCGGAGCTGATGGGCTGGACGTGCTGCGCCGCGCGGTTAATGGCGCAAGTGCCTGGCTCGCACCCGGCGGTTATCTGCTGATCGAGACGAGCAGCGGTCAGGCCACTGTGGCGGCCGAGGCGTTTCGAGCAGCTGGGCTGGCCGCCGAGATCGCCGTCGACGAGGAACTCGGGGCTACTGTCATCATCGGGCGGCGTCCGGCGTGACGGCGTTAACGCAGCGTCAATTCGGACAGGCCGCACGTTAAGACGGCGTCAAGATCGGCGGCATCGGCGGCGCGCCGGGGTGCACTGGTTAGTGCGATGAGTGCGCCGTATGACACCCAGCAGCCCCAAGCACCGCACGAGCCTTGGCAGCGCCCGGGCAGTCGCGATGCCAGGCGGCGACGCCTCAGCGGCCATGTGGCCGTTCCGGCAGGCTGCACGATGCTGCTGGTCATCGGCGCCATCGCCGCTGCCGCGCACGGCGCACTGTCCGGCGGCTGGGTGCTGGTGCTGGCGATGATCGTGGTCGCAGCGGCGGGGATGGCGGCCGAGCCACCAGCCACGCTGTTCGTGGTCTGCGCGGCGTGGCTGACGGTCGCCGGCTTCTCCCGCCCGCCGTACGCGCAGCTGCAGGTGACGTGGCTGGCAGGCGCGCGGGCCGCGCTGGTACTCAGCCTGGCTGCCGTGATCACCACACTGGCCAGTGCGGTGCTGCGCAAGCTTGCGCTGTCGGTCACACTGGGAGATGTGGAGACTGGTGGCCGCCGCCGCGCCAGGCTGTCCTGGTGGCGCGAGCTAGGCCCCGCTGGCGGGCTGGACCGCAAGCGCCAGCTCGCTGGCCTGGCGCTGGTTCCGATCCTGCCGCTGCTGACGGCCGTACTGGTGCCTGCGCAGTCTTCCCTGAGCTTGTCTGATGACCTGCTTATTTACCTTGTCGTCGTAGTCGCGGTGGCGGTCGTCGGCGGCTTCTGGCCCGCCGTGGTCGCCGCTGTGGCCGCGAGCATGCTGCTCAACTGGTACTTCACTCCGCCGGTACACACGTTCACCATCGACGACCCGCAGAACATGCTGGCGCTGCTGCTCTTCATCACCGTCGCCGTCACGGTGAGCAGCGTGGTGCACCTGGCGGCCCGGCGGGCCGTGCAGGCGGCGCGGAGCCGTGAAGACGCTGCTGCACTGCTCGAGCTGGCCCAGACGGTGCTCGGCGGCCAGGACACCCCTGCGGCGATCCTCGACCATCTCACCTCGACCTGGGGCGGCGGCGCCGAACTGGCGGAGCGCGTCGGGAGCCGGTGGGTGCGAGTGGCCGCATCTGGAACGATGCCTGCGGACGCGCACGCTATCAGCGTCCGGGCCGGCGCCAACCTCATGCTGGCGGTGACCGGACAGCCAGTTCCGGTCAACTCTCAGCTGCTCGACGGTTTCGCCGCCCAGGCCGCAGCAGCGCTGGAACGGGAACGGCTTCGCACCCAGGCCGCGCAGGCGGAGGCGCTAGCCGAAGGCAACCGGATGCGCACAGCGCTGCTCGCCGCTGTGAGCCACGACCTGCGCACCCCGCTGGCGTCGATCAAGGCGAGTATCAGCACGCTCAGGCAGACGGGCCTGGAGCTGTCCGCCGAGGACGAGGCCGCCCTGCTGGCCACGACCGAGGAGTCCGCTGACCGGCTCAACGACCTGATCGGCAACCTCCTGGACATGAGCCGGCTCGCGGCAGGATCCCTCGAGCCGTTCCTGCGGCCGGCGTCGATTGATGAGGTGGCGCCGCTGGCCAGGCACGAGGCAGAGAGTTCGGGCAACGTGCGCTTGGTTGTTCCCGAGGACCTGCCGCTGGTCCGGACAGATCCTGGCCTGCTCGAGCGCGTCCTGGCCAATCTCTTCGCCAACGCCATCGCGCACTCGCCGCCTGGGCGGCCGCCGGTCATGACGGCGAGCCGCGATCGCGACGTCGTGCTGCTCGACGTGGTGGACCACGGCACAGGCGTGACAGACGACCTCAAGCCGCTGATGTTCGAGCCGTTCGAACGGCTCGGCGAGCGCGGCGGCGGGACCGGGGTTGGCCTCGGCCTCGCGGTGGCCAAGGGATTCCTCTCGGCGATGGGTGGCGACATCACCCCTGTCGACACCCCCGGCGGTGGCCTGACGATGCGGGTCAGGTTGCCGGTTGCCGCGCCAGCCAGCACGAGAATGGTCGCGGATCAGTGACTAAGGTGCTGGTAATCGACGACGAGGCGCCCATCTTGCGGGCTCTGCGGATCAACCTCGCCGCGCATCACTACGAGGTCACCACCGCGGCCGACGGCAAATCAGGGCTCGCCGCGACCGCCAGCGACCACCCTGATGTGCTGATCCTCGACCTTGGCCTGCCGGATATGGAAGGTACCGAGGTCATCAACGGGGTCCGTGGCTGGTCGTCGGTGCCCATCATCGTCCTGTCGGCCTGGGGCCAGGAATCCGCGAAGATCGCGGCACTCGATGCAGGTGCCGACGATTACGTCACCAAGCCCTTCGGGATGGGCGAGCTTCTCGCCAGGCTGCGGGTTGCCGTCCGGCGCGCCTCCCCTGCGCCGGACGAACCCGTGGTCGCGACGGGGGACATCACCGTCGACCTGGCCGCGAAAAGGGTGCGCAAGGACGGCGAAGACGTCAGGCTCACGCCAACCGAGTGGCAGCTGCTCGAGGTGCTGGTCAGGAACCGGGAGCGGCTGGTGACACAGCGCCAGCTGCTGCAGGAGGTTTGGGGCCCCGAGTATGGCACGGAGGGCAACTACCTCCGCGTCTATATGGCCCACCTGCGCCGCAAGCTCGAAGCCGACCCGTCGAGCCCGCGCTACCTGCGCACCGAGCCGGGCATGGGCTACCGGTTCACCGTCGTCGACCCGGAGCTCTCCCCGCCCGCGGGCCGCAGCTCGTAACCAGGGTTGAAGATCGTGCGGCCGCCGCGGTGGCTGGAGACGCGGCCGCGTACCTTCAGGTGCCTGCCCGGCTCAATTCCCGGAATGCTGTGCCGGCCGAGCCACACCAGGGTCACGCTGCCTGACCCGTCCCACAACTCGGCCTGAAGCGTCGGGGTGTTGCCGCGCGGCCTGACCGTAACCGTTCGCAGCGTGCCAGCAACCTCGCACTGCTGGCGGTCCGTCAGGTCGGCGATCGGCGTCGCGTGCACGTCGGCGACCCTGGCTTGCAGCTCCTCCGCCTGTATCTGCTCGTGCCCGGACGCTATGTGGTGCCTGAGCCTGGCCAGCCCGCCCTCATGGACGTCAGGGGCTGCCGCGTCGCTGGTGAGTGCCACGTCGCCGGATGGCTTGAATTCGACCTTGGTCGGCCGGTCCCCAGGAGCTGTCGCGCCGTAGCCAAGGGCGATCGCCTGCTTCAGCGCTTCTGACCTGGCTGACCTGAGCTGGTAGGGGACGCTCGCTACGATCACGCCTGGCTGGAGCAGCAGCTTCGCCTTCAGGCGCAGCGCGCTCTGATTGTGCAGCAGCTGTTCCCACCAGTGTCCGAGCACGTACTCGGGGATGAAGACAGTTACCACGTCCCGCGGGCTTTCCCTGCGCAGCCGGCTGACATACGAGACGACGGGCTTGGTGATATCGCGGTACGGCGATGCCACGACGGTCAGCGGAACCGGCAGGCCGGCGGCATCCCACTCCTCACGCAACCTGGCGGTCTCAGCGTCGTCGACGCTGACAGTGACGGCCTCGATGTGGCTGGGCTGCGTGGCACGCGCATAGGCAAGCGCCCGAAGCGTCGGCAAGTGCAGCTTGGAGACAAGCACGATGGCACGGTTGCTTGACGGCAGCGTCACCGGCTGGTCCGCCGGCGGCGGCGACAGCTCGACCGCGACGCTGGCGTAATGGCGGCTGATGGCCCGCATGGTCAGCCAGATCGCCGGCATCGCGACCACGACGATCCACGCGCCACTGGCGAACTTGCTGAACAGCACGATTACCAGCACCGCGCCGGTAACGCAGGCGCCGACCGAGTTAATCACCCTGGTGCGCTTCATGTGACTGCGCACTTTGGGATCTTCGGTGAATTTCAGGTGCCGGTTCCAGTGCCGGATCATGCCGGTCTGGCTGCACACGAACGAGACGAACACGCCGATGATGTACAGCTGGATCAGCCGGGTGGGGGAGGCATTGAAGATCACGATCAGCAAGATCGCGAACCCGGACAGCATCAGGATCCCGTTGCTGAACGCCAGCCGGTCGCCGCGGTTGTGCAACTGCCTTGGCAAGTAGCCATCTTTGGACAGGATCGACGCCAGCACGGGGAAGCCGTTGAAGGCCGTGTTCGCAGCCAGCACGAGGATCAGGGCTGTAACGAACTGCAGGATGTAGAAAAGCGGCGAGCCAGCCCCGAAGACCGCCTGGCCGACCTGGGCGATCACCGTCGGCTGGACATACCCGTGCGGCACGCCGTGCAGCTGCGACGGCTGCTCAGCTACGTGCACATTGCTCACCATCGCAAGCACGGTCACGCCCGCGAACATCGCGACCGCGATGATGCCGAGCATTGCCAGCGTGGAAGCTGCGTTCTTGCTCTTCGGCGGCTTGAACGCGGGCACTCCATTGCTGATCGCCTCGACCCCGGTGAGCGCCGTACACCCGGAGGAGAACGCCTTCAGCAGCAAGAACACCAGAGCGAGCCCGGTGAACGAGCTCGTCGCCTGGACGTGATAACCCGCGCTCTCGGCCTGCAGATGATGTCCGAGCGCGATCCTGGTGATACCCCAGACGATCATCAGGCCAACGGAGCCGATGAAGAAGTAGGTCGGGATCGCGAAGGCTGTCCCCGACTCACGCACGCCGCGCAGGTTCATGATCGTCAACACGGCGACAACGATGACGGCGATCAGTGTGACGTGGGAGTTCAGGATCGGGAATGCCGAGGCGAGGTTCGCTACGCCGGCCGAGACGGACACCGCCACGGTCAGCGTGTAGTCGACCATGAGGGCGCTCGCAACCGCCAGCCCCACCTTGGGACCCAGGTTCGTCGACGCGACCTCGTAGTCGCCGCCGCCGGACGGGTAGGCGTGCACGTTCTGCCGGTACGACGCCACCACGACCAGCATCAGCAGACCCACACCGGCGCCTATGTACGGCGCGTAATGCAGCAAGGCGATGCCGCCGAGCGACAGCACCAGCAGGATTTCCTCAGTCGCATACGCTACGGACGACAACGCGTCGCTGGCGAAGACCGGCAGGGCGATCTTCTTGGGCAGCAACGTATGACCAAGGTGCTCGCTCTGCATCGGGCGGCCGACCAGCACCCGCTTAGTCAGTCCGAAAAGCATGGCCACGACCGGAATGCTAGGCGCACCAGGTAAAGTCCGCCACCCGGGCAGTGTTGCGATGAGCCTTCCGGCCTCGCGCCCAGGCCTGGATTTTAACGATCGTCAGATGCGGATCTGACAGTCGTTAGAATCGGGTGCAGGCGGGGCCTTACCGGGCCGAGCAACGAACCAGACGGAGAGTGCAGTGGGAGCAGGCGCACTGTTCATCGCGGTCTTCCTGGCCTGCGCCGTCGAAGCGGTAGAGGCGACCACGATCGTTCTCGCTGCGGGCACGGCCCGGGACTGGCGCTCTGCGACGACCGGCTTGACCGTGGCTCTCGCCACATTGGTCATCATCACCGCTGTTCTCGGTCCTGCCGTCACCGCGCTTCCGCTGCAAGCGCTGCGGTTGTTCGTCGGCGCGCTGCTGCTCATTTTCGGATTGCAGTGGCTGCGCAAAGCGATTCTGCGTGCAAGCGGGCATAAGGCGCTGCATGACGAGCAGCAGATCTACCGGACGCAGTTGAGTCTCGCCAGCGCAGAGCCGGTCCGCCAGCGTGCCGGGCTGGTACCCGACGCCTACGGCTTCACGCTCGCATTCAAGGGCGTCTTGCTTGAGGGCCTGGAGGTTGTCTTCATAGCGCTGACTTTCGGCGGCAACGCACGCGATGTTCCGCTAGCGGCGCTGGCGGCTATCTGCGCCGTAGTGGTCGTGGCCGTCGCAGGGCTTGCCCTGCGCGCACCGCTGGCCAGGGTTCCGGAGAACACGCTGAAGTTCGCAGTCGGCGTGATGCTCACGTCGTTCGGTACCTTCTGGGGCGCCGAGGGAGCCGGTGCGCACTGGCCAGGGAATGACGCGGCCTTGCTGGTGCTGGTTCCGGCGATCGCATTGTTCGCGATGGCTCTCGTCGCCGTGCTGCGCCGCACTCCCGCGTCAACGGCTACCGCAGACCCGATCGTGGAGGGCAGCTGAGGTGAAGCAAGTGCGTGCTTTCGGCGTGTTCATCTACGACTTCGTCATCGGTGACGACTGGCGTGTGGCGGCCGGGGTAGCCGCCGGCCTGGCTGGCACCTACCTGCTCGCGCACGATGCCGGCGTGGCTGCGTGGTGGCTAGTTCCTGCGCTGCTCGTCACGTTGCTCCCGGTCAGCCTGTGGCGCGCCGTGCGCAGGCCCTGAGCGGCAATGCTGGCGCACCGAGGCCTGTTACCGGCTCTCCGCCTCTTCTGCATAAACCCGGGCGGCGTACTCCTCAAGAGCTAGCTCACACCTGGCGATGCCCTGTTCAGCTGCCTCGCGTCCGGATGCGCCGAAGACGTCACGGTCCCTGACCTTCGCGAACCAGTTCCGCAGCTTGACCAGATCGACCTCGTTCTCCTCGAGCTCGGCGTAAGTGAAGTGATCGGCGACGTACTCCTTGTGTACCTGGCCGAGGAAGTCCTCGCATTTGTCGACGATCTCGGCATACTCGTCATCCCTCGCGGCCTGAAACGCCTCAAGCACCCCTTGCTCGCCGGCCAGCACCGAGCAGGAAAGCAGTACAGCGGTCCCGGACATATCGAGGATTTCGCGCCGGAGCTTGCGCAGCGCCCGCTCGGCGCTGACGCTGGCGGGCAATGCCGCGGCCGAATTCTGCAGGTAGATCGCACCCAGGCTCTTCAGCCTGCGCCATACAGCCGCACGGAGCCTGGTCGGCTCAGACGGGACGCGGTAGATGAGCAGCAGCCACTTGTCTTCGTCCGGGCCGCCCGAGTTCATCTTCCTATTGTCGCAGCGTCGGCCTGAAGTTCGGGTTGTCGTCGTCGCGTGCCCGGCCCGCACCGTTATTGCGGACCGCTCCGTTACTCGGGCTCGCACCGTTACTGAGGCCATTCGGCTGCGCCCGCAAGCCCTCGATCTTGCGCATCAGCTCGGCCTCTTCAGCCATTTCCGCAGCGGTGGGGGACAGCGCGATCGCGGCGGTTAGCACGAAGGTGGTGACTGATACTCCGACGATCAGAGGAAGCAGGAAGGCTCCTGCGTCCGCACCGCCCATCGCCATGGGCGCGCCGTTCGGCGGGTAGATGCGCATCGCCGCCATGCCGGTGTAGTGCATGCCACTGACCGCCACGCCCATAATCAGCGCGGCGGCAAAGCCCGGCCAGAACCCGCCGAGCCGCAGCGCGAACCATAGCGCGGCAGTGGCGGCCACGATCGCGATCACAATCGACAGGCCAAACAACTCGGGGTTGTAGCTCATCCTGCCCTGCATCCGCATCGCGGCCATGCCGCTGTAGTGCATCGCGGCTACGCCAAGCCCGGTAACAACTCCGGCGATCAGCAGCGAACCCACCCGCATGTTGTCGCTCAGCCCGACAATCAGGAGGCCAATCGACACGAAGACGACGGCGATCAGCATGCTCACCAACGTCACAGGAACGTTGTAGTGGATCGTCTCAGTCGGGATGGTGAAGCCAAGCATGGCGATGAAGTGCATCACCCAGATGCCCGTAATGCCGATCGAACCGCCGCCAAGCAGCAGCCAGCGAACCCTGCTCGCGCCCGAGCTTGCCCGCGACCGGCTCGTGCATCGCAGGCCGAGGAACGAGCCGACAACGGACATGAGGTAGGCAAGACCTGGCGTAAGCAGGCCATACGAAAAGTTATGAACAGTAAGCATTGAGTAAAAGCTCCGGACTGCTGAGCGAATGTCCTGCCATCAGATACCTCGTGATAGTACCCGCAGGTCATGAATCAAGGTGGGGTTAACCCGCGAGGACTGAGGTAATGCCTGATTATCGGCCCGCTAGCTGCCGGCTTTCGAGGACAGTCTCTAGCGCTTTGCCTTCCGCTGAGCGTTCGACGAAGTACCCGCCGGCCTCCGCGCTATCGGTCACGATTGCGTCGAGCTCACCGTCGATGAAATGAGCGGCAGCGCCATCGTCGCAGGCGATGCCAGCGGGCAGTGAGCCGCCCGCGACCAGCGACTGGTACAGCGGGCGGCGGCGGGGCTCGGAGTCGTAGTGCGGGCAATAGCTAGGCGCGAACATGCCAAGGCCGTCGTTAAACGGCCGCAGCTCGACGCCGAAAGAGTCAGTGGTCCCGCCGCTGAACCAGCAGATCGCGCCGGCGCTGACGCCGGACAAGACGATGCCGGCCTGCCAGGCCTTGCGCATGATTACGTCGACGCCATGGACCCGCCATACGGCGAGCATGTTGGCGACGCTGCCACCGCCAACGAAGATCACGTCCTGGGAAAGGAGCAGGTCTTCAGGGTCACTGACGTTCGGCATCGGGAAGAGCTGCAGGTGAGTGTGAGTGCCCGCCAAGCTTCCCAGCAGCTGGTAGGCCCGGACGTAGGCCGATGGGTCGTCGCCCATGGCCGTATTCAGCAGGCAGATTCTTGGCGACCGCGCGCCGGAAAGCCGGGCGGCGTAGGCAAGCAAGAGCGGAGCGCCTTGCCGGTTCACGCCGATCCGCTCTGGTCCGCGCAGGCCGCCAATGGCCAGTACATGCCGATGTCCGTCCTTCGCCACCCGCAAACGCTACCGTGCCGGGGTGACCGATTGCGTTTTCTGCTCGATCGCATCTGGCGCCATTCCAGCGCCGATGGTCCTCTCCGACGACAACACGGTCGCGTTCCTGGACGCCAGACCCGTGTTCAAGGGTCACGTACTGGTAGTGCCGCGTGAGCACGTCATCACGCTGGCCGATCTGCCTGCCCGGCAGATCGAGCCGTTCTTCACCACCGTGCGCCTGATCAGTGCCGCCGTGCCGGTCGCCCTGGCTGCGCAAGGCACATTCGTAGCCGCGAATAACGTCGTCAGCCAGAGCGTCCCGCATCTGCACGTGCATGTCGTGCCGAGGACGAAGGGAGACGGCCTGCGCGGGTTCTTCTGGCCTCGCCACAAGTACGCGAGCGACGCCGAGGCGGAGGAATACGCGAGCAAGATCCGAGCAGTCGTGGACGGCGGCCTGCGGTTGCCCTGACGGGGGTTATGCCAACAGCGAAAGAGCAAACCGCGGGATCGGGCTTACCCTGACAGGTATGGCTGAGTGGTGGTCGATCGAGGTATTCGATTCGCAGATCCAGGCAGCCCTGTCGTGGAAGGACTCGTACCGGAACCAGCTGATCGAGTCGGCAATCACGAGCGGCGCCGTCGAGTGGGCGTGGACCGAGCACAGACACGGCGTCCTCTTCGAAGTCTGTTTCCCCGACGAGCTCAGGTGGCAAGCATTTCGAGACCTGCCGGGCGTGCAAGCAGCGCTTGACGCGGTGCCTGATCCGGTGAACGGCCTGCTTGTCTACCGCGGAAGAGGCGGCGGCGCGGGAGCACGATCGCCCCGGCGCCCCAAGCCGTCGGCTGGGGCGGGCGCACTTGAGCTGCCCGAGCCGGAAGCGGAGCGCGTCATCGACCTCACCGTCGCGGAGCTGAGCGACCGGGCGGCACGGCACGCAGCAAGCCGCTCCGCCGTCAATCTGTGACCACCCTGACCGGGCGGCCCCGCCGGCGGTGCAGGATGTGAGGATGAGTACCACAGCATCGGCGGACGGGATGCTTGCGGCCATCGAGCGAAGCGGCTACTACCCGGGAATCGTCGCTGACGCCGTTTCCTCGGCGGTCGGCTCCGAGCAGGTCGTCTCATATTTCGTCCACCACGACGCGCACTTCGACCCCGGTATGGAGGTCCGGCGCCACATGACCGTTCTGGCGCTCACCCCAACCAGGCTCGTTTATAGCCATACTGATGAGTATCCGGCAGATGAAAACATTCCGGACTCGCGCCCCCAAGCAGAAACCTCTACTGAGGCGATCCGCTGCTCGCGGATTTCGACTGTCGCGCTGACCAGGGTGATCCCTGATCCAGCTAAATATCAGCGCGGCATCACGATGCCGTCGGAGATCGTCCTGACGATCGGCTGGAACTCGCTGCGACACATGGAACTCGAGCCTGCGCACTGCGGTGACGAAAACTGCGAGGCCGACCACGGGTATACCGGCGCCATGACGTCGGACGACGTGACGATGCGAATCAGCGAGGCGGCAGACGGAGCGGAGGCCGTCGAGCAAGTGCTCGACTTCGCCCAGGCTCTGTCGGGGGCGACGAGCACCTGATGACGACGCAGACCGTCGAACCAACGCTGCCGAGGTACTCCGAGTCCAGCCTGGATGCGCTCGCAACGTCTGTGCTGGCCTGCCTGGGAGTTCCCGGCGAAGCGAATCCGTTGCAGCTTCCGCCGGCCGAGCGGGTGTGCTTGCTGGTCGTCGACGGCCTTGGCTGGGAGTTGCTGAGCGCGCATCCTGCGGCGGCTCCCTTCTTGTCCGAACTGGCGATGACTGCCGCCCCGCTGACCGCGGGGTTCCCGGCCACGACTGCGACGAGCCTCGGCTCGCTCGGCACCGGCAGGCCGCCTGGCCAGCACGGGCTCTTGGGCTATCAGGTCGCCATCCCCGGCTCAGACGCACTGCTGAACGCGTTGCGCTGGAACGCCAGCGTCGATCCCGTCAGCTGGCAGCCCGGCTCGACGATCTTCGAGCGGGCGGCCTCGGCGGGCGTCTCGGCCTTGCGCGCGGCTCCAGGGGCGTTCCGGAAGTCCGGCCTGTCCGTGGCTGCAATGCGGGGAGCGGACTACCTGGCCGCCGACACGCTCGGAGCGCTGGTGTCGAAGAGCGCTGCCGCGCTGGCCGACGCGGCGCCGGCCTTGGTGATGGTCTACTACGGCGAGCTGGACGCCACCGGGCATGTGCTCGGTTGCGGCTCTGACGCGTGGCAATATCAGCTTGCCCACGTCGACAAGCTTGCTGAGCAGCTCGCGGCCGCTATCCCGCACGGAACTGCGCTCTATATCACCGCCGATCACGGGATGACCGACGTCACGGAGACAGAGCGGGTGGACGTTGACGCTCATCCCGCGCTGCGCGACGGCCTGGCGCTGCTGGGCGGCGAGCCAAGAGCCAGGCACCTGTACTGCCGGCCGGGCGCGGCGAACGACGTGCTGCGCACCTGGACGCAGGTGCTCGGCGAGCGAGCGTGGGTGGCGAGCAAGGAGCAAGCCATTGCAGACGGCTGGTTCGGCCCCGTGAACGATGCATTCGAGGCGAGGATCGGCGACGTGATCGTCGCGCCGTCAGGCCCGGGCGCGATTGTCGCGACAACGGCCGAGCCGCGAGAATCCGCTTTGGTAGGTATGCACGGCTCGCTCACTCCGGCTGACCAGCTGGTGCCGTTGTTGGCTATCTCACCGAATTGAGTTCAGTTCCGGGTTCGTGCACAGCTACGACCGGGAACCGCACCCGCGTCATGCCTGGTTATGCACAGAATGCGGGAGGTTATCCACCGTGACGGTGCCTAACACGTGGCCGCTTATCAGCGTCGATGACCTGAAGGAGCGGCTGGGATCAGATCGGGCGCCCGTCTTGCTGGACGTCCGGTGGCGGCTCGGCGACCCTCCGGGGATCGAGGCGTACCAGCACAGTCATCTGCCTGGCGCGGTATTCGTGGACCTGGATAAGGACCTGTCCGGGCCGGCAGGATCCGGGTCCGGCGGCCGCCACCCGCTGCCCGGGCGCGGCGTGTTCGAGGGCGCGATGCGCTCGGCGGGCCTGAACAACGGCCAGCAGGTGGTGGTATACGACGACGCTGGCTCGACGATCGCGGCCCGGCTGTGGTGGCTACTGCGGTATTTCGGTCATCAACAGGTGGTGGTGCTTGACGGTGGCCTGCTCGCCTGGATGGACGCAGGCCAACCCGTAACAACCCTGATCCCGCATCCAGTGCCAGGCAGCTTCTCGGCCGGGCCGGGCGGTGGCATGCCGGTGCTCGATGCGGATGCCGCAGCGCTCGTCGCCCGGTGCGGCTTTCTGTTCGATGCAAGGGCCGCCGAGCGTTACCGTGGCGAGGTAGAGCCGGTGGATCCCGCCGCCGGGCACATTCCCGGTGCGATCAGCGCCCCGGCAACTGCCAACCTCACCGCCGCAGGTACGTTCCTGCCGCCGCCCGATCTGCGGGCCCGATTCACCGCCTTGGGCCTGCGCGCTGCTGAATCCGAGGCGGGGGCGGCAGGGCAGATGGTAGGTGCGTATTGCGGCTCTGGCGTCACTGCCGCGCAGGAAATCCTGGCGCTGGAACTCGCGGGTCAGCCTGCCGCCCTTTATGTGGGCTCCTGGTCAGCATGGTCCGCCGATCCTGCCCGCCCGGTCGCCACCGGCGCTGAACCTGGCTGACCGGAGCCTGATCGGCGCGCCCAGGTCGCGGCGGATCGTCAGCAGGAGCCACGTCGCGGCTCCGGCAGCCAACGCGGGACCGGCCGGCCCTGGTCCGGCAATGAGGATTCCGAGCGCTGCCGCAGCGGCTGCCGCGACCGCGCGGACAGCCAGCCTGACGGGCCGGCGCAGGCGAACCGACACGGCCGCACGGGCGAAACGGCGAGCGGGGCGCGCTTGCCGCCCGGGCCGGCTGAGCAGCACGTTCGCCCTTGCCTCGCCTCTGCCGTATGCGGTGCGCAGGTCCGCGTAGGCGGCTGCCGCGATCGCGAACGCGACCGGATCGCCGCCATCGCCGCGATCAGGATGCGTAGCCGCCGCAATCCGCCTCCAGGCGATCCTGACGTCGTCGTCGGTCAATTCCGCGCCGAGATCAAGGCCGAGCGCGGAGAACGGGTCACGAGGCTGCCCTTTCACGGTCGAGCTTCCTGCCTGTCGGCCCGCCTGGTGGCGACGGTAGCGCGCGTGCCGACGACGGGGTCCGGGCCGAACGCAGCGTCTAGGACCGGGCTGACGTCTGGCTGCCCTGGTTGCTCTAGGCCGGCCGGGGAGTTGGCCGGGTGCGCCGCGTGGTCGGTTCGGTCCTGGACCGTGACGCGAACCTGGCGTGGCTCCGCGCTGACTTCCGGAGCCGGCGATGATCGGCGCGCCACCGCCGCCGGACCGGAGACGATGCGTTTGACCTGGAGGTAGGTGACGCCGCCGCGGTAGATGTAGGCGGCCTGACCGACGTCTAGGCCCCTGATCAGGCTTGGATCGGCCACAGGTACCAGGTGCAGGCGCGAGGAGCCCTGCTTTCGCCAGCGCGGATATCTGCCGAGCGCCCTGGTCGTGTCGATGGCCTTGCGGGTTCCGGCCAGCGCCGCGAGTGGTTCAGGATGAGGGCTGCGCAGCAGCCAGACCCCTCCGTCCGCGGACGCCGCGATACGGAAACGCTCGTCCTCCGTGGCTGCCAGCCCGTGCCAGGACTGAGCCGAGACCTGGACGGCGAGTCCGAGCGACCTGGCCCGCTCGAAGAGCTGCCAGATTGGCAGCCGACGTGATACGGCGGAGAATTCATCGACCGCAAGGACGATCTCGCGCCGGCCAGGCCCTCGCACGGCGAAGCTCGCGAGCAGATCGGTCAGCGCTCTGGCCTGTGCTTCGGCAACAGGGATTTCGTCGGTGCCCTCGAGGATGCAATACCAGGCATCGGCGTCGGCGAAGCCCCCACCACCGTCCAGGCCTGGCCCTAGCCGCCTGAACAGCGTGCGGAATCTCAGCGCGACGTCACCTGCATGTCTGGACAAGGAACCGATCATGGCGTGATCAGCTGGCGTGCCAGCAGAGCTGTACGCCGCCGCGAGCCAGCCCGGATCTAACCGCTCGAGCAACTCGGCCGCGTTACCCGGCGGCCCGCAGGGCGCCTCGACGGCCAGGCCGGTCAGCGCCTCCATCATGTCCGCGTAATACGCGGCCGCGCCGGATCCGTGCTCGATCAGGTCCACAAGCGTCGTCGTCAGCTGGCTGGGCGGCAGGCGCCATAGCGACAAGCTGGCCTCGTCCGGCCAGATGGCAGTCGACCTTGCTCCCGCCTCACGGAGCACGCGCCGGAAGCGGTCGGCAATCTTCCGCGCGTCTGCGCCGCCTTTGCAGTCGAGCACGACGAGCAGCGGCAGGTCTCCCTGATCCGCCGCGTATCTTTGCAGCCCGGTCGCCATGAAAGCCGCCCAGAGCCGCAAGAGCAAGGTGGTCTTGCCGGTCCCGGTGGTACCCACGACGACCTGATGCGATCGCATCCGCTCGTAGGGGATCGCGGCTAGTGGATCAGCGCGGTGACCTACCGTCCTGATCACGGCGCCGACCCCGAGCAACCCGCCGCGCGTGCTGAGCGGCACCGACCATGGGGCCGCGATCCTGGCCCGGGCCGAGCGGACCTGTCGCCGCCATTGACGCTGGTCGAACGCGGCAGCCGAGCCGGGCGATAGCCCTCCCACCCCTGCGACAAGGGCGCCTGCGTGATACCTCCACGCCAGCGCGCCTGCCGTCAGGCCGAGCGGAATCGCAATCGGCGCGATATTCGCCGCGCCGCGGGCCAGCTGACCCGCCATGAGCAGCCGCCACCAGCCGAGCCATGAGTGATACGGAGCGGCCAGCACCGCCTGCCAGCCAGCTCCGGTTCGCGCGATCCAGGCCAGCCAGACGATGACCATCGGCAGGCACCACGCCGCGGCGGCGAGCATCCGGCGTGGCGGCCAGCCGCGGGCCGCTGCCAGCAACGCGCCGACTGCCACCACTGATACCGGCGCGACGGCAGCAGCCAAGGCGCCGAGGGCAAGCCATCGAAGTAAGTTGAACGCGCGCCACGGCAGCGACGTCGCCGCGCGCTTACTGGGCAACCGGCGGGTCACGACGCCCTCGAAACGCTGCCAAGCGATGCGTTGTCGGGCAACAGCCTGATCGCAACCCGGTGCCCCAGCACGCCGAGGGCGTCCCTGGCCCGGCTCACCACTGGCAAGGCGGCAGGGGCGCACAGGTAGATCGCCCTGGCATGGAGCGGCGGCGCGCCCGGCACGCGGGCTTCCGCTGCCAGGCATCCGTAGTCACCGGTCCTGGTCAGCAGCTCCCGCATGATCGCGACGGTCCTGGCTGCGGTCTTGGGCGTCAGCTCGGCCTCAAGTGCCCAGCTCTCGCCGGCCCATGGCACGGCGCTGCCGTCCGGCCAGAGCAGCTCAGCGTCGGGAACATGCTCGCGCAGGCCGATCCGGCCACCTATCCGGGCCCTGAGCCTGCGCTCGCTTCGCCAATCGGCATTGCCGGACCTGACCTGTGGCGTCGTGGCAAACGCCAGCCGCGCCGCGGTCACTGCCCGCAGGTGCGCGAGCCTCGATAGTCCAGGCGGCACCGGCCGGTACGGCAACCCGCATAGCGCCAGTCCAGCTCTCGTCAGCCAGACCCAACGCGGGCCAGGACTTAGCACTGCCGTCTCGGCTGTTCCCGCCGTCCGCCAGCGGGCGACTTGAGCCGCCGCGCGACGCGATGTCATTCCGCTTGCCTCAGCTAACTGATCGAGCTGGATCCCGTACATCTCGCCCACCAGGACAAGCGGGTCGGGCTCGGTCATCACCTCACCATCACACCACGTGGCTGGTGCCGCAGCCAGCCTCGATATTCAGCGCGCCACGACACAGTGCGCTGTGCTGGTGGGCCGGTGCTGGTGCGAGACGGGTCCATGCTGCACAATGTCCCTGGAGTAGCAGCAGCGACGCGTTGCCGCAGGCCTATGTTGCCTGCCAGCTAGCCGAGGTTCGTTGGGGAAGACGCACCTCGTCCGGCAGGCAAGGAGGTCTGGTGACGGTACGCGGCGTGCTGCAGATTCACTCTGCACCCCCGGCGCTGAGCCCGCACATCGAGTGGGCTGTGGCCGGGATATTTGGTGTGCCCGTGAGGCTGGACTGGATCGAGCAGCCTGCGGCGCCTGGCTCGGTCCGCACGGAACTCGACTGGCAAGGCCGTCCTGGCATGTCTGGCGAGATCGCGTCGGCGCTAGCCAGCTGGAACCTGCTCAGGTTCGAGATCTCAGAGGAAGCCAGCCAAGGCTGCGACGCGGTCCGGTACAGCTTCACGCCCGCGCTCGGCATGTTCTCGGGCGCCGTGAGCGCGAACGGCGACATCATGGTCAGCGAGAACCGGCTCAGGGCGGTGCTGACCCTCGCCGCTTCGGGAGACGACGGCGAAGGGCTAGGCGAGATCAGGGAACTGCACGGCCCGCGGCATCCTGCGCTCGGCGGGTCCCTGGAAGCCGAGCTTGCGCTTCTGCTGGGCGATGCATGGGACGCCGAACTCGAGCCTTTCCGGCACGCGTCGGCTGGCGCTCCGGTCCGCTGGCTGCACGCCACTGGTTAGAATCGCGGTTCAGCCAGCAGCGAGGACCCGGGCGTGAGTGAAATAGAAGCGGACGGCCGGGAGGCCGCGTTGGCTCAGCCTGCCCTGTCGCCGACGCCTCGCACGAGGCACCGCAGGCTTCGCGAGCAGGGCCGCACCGAGCACGCTGACCTGATGGCCGTGCTAGCTGCCGGGTTCATCGCCCACTTGGGCGTGATCGTGGACGGTGTCCCGATGGTGGTGCCAACCTCTTACGGTTTCGACGAGGAGACGCTCTACTTGCATGGCTCAGTCGCGAGCCAGAGCCTGCAGACAGGTCCGGCGTCCGCCGGCATGGCGTGCGTCACGATCACCCTGGCCGACGGTCTGGTGCTTGCCAGATCGGTCTTCGAGCACGCCGTGAATTACCGCAGCGCGATGATTTACGGCGTTCCGCGGCTGGTCACCGGCCCCGTGGAGAAACTGCGTTGCCTGCGGCTGCTATCTGAGCACCTGGCGCCCGGCCAATGGAATTACGTGCGGCGGCCCAGCCGCAAGGAACTAGCCGCCACCGCCCTGCTCGCCATCTCGCTGGACGAGGCGTCGGTGAAGGTCAGAAGCGGGCCGCCGGACGACGGCGACAGCCCTGACGCTGCACTGGGTCTCTGGGCTGGCGAGCTGCCGCTGATCAGCTCGTGGGGCGATCCGGTGCCAGACCAGGGCCTGCCGGCCGGGACAGCCGTGCCGAGCCATATCGCCGCAAGGGCTGGCTCGCGGGCCTTTCTCCCGCCTGGCTAGCCGCCGGGCGCAGGGGCTTCGTCGGCCTCGGCGACAACCGGGTGACCTGCCAGCGGAACGGCAGGCCGGTTGGCTGAGATCCAGTCATCGATGACTTTCCACCAGTCATAGAGCCAGCGCAGCTGCGCCTCGTGATCAAGACCGCGCGGCACCTGATCGCCAGGCACGCGCCACCACTTGGCCCGGATCGTCTGATTGACCTGGAGATTTTTCCAGACATCGGAGACGGTCACGAGCCGGTCGAGTCCCGCATGCGCCACGAAGATCACGTCAGCTCGCGGGCACGCCTCGATCGCGGTGAAGGCACCGCCGCTGCGGGGTGCGAGCAGATTTGGCATCTGCCTGGCTCGCGCGGCCAGGTCTCGCCTGCCGAGCCGTTCCAGGCGCTGGATCGCACGGTCCCAGCGGTTCGGCGTCCAGTTTCCGCCCTCGGGGAAGATCACGAGCGCGCCTGCGTCGTCCAGCCCCTTAGCCAGCCGCTCGATTTGCTCTACGAAGACTCGCTCACCGCTCTTGGCGCGGGAGATGAACACGTTCGGCAGCCGGCCGGCCACGACATCGAGACCAGGGTCTAGTTGCAAGCTGGCCTTCATCACAACCCGCGGCCGCCGCCCGTACACGCTGAGCAGCTGGCGGACCAGCAAGAACGAGTCACCCGGACCCGCGTGCCTGCTCAGCACGATCACAGGCCGGCTCAGCCTGGAAGCAAGCTCAGCCTCGGTGAGCTCGGGCTCGTCGACCTCGACCCGGAGACCGAACGCCCGCGCGGCTCCGGCGTAGACCCGGTCCAGGAACCATTGCATGACCGCGTAGTGCCTGATCTGAAAGGGCTCGGTGCGCAGTCGGCCACCAAAGCCGCTCGCGATCCACAAAGCCAGCCCCATGAATACCGCCGAGGTGTCGGCGAACAGCCAGACGAGCGCGAAAAACACCAGCCGCAGCGGCCGGTTGCGACCGGGTCTTGACCTGGCGAGGTGATCGAAGATCCAGGTAAGGATCGCGAGCAGCGGGAACAAGACGGCAACGGCCATCGCAATGACCGTGGTCAGCGGCGCCAGAACCAGCCGCCGGATGATCCTCGGCGGGAGCATGGGCAACTCCTCGGTTACTCGGCACGCCTAGCTGGCTCTGCCGTCTCGCCGTGGGTTACTGGCCCGCCAGCGCGGCGAGATAGCGCACGGAGGCAGCATAGGCGCGCTCGATGCTCGCGACGACCATAGTCTTGTCCCGGTAGCGCAGTTGCGACAGATCCGGCGCGCGACTATTTCCGCCGGTCGGCAGCAGGTGGACAGCGACGCCGTCTGGCAAATCCGACATCTCTTCGTGGAAACGGTGCCGCCTGGCAATCTCGAAGGCGACCAGGCCGACTTCCCAGGGGCGCTTCGGCACGGTGAGCTGACCCTCAATCCTGCCGACCTGGAGCACGTAGACGGTGGTGGCGCCGAGCGCGATGGCCCGGCCAACTGGGATGGAATCAACCAGGCCGCCGTCGAAGCAGTGCTCGTCGCCGATTTTGACGGGCGGCAGCAGGCCGGGAACGGCGCATGATGCCAGGATCGCAGGAACGAGCGGCCCGACGTTGAACCACCGAGCGCTGGCTCGTTCGATGCTCGCCGCGACGCACCAGAAGGGCAATTCCAGGTCGCCGAAATCCTTGGCAGGCAGCATCCGGGCGAGCATTTGCCTGAGCGGCTCGATCGAATGCAGGTGCGTGCCGGAGCGAGCGAGCCGGACAGCCCTGGCCCACAGGTTCTCGCTGAAGGCTTCCCTGACGGCTTCGCTGCGCCACAACTCTCCCAGCCGTTGCGCAGAGCCCGCAGGGTCCGCCGCTACGAACGCACCGTTGATCGCTCCGATCGAGGTACCCACTACCAGATCAGGACGGATTCCTGCCTCGGAGAGGGCACGCAGCATGCCCACTTCGTGAGCGCCGAGCAGCCCGCCCCCGCCGAGCACGAACGCCGTCGTCACGTATGGACCCCTCTCCAAGCCGCCTAGGATGCGTGCGGGTTCGCGTAACCGCGCGCAACTGTACGGGCAAGTATCCCGAGTGTGGCCCGCAGTGCTGCTTCGGAGATCACCGGAAAGATGCCAGCTTCGCGCCACTTGTCGTCTATGGCGGACCAGTCGTAGTAGGACGTGACCCTCGTGCCCCCGTCGGCTGGCTCTAGCCGATAGCCGTAGACGTGGCCGATCGGAGGCCGGATGGCGCCGAGTATCTTCCACGCGATTTCGCGGTCTGGATCGAACGTCGTGATCGTCACGGTGACGTCGTACTCGCCGAGCGGATAGTCGTTCAGCGCCTCCCTGTCCATGTGCACCACGAATGAGTCACCCGCAGCTGAGACAGGGCTGCCGGTCGCATCCATCAGCATCCCCGCGCTGTCGATGGCGACGTGGCCTTGCGGGTCGCAGAGCACGCGGAAGATGGCTGCCGGCTCAGCGCGAATCATCCGGTCTACCTCGATGCGCTCATTCGTCATGGCCATATGATGCCAGCCGCCGGAAATGTGAGTCACTCGGTGCAATGCCGTGGGATCGGCAGGACGGATCGCGGGAGGACCCCATGCGCGCAGTTGTTGTCAGCGAGTTCGGCGGGCCAGGCCAGCTGCGGCTGACTGAGGCCGTCGAACCCGTACCCGGGCAAGGTCAGGTCCGGATCCGGGTCCTGGCTGCCGGCGTCAACCCGGTAGACGCGGGCAACCGGGCCGATGGCAGCTGGGCCGGCTTGCGGCTGCCGTGCATACTCGGCTACGACGTGGCCGGCGTGGTGGACAGCCTCGGGCCCGGTGTCGCCGGACTGGAGTCGGGCGACCGAGTTATGGCGATGACCCACTTCCCCGACGGCGCAGGCGGTTATGCCGAGTTCGCGGTTGTCGACGCCGGCCTCGTAGCGCCGATCGCAGCCGAGACGTCGTTCTCGCAGGCCGCCGCCACGCCGCTGGCCGCCGGCACCGCTGAACTCGTGCTCGGACGGCTGAGGCTCCCGCCGGGCAGCCGGCTGCTCGTGCTGGGCGGCAGCGGCGGAGTGGGCTTGTTCCTGCTGCAGATAGCGGCGAGGCTCGGCGTCGTGGCAATCGGAGTCGGCCGCCCGGCGATGCACGAGCAGATGCGGGCGCTCGGGGCGTCAGGATGCGTGGACTACGCCCTCGGCGACGTTGCCGGCCAGGCCGAAGACCTAGCCGACGGCCCAGTTGACGCGATCGCGGACCTGGTCGGCGGGCCGCACCTGGCGGCGGCGTTCGATGCGCTGCGGCCCGGCGGTCAGATCGCCTCGATCGCGACGCCCGATCTAGACATCGACCCGCTGCTGGACGCCAACATCACCTTCCATGGCGTCCTGATCGGCGACGACGGCGAGCGGACCAGAAGGCTCGCGGCGCAGCTCGCTGATGGCTCACTCCGGGCTGTGGTGAGCCACGAACTGCCGCTGGCCGCAGCGGCACGGGCACACGAGATCCTGGAGCAGGGCCACTCGGGCGGCAAGATCGTGCTGCGACTCGACCATTAGCTCACCAGCATGCGCCTACAGCGGGATGTTGCCGTGCTGGCCGCGGACGTGTGCAGCCTCGGCGATCGCCTCTGCGATCACCTGCCTCGTCTTCGCTGGCTCGACCACCTCGTCGACGACGCCGATCTCCTGCGCCTTGACCAGTCCGCCCGCCTCGCGCTCATGCTCGGCTGCGAGCTCGGCCTCCAGCTCGTGCCGCTGGTCTGCCGGCGCGGCGGCCAGGGTCCTGCGGTGCAGGATGCGGACTGCTGCGACCGCGCCCATGACCGCGAGCTCGGCGCCTGGCCAGGCGAACACCTTGGTAGCGCCAAGCGCCCGCGAGTTCATCGCGATGTAAGCGCCGCCGTAGGCCTTCCGCGTCACCAGGGTCACCCGCGGCACGGTCGCCTCGGCGAACGCGTGCAGCAGCTTTGCGCCGCGGCGCACAACGCCGTCCCACTCCTGCCCGACTCCGGGCAGGTAGCCCGGCACGTCTACGATCACGACTAGCGGCACACCGAAGGCGTCGCACATCCGCACGAACCTGGCCGCCTTCTCTGCTGACGTGGCGTCCAGACAGCCACCGAGCCGCAGCGGATTGTTGGCGATCACGCCGACCGTCCCGCCGCTGAGCCTGCCAAGTGTGGTCACGATGTTCGGCGCCCACCGCGGATGCAGCTCGATGCCGGGACCGTCGAGGACCCCGGCGATGAGCGGATGCACGTCGTACGCACGCCGCGGCGAATCCGGCAGCAGCGCACCAAGATCCTCGTCAGCGAGAGAGGGGTGGTTAACCTCATCGTCGTCGCCGTGCTGGCTGCCGAGCAGCAGCACCAGTTCGCGCGCGGTGCTGAGGGCTTCCGCGTCAGTCGGCGTCACCACGTGCACGACGCCGGAGCGCCGGCTGTGCGGCTCCGGACCACCTAGGCGCTCCATGTCCACGTCTTCGCCGGTGACGCTTCGCACCACGTCCGGGCCAGTCACGAAGATGCGGCCCTGGTCCGACAAGATCACCAGGTCGGTCAGCGCCGGCCCGTACGCCGCGCCCCCTGCAGCCGCGCCGAGCACGACCGAGATCTGCGGGACCTTGCCTGAGGCTCGGGTCATGGCCGCGAAGATCGTGCCGACGGCATGCAGGCTTTCGACGCCTTCGCGAAGGCGGGCTCCGCCGGAGTGCCACAGGCCCAGGACGGGGGCGCCTATTTCCAGTGCGCGGTCGTAGGCAGCCACGACGGCCGCGCATCCCTCAGAACCCAGCGCGCCGCCCTGGACTCGCGGGTCGCTGGCGAACGCTACGGCTGGCACGCCGTCGACAACCCCTTCGCCGACCAGCATGCCGCTGGTGTCCTGCGGAAGCAGCAGCTGGACCGAGCCGGGATCAAACATCGCCTCGAGCCTGGCCATCGGGTCCCGATCAAGCTGCCCGCCATCCTGGCTCGGCCGGGCCTGCTCGCTCTGCTTCGTCCCGGCCCGGCCCGCAGCGGCGGCGGGATCGTCCTTGCCGAGCCGAGGGAGTCGGCTGTCCAGAATGGTCACGTCAGGCTCCTTGCTTCCAGTGGAACTCGCGCCGCCGCGCGGCTCAGGGGGCGGTGAAGACGACCGCGACATTGTGTCCGCCGAATCCGAACGAGTTGTTGAGTACGGCCATCGGTTCGGTGCTACGGGGGGTCAGGTCGGTGGGCTTGACCGCGATCTCGACGCCGAGGTTCTCCTCGAGGTCGTCGATGTTGATGGTCGGCGGAGCGGTCCTGTCATGCAGGGCCATGATCGCTGCGACCGATTCCACGGCCCCTGCGCCGCCGAGCAGGTGACCGGTCATCGACTTGGTCGCGGAGACCACCACGCTGGCGGCCACGTCGCCGAGGGCTTCGGCGATCGCATGTGCCTCTACCACGTCGCCTGCGGGAGTTGAAGTGGCGTGCGCATTGACGTGGGTGACCTGGGCAGCACTGACCTCTGCATTCTCCAGTGCACGGCGGATCGCGAGAACCGCGCCAGCGCCGTCGGGATCGGGCTGGGCGATGTGATGGGCGTCGCCGGAATAGCCCGCACCCGCAGCGACCGCGTAGACGCGAGCACCACGGCTAGCGGCGTGGCTCTCGGACTCCAGCACTACCATCCCGGCGCCCTCGCCAAGCACGAAGCCGTCCCTGGCCTTGTCGAAGGGCCGCGAGGCACGCTCCGGCTCGTCGTTTCGCAACGACAACGCCCGCATGGCCGCGAACGCGCCAACGTTCAGCTCCATGATCGCGGCCTCGGTGCCGCCAGCGAGTACGACGTCGGCCCGACCCGACCTGATCATGTCGATCCCGTAACCGATCGCCTCAGCGCCCGACGCGCACGCGCTGACCGGCGTATGGACTCCGGCGCGTGCCCCGAACTCCAGGCTGATCCAGCCCGCCGAACCGTTCGGCATCAGCTGCGGCACGGTAAACGGTGACAGCCGCTGCCAGCCTTTCTCCTTGAGCGTGTCGTAAGCGGCCAGCACTGAGCCGATACCGCCGATACCGCTGGCGACCGCCACACCGAGGCGCAGCGGATCTACCTCAGGTGAGCCCGCGTCGGCCCAGGCCTCCCTGGCCACCGCGATGGCGAACATCTCGCACCGGTCAAGCTTCCTTGCCTGAACCCGGCCGACCACCTCGCTAGGTTCCACGGCGGCTCTGCCCGCTATCTGACACGGCATCCGCATCGCCCAGTCGTCAGTCAACGCCTGAACGCCGCTGCGGCCGGCGAGCATCGCCTGCCACGTGCTAGGGGCGTCGCCGCCAAGCGGGGTGGTCGCGCCCAGCCCTGTAATAACGACTCGGGTCGCGTCGTTGCGCACTTGCTCGATCTCCCTTGGTCGATGCGTCCTCGATCCGGATCACGCCGCGCCGGCCGTGGGCTGGCACGCGGTGGTCACCGGGTTCAGACCGGCGCGGCGCCGCGCAATCCGCTCGCTGATCAGGCAGATACCGACGCACGCCCGACGTAGTCGATAACGTCCTGTACCGTCTTCAGGTCCTTGAGCTGATCGTCAGGGATCTCGACGCCGAACTTGTCCTGCGCGGCCACCGCGATCTCGACCATGGAGAGACTGTCGATATCCAGGTCATCGACGAACGTCTTCTCCGGGGTCACCTCATCCGCGGGGACTCCGGCAATCTCGTCAATGATCTCGCTGAGCCCGGCGAGGATCTCCTCCTGGGTCATGGCCATTCCAGTTCTCTCCCTCTGTTGTGATTACTTATCGGTCGTGAGTAGATGATGCGTTTCGTCGGCGGGTGACCTAGTGTGGACGCGATCGCAGGCCGCCGCTCAGGGTAGCTTTATCACCTGCGCGGCATAGCAGACGCCGGCGCCGAACCCGATCAGCAGTGCCTTGTCTCCCGAGGCAAGCTCGCCGCGCTCGATCATCCTGGACAGCGCCAGCGGGATCGATGCTGACGACGTGTTGCCGGCCGTGATGATGTCGTTGGCGACCTTGGCCTGGGGTGCCCCTAGCCGCCGTGCCAGCGCCTCGATAATCCTGAGGTTCGCCTGGTGCGGCACGAAAACGGCCAGGTCCGCAGGCTCGACGCCAGCCTCGCTGCATGCCTGCTTCGCGACAGGGTGCAGGGCCGTGGTCGCCCAACGGAAGACCGCCTGGCCCTCCTGGAAAATGAACGAGTCACGGTCCTTGATGCAGATCTTGTCCGCCATATCGCCGTCGCTACCCCACACCACGGGGCCTATACCAGGCTCTGGTTCATCCGATTCTTGCCCTGCCGGACCGACCACGGCGGCTCCCGCGCCGTCGGCGAAGATGATGCATGTTGACCGGTCAGTCCAGTCGACCCACTGGGACAGCTTCTCCGCGCCAATGACCAGAACATGCCCAGCTGAGCCCGCGCGGACCGCGTCGCTGGCCGCAGCGAGCGCGTAGCAGAACCCGGCGCATGCGGCATTGAGGTCGTACGCACCAGGCGCGGAGATGCCCAGCCGACGCGCGACCACGGCCGCGGTGTTCGGGATCATCACCTCGGGTGTGCACGTGGCGACGATCACCAGGTCGATGTCGGCGGGCGACAGGCCGCTGCCAGCCAGTGCCTTGCCGGCCGCGGCCACGGCCATGTCGGCAACGGTCTCGTCGGGCCCAGCGATCCGTCTGCTGGCAATCCCGACCCTGCTGCGAATCCACTCATCGCTCGTCTCGACCGTCGCCGCAAGCTCGTCGTTGGTGACGATCCTGGCAGGCTGGTACCCGCCGAACGCCAGGACGCGGGCGCCGACGGAGCCTTCGTGGAGTCGCATCGGGTTAGAGTCCTCCCTCGGTGGCGGCGTGGGTTGCTGGGTCGAGCCTGATGAGCGGCTGGCCAGGGCTGACGGGATCACCGTCCTCAACCAGCCATTCGAGAATCGTGGCGGGGAAGCCCGCGGTCACGAGGTGGCTGTCGCCGCGCATTTCGACCCGGCCGATTTCGGCGCCGCTGCTAACCTCGGCGCCCGGCTCACCGGGAGCGGGGACGGACCGGAAGGTGCCGCCCAGCGGGGCCACTATGAGCCGCCACTCGGGTGCGTGGCTGTCGGAGTAAACGTCGTGCTCAGCGAGCAGCGTCATGGCCGCCTCCAGGTCATCTGGCGTTTTCACCGCGAGTGTCTTGATTCCAGGCATAGCTCTCCTTGCAAGGCCTACCAGCGTGCCCGCTGGCGGGAGTTCAATGAACGCGGAAGCCCCGAGGCTGGTCATCGTCTGCATGCACTTGTCCCACCGGACCGGTGCACTGACCTGGGCGCATATCCGCTCGAGCCAGTCGGCGCCACTCCGCACCGCAGCTCCGTCGCGGTTAGACAGGACTGTCATGACCGGATCGTGCACGATGACGGTCGTCGCTGCGGCCTGCAGCGCGTCGACCGCCGGTGCCATGTGGGCGGTGTGGAATGCCCCGGCAACCTCGAGTGGCCGGAGCCTTGCTCCGGCAGGAGGGTCGGCCGCGAACGCCGCGAGCTGTTCTGCTGCGCCTGCCGCTACGATCTGGCCGCCGGCGTTGATGTTGGCAGGCGTCAGCCCGTGCTTGTCGATCGACCGCAGTACCTCGTCCTCGTCGCCGCCGAGCACGGCCGTCATCGACGTCTGTGTGACACCTGCCGCCTCAGCCATCGCACGGCCCCGGACGCCGACGAGCCGTACCGCATCCTGTGCTGACAGCACACCGCCAATCGCGCCGGCTGCGAGCTCGCCGACGCTGTGCCCCGCGGCGATCGCGCCTGGCTGGTCGTGATGCCGGTGCGTCCGGCGTTCGCCTGCTGGAGAGCCGATGCCCATTGCCCAAGCCGCGGCCAGCGCCGCGCCGACGAGCAGCGGCTGCGCGACGGCGGTGTCCCTGATCTCGTCAGCGCTGCCTGACGTCCCGTACCTGGTCAGGTCGCAGCCGGCCAGGTCAGACCACGCAGCGAGCCAGTTGGCGACGCCGGGTATCTCCAGCCAGGGTGAGAGGAAGCCAGGCGTCTGAGCACCCTGCCCAGGCGCGGCAATGACGAGCATCTATTTACCTTGCACTGTAGGAGTCCCCCATACGAATAGAGGAGGCTACGAACTTTTGCGACCAGGGGATGTAGGTATTCTACAAACTCGCTTGATCGTGCGGCTGGGTTCCCTGGTGCGCAAGCCGCCCGTAGACGATGGCGAGCCACAACACGAAGCCGGCGCGACCGTCACCCGGGTTGAAGCCGGTCAGCTCAGCGGCGCGACGCAGCCGGTACCTGACCGTGTTCGGGTGCACGAACAGCATTCGGGCGGTGGCCTCCAGCGAGTTGCCCTGCTCAAGGTAGGTGGTGACGGTGTCAAGCAGTGCGGCTCCGCCGCGGTGCAGCGGCTCGTAGACGCGATCGACTAGCTCGACTCTTGCGCTGTCATCGCCGTCCAGCGCTCGTTCGGCAAGTAGTGCCGCTGCGGGCACCGGACGCGGTGCATCGGGCCAGGCAGCGGCGGCATGCAGGCCGGCGAGGGCCGCTTTGGCATGCTCGGCCGCCAGTTCCAGGCTCTCCGCTACCGGGCTGACCACCACCGGACCCGCGCCAAACCGTGCTGCGAGCTGTCGTGCGACGGGCATCGGGTCGCCGGCGCCACCGAGAATGACCACCAGACGCTGCCCGTGCACCCCGGCGAGCAGGTCGAACTTCGCGCGCCTGGCTACCATCCGGAGCTCATCGATCAGGCCTTCTCGCTCGCTGCCGCTGGCGTTGCCGGCGACGACGGTGACCGGCGCGGATGACCAGTTGAGCGCGGATGCCCACGACGGCAGGCTCCCGTCGATCTCCCCGCGGACCAGCGAGTCCACCACCAGAGCTTCGAGCCTCGCGTCCCAGGCGCCACGTGCCTCCGCCGATCTGGCGTAGATCTGGGCGGCCGCGAAAGCCACCTCCCTGGTGTACCTGAGCACAGCCTCCCTGAGCTCGCTCTCGCCGCCAGGGGCGGCAAGCTCATCCACCCGGCTTTCGACGACGTCGACGATGATCCTGACCATCTCGACTGCCTGCTGCAGGCTGACAGCTCGCGCCAGCTCACGCGGTGCCGTACCGAAGACCTCACCAGCCACTGCGGGACGGCCGCGCTCCGGATGCTTGACCCAGTCCACGAACGCCGCGACGCCGGCCTGGGCGACAAGCCCGAGCCAGGACCGGTTCTCGGCGGATAGGGCGCGGAACCACGGCAGCCGCTCATCCATCGAGGCCATCGATGCCGAGCCAAGCGCGGACATGGACTGCTCAAGGCGGGTGATGGTGTCCTGCCTGACCCGCCCGCTGTCCCGCTTCGCCGACGTTGCCTTCGCGCTCACGTCATCAGAGTGCCATGCCACTGCGGAGCTGGCCGGTTCGGGACGGGATTGCCACGCGCCCGCCCGAAGCCGGCGTCAGCTCACGCGAGGGCCGAGCTGACGTCCAGGTCGAGCCGGTACTTGGTGATCGCCTCGGTGAGCACCTCGGCCTTCAAGTCACCCTGCCGGACCAGCTGGCTGAGCACCGCGAGCGTGATGGATTCCGCGTCCACGTGGAAGAACCGGCGTGCGGCGGGCCTGGTGTCCGAGAAACCCCAGCCGTCCGTCCCGAGCGAGCTGAACGGCGCTGGCACCCAGCGAGCGATCTGATCGGGGACTGCCCTGATCCAGTCGCTGACGGCCACCATCGGGAGCGGATTCTCGCCTAGCACCTGCGTCACGTACGGCACGTGGTCCGCCTCGTCCGGATGCAGCAGGTTCCACTGCTCGCAGGACAAACCGTCCCTGCGCAGCTCGGACCACGAGGTCGCCGACCACACCTCGGCATGGACGCCCCAGTCGGCCGCGAGAAGTCGCTGCGCCTCGAGTGCCCAGCGCACCGCCACGCCCGACGCCGCGATCCTGGCCCGCGGTCCGTTTCCGTTGGTGCCGCCGCCTTCCGGGCTTGCCGAGTACCGGTACAGGCCGCGGAGGATTCCCTGCTCCAGAGCCTCGGGCCCGCCTGGGTAGTCGGCAGGCTGCGGCGGCTGAACGTAAGGCTCGTTGTAGACGGTGAGGTAGTAGAAGATGTCCTCGCCGTGCGGGTGTTCAGGCGTCCCGCCGTACATCCGGCGCAGACCGTCCTTCACGATCGCAGCCAGCTCATAGGCCCAGGCAGCGTCGTAGGCCACGCATGCGGGGCTCGTAGAGGCAAGCAGCACCGAGTGACCGTCGTTGTGCTGCAGTCCCTCGCCCGTCAGGGTTGTCCGGCCGGCCGTGGCACCGAGCAAGAACCCTCGCCCCAGCTGGTCACCCATCGCCCACATCTGGTCGCCGGTTCGCTGGAAACCGAACATCGAGTAGAAGATGTAGATCGGGATCATCGGTGTGCCATGGGTGGCATAAGCGGTGCCAGCGGCGACGGTCGACGCCATGGCGCCAGCTTCGCTGATGCCCTCGTGCAGGATCTGGCCCCGCTCGGACTCCTTGTAGGACAGCAGCAGTGCGCGGTCGACTGCCTCATACGACTGCCCGTGCGGCGAGTAGATCTTCGCCGTCGGGAACAGCGAGTCCATGCCGAAGGTCCTGGCCTCGTCCGGGATGATCGGCACGAACCTCGCGCCGATCTCCTTGTCCTTCATCAGGTCCTTGAGCAGGCGGACGAAGGCCATCGTGGTCGCCACGGGCTGCTTACCGGAGCCGCCGCGGAGTTCGTTGTAGCTGGCGTCACCTGGCAAGACCAGCGGCCGTGACCTGACGACTCGCTTGGGCAGGTACCCGCCGAGCGCTTGGCGGCGCTCCTTCATGTAGGCGATCTCGTCGGAGTTCTCGCCGGGGTGGTAGTACGGCGGCAACTCGGCTTCCAGCGCGGAGTCTGGGATGTCCAGGTATAGCCGGTCGCGGAACTCCTTAAGCTCAGCCACCGTCAGCTTCTTCATCTGGTGGGTAGCGTTCCTGGCCTCGAAGTCCGGCCCGAGCGTCCATCCCTTGATGGTGTGCGCAAGGATCACCGTCGGCTGGCCGACGTGCTCAGTGGCGGCCTTGAACGCTGCGTACACCTTGCGGTAGTCGTGCCCGCCCCGTGACAGGTTCCGGATCTCGCCATCGGACAGATGCGAAACCATCGCCCGCAGCCTCGGGTCGCCGCCGAAGAAGTGCTCGCGGGTGTATGCGCCGGACTCGACCGAGTAGGTCTGGAACTGCCCGTCAGGCGTGGTGTTCATCTTGTTGACCAGGACGCCGTCCACGTCCTTGGCCAGCAAGGGGTCCCAGTCCCGGCCCCAGATCACCTTGATGACGTTCCAGCCCGCGCCGCGGAAGAAGGCCTCGAGCTCCTGGATGATCTTGCCGTTGCCGCGGACCGGACCGTCCAGCCGCTGCAGGTTGCAGTTGATCACGAAGATGAGGTTGTCCAGCTCCTCACGGGCGGCAAGCCCGATCGAGCCGAGCACCTCTGGTTCATCGGTCTCGCCGTCGCCAAGGAACGCCCACACCTTGGACCGGCTGGTGTCCTTGAGCTCCCTGGCCAGCAGGTACTTGTTGAACCTGGCCTGGTAGACCGCGTCGATCGCGCCCAGGCCCATGGACACCGTCGGGAACTCCCAGAAGTACGGCATCAGCCTCGGGTGCGGATAGGAAGGCAATCCGCCACCTGGCGCGGACAGTTCCTGGCGGAATCCGTTGAGCTGTTGCTCGGTCAGCCGGCCCTCAAGGAACGCGCGGGCGTAAATGCCTGGCGCGGCGTGCCCCTGGAAGTAGACCTGGTCGCCTGACTCGCCGTGATCCTTGCCGCGGAAGAAGTGGTTGAAGCCGACCTCATACAAGCTCGCCGCGGAAGCATAGGTGGCGATGTGGCCGCCCACGCCGAGCCCCGGCTTGTTGGCGCGCGACACCATGACCGCGGCGTTCCACCTGATATATGCGCGGATCCGGCGCTCGGTGTACTCATCGCCGGGGAACCAAGGCTCGCGCTCTGGCGGAATCGTGTTGATGTAGTCGGTGCTGCGCAGGCCGGGGACGCCGACCTGCTGCTCACGAGCCCGCTCAAGCAGCTTGAGCATGACGTACCTGGCGCGGGTCCGGCCGCGGGTCCGCACCACGTCGTCAAATGACTCCAGCCACTCCCGCGTCTCGTCAGTGTCGATGTCGGGGAGCTGGGTGGGCAGGCCGTCGCTGATGATCGAGTAGCGCTGGCGTCCTGAGGGCACGGGATGAATCCTCGCTCTGGTAGCTGGTGACACTTCCATCCTCACCTGCTCCGGGCAGTAGTGCATCCATGGACCCTGCCAATGTCTCGGCGAAGTTCTTGTGTATGGCGTCAGTTACCGGGACGTAACCACGTGAAACGGAACGTTTACCTGGCCGAGTAAGCCGTCGGCGGACGGGGAAGATCGATTCATGACCTCGGATAGCTGGCTCTGCACGAATTGTGACTTGCGCAGGGCCGCTCCCCATAGTGGACTGTCCCAGCAAGAAGTGCAGACGCTCGCGCGGACCGTGAGCCTTCGGCAGCACCACCTAGTGGGCTCGCCGGGAGTGGTCTAGTGCGGGAAAGGATGGGAGGACGTACGTGAGCGCGACCGCTGGCCAGGCGGCCGACCAGCGCGACCTGGCCGAGCGGCTCGGTGTGAAGCCGGGCCATGTAGTCCAAGAGATCGGCTACGACGACGACTGCGACGAGTTGCTACGGGACTCCGTAACAGCTGGCGAGGAGGTCGAGCTGGTTGACGAGGACTACGACGACGTCGTGGACGGCGTGCTGCTGTGGTGGCGGGACGACGACGGAGACCTCGTTGACGCGCTGGTCGACGCCAAGACTCCGCTCGCCGACGGCGGGTACGTCTTGCTGCTGACCCCGAAAGCTGGGCGTGACGGTCATGTCGAGCCAAGCGAGATCGGTGAGGCTGCCCCGACTGCAGGGCTGTCGCAGACCTCGACCGTCAGCGCGGGCAAGAACTGGTCGGCCACGCGCCTCGTCGCGCCTAAGGCCAGGCGTTGACGAGCTAGTACCTGCCGCTGGCGTCCCGTCACGGGCTACCCGGCGTGTACTCGCGCGGACGTGGCAGACTCGTTGTCGTTCTCGCGCGGCCGCGGATCGCGCTGCTCGCGGACACACATGCGAGAACTCTTAGCGACGTCAAGAAAGCGGGTCTCTGCGTGATCCGGAGAAAGGATCCCTTGAATGGCGGTTGAAGTCGGCGACTTGGCGCCAGATTTTGAGCTCAAGGATCAGCACGGCAGTCCCGTGGAGCTGTCCGACCTGCGTGGCAAGAAGAACGTGGTACTCGTGTTCTATCCGCTCGCCTTTAGCGGCGTGTGCACAGGCGAGCTATGCGAGATGCGTGACTCGTTCCCAGAAGCCAGCCGGGACGACGTCGAGGTGCTGACGGTGTCGGTCGATTCCGTCTATGCGCATCGTGCCTGGGCGGACCAAGAAGGTTACGAGTTCGGCTTGTTGTCGGACTTCTGGCCGCATGGCGAGGTCGCCAAGTCGTACGGTGTCTTCGATGATGCGCTCGGCCTTGCAACGCGGGGCACGTTCATCATCGACAAGAGCGGAGTTGTGCGCTGGAAGGTCGTCAACACCATCCCGCAGGCCCGCGACCTAGCCGAATACCAGAAGGCGCTCGCCGAACTCAGCTAGCGAGCACACCATCTAGGCGGACGATGCCCTGTTATCGCTGTGGCACTAGGCAAGTCGATCCTGACCGGGGGAGCAGCCCTTGGCTGCGCGGGGTCAGGGCAGATCGCCAGGTCCTGATCTGTCCGACGTGCCAGTCGGCCGGGCAGTGGGATGCAGACCTGGACCGCTGCAAGGTCTGTGCCAGCATTCGCCTCGTGCGGCGGCTCGGCGAGGCGGAATGCCGGGACTGCGGCAACGTGGGCGATCCCGCGACTGCCAGCTCGGCCACGGAGATCGCGGCGACGGCCGGTGAAGGGATGAGCTCGCCAGGCCTAGCTGAGGAGGTCGAGCAGGCGATTGCCAAGGTGCTTCGCCCGAAGACCAGGCCCGCCCCCATCAGATAAGCCGGCGGCGGGTCTGGCGACCGGCTCAAACGTGATCAAGTCCGTAGTGAAGCGGTACGCTTGGCGCGGTCGCGATGGCGACATCGGGTGCATAGCTCAGCGGTAGAGCACTCGCCTTACAAGCGAGGGGTCAGTGGTTCGAACCCACTTGCGCCCACGAGCCAGAACATCCGTCGTGGAGATCGCCGCGAACCTGGCTCTAGCTAGTTTCTGTAGCAGTAGGCGCTTGAAGACCACGGTCGAACAGGTTGCGTAGCCGGGTAAGTGCGTCGGCCTTGGCCTGCTCGTCAGTGTGGGTGTAGATCTCAAGCGTGACGGCCAGCCGGGAGCGGCCGAGAATGATCTGCGCGTCGCGAGCTGCCACGCCTAGCTCCTTGAGCAGCGAAGTGACATTCCAGGTCCAAGGTCATGGACCCCCAGCCACGGTGCCGCACCTGCAGTTATGGGAGCCACGATCAACGGACTGGGGCCATGATGCGCAGCACCGGTCTGCCGCCCACATCCTGCAGCGCGAAGTACACCAGGTGGGTGACGGGATCGACGGCGACGGTATGGGCTTCGGTGGCGAGAAACTTCCTGCCAAGTGTCACTAGTGAGCGCCCTCGTTCGGCAAGGCGCATCATCTTGCCGTCCCTTTGGCTGCACAAGGTTTGCGGGCCGCGCACCGGTCCGGTGGGTCATCGGTCGGAGGGATTCGAACAAGGATTCAACTGGTGTCTCCGAGGTGCAGGCTGCGGTCAGTGTGATGGTTTGCGACGGTGCGACCGTGGTTGCAGAATTGGGCGGGTGCGCAAGTCGTTCATCTGGGAGCTGCGGCCCTATTTCCGGCAGGTGGCCGGGTTGCTAGTTATCGGGTCGCTGGCTGGGATCTTGATGAACGTGGCCATCGTTCTGCCGGCCGTGTACCTGGGCCGGGCGGTCAATACCGTGCTCGCATTCCAGAAGGGTTCGGCGACCGCGTCGGACGTCGCGATTGCGGCGGCACTTTTCGTCGCCGCGACCGCTGCGACGCAAGTTCCGCGGATCGGCAAGCGCTACTGGCTAGGGCTGGCGCGGGCCCGTTTCCAGGCGAATGTCAGGTCGGACGCGTTGCGCGGCGTGCTCGGGTGGCCGATGGACCGGCTCGCCGCGATGCCAGTGGGGGGCGTGATGGCCCGTGTCGTCGGCGATGTCGAGGTGCTTGGCCTTGGTGTCGGCGAGGTGATCGTGGAGACGTGGGACACCTTGTTGTTCTCGGTTTCACTTGTGGTGACGATGTTCGTCTACGACGCGGGTCTGGCCCTGGCGGCGCTGGCCCCGGTGCCGGTGGCGCTGCTGATCGCGAAGCTGGCTGGCCGGATCGTGGCGGCGCGAACGACCGATGCCCGGCAGAGCGACGCGGATCTGACGGCGGCGCTGCATGAACAGCTCAGCGCGTTCCGGCTGCTGCGCCTGTCTGGCCGAACCGAGGCCGCCGTAGGCCGTGTCCGGGTCCTGGCAGGGCGGCAGGCCGCCGCTGAGCTGCGGTGGATCAAGGTTGACCAGGGCCTGGCCGCGCTGTACAGGACCTTGCTCGGCGGCGGTGCGTTCTTCATCATCTGGCTGGGCGGCAGAAACGTGGCGGCGGGCGCGCTCAGCGTCGGCGGCCTGGTCGCGTTCTTGCAGTTGTTCGCGCGGTTCGTCGGCCGCGCGCCACGAATACCGCAGATGGCGAACCGGGTGCAGGCCGCCGGGGCGGCCTATGCCCGGCTGAGCCAACTCCTGGCGCCGCCGCTGGGAGTCTCCGCCGAGCCGCCCTGGTCCTCCTTCCGGTCGGCGCACGTCGCTGGGTCGTGCTCACCGGTCCAGCAGCTGGACCACTCAGGTCAAGCGCCTGCGGCGCTGTCGATACGCGGCCTCTCGTTTACCTATCCCGGCTCGGATGAGCTGACATTGATCGACATCGACATCGAGATTCCGTCGGGCGGACTGGTGGCGGTGACCGGGCCGGTTGGCTCGGGCAAAAGCGCCCTGGGGAAGTTGGCCGCGGGGCTCTACTGGCCCGATGCCGGGCAAGTGCTGCTCGGCGGGTCGCCAACGGCGGCCGCTTCCGCGCCGGAGAGAGCGCGGCGGGTTGGCTATGTGGCACAGGAGCCAGATCTGTTCTCCGGCACGATCGTGGAAAACATCCTGCTGGAGCCCGGGCAGGCTGACTTGCATAGGGATGAGGAGGTCACGGGCCCAGCCATTGACGTGGCCTGCCTGAGCGACGACATCTCCCTCATGCCAGCTGGCATAGCCACGCAGATTGGCGAGGGCGGCATCCGGGTGTCCGGCGGTCAGCGGCAGCGAATCGCCATCGCCCGGGCGGTCGCGGCTGGCGGCGCGCCTTCCTTGCTCGTGCTCGATGATCCGTTCTCAGCGATCGACGTCCAGACCGAGCGGGCGATCATTGCCGGGTTGCGGGACACCGTCGCCGGGCGGCTGAGCGGGGCGCCTACGATCTTGCTGCTGTCACACCGGCTCGCCGCTTTCCCTGACGCCGATGAGGTCGTCGTGCTCGATCGTGGCAGGATCGAGGAGCGGGGGACCCACGCGGACCTGCTGGCGAGGCACGGCCTCTACGCCCGGATCTATCGTGCGCAGGCGGACCTGGAAACGTCGGTGGCCACGTCTGGGAGAACGCGGTGACCGCGGCCATGGTCGGCGGGGCGCCGGTGCCGCACCTGTGGCGCAAGATCGCCGCGCTGGTTCGCCCGTGGCGGCGCTCCCTCGCGGTCGTCGGGGTCTGCATCGTCGCATCTGCTCTCGCCGAACTGGTTCCGCCCCTAGTCACCGGGCACGCCGTCAACCACAATCTGGTGCCGCACCGGACCGGGGGCCTGCTGGCCGCCGGGATCCTCTACATCGCCGCTATCGGGGTGGACGCGGCTGCGACGTTCGCGTACTCCTACCTCGCGGCGAGAGTCTCCCAGGCCGCCATCGCGGTGCTGCGGACGCGGCTCTTCGAGCACGTGATGGCGCTGCCCGCGTCGTACTTCGACGTCACCCCGGTCGGTGATGTCATCAGCCGGTCTACCGCGGACGTCGAAACGATTGACGAGTTGTTCACCGACGGAATCGCAACATTGGTAGGCCAGCTCGTCCCGTTGGTCACGACCGCCATCGCGATGGTCGTGCTGAGCCCGGTTCTCAGCTTGGTCGCGGTCATCGCGATCCCACCGCTGGCTGCCATTACCCGGTACCTGCAGGTCCGCGTCCGCGCGGCCGAGCGGGCCACCAGGATCGCCATCGGAGACCTCAACATCGAGCTAGCCGAGGACGTGGGCGCCGCCGAGACCCTGAAGGTGTTCGGCCGCGAAGCTGTTTTCGCCGGCCGGTTCCGCGGTTCGCTGCACCGGACGCTGCTGGCACAGCGAAGCTCGGTCAAGTACAACGCGTTCTTCGCGCCAGTGACCGGGCTGCTTTCGTCGCTCGTCATTGGCGCGCTGATCTGGGCAGGAGCGGGGCACACGCTGGCCAGCGCGGGAGTCAGCCTCGGTACCCTGGTCGCGTTCATCATGTTGTTCCAGAACTTCTTCGCCCCCATCATCGCGCTGGGCGACGAATGGCAGACCGTTCAGGCATCGATCGCCGGGGCCGAGCGCGTCTTCGCGGTCCTCGACCTAGAGCCGGACCGCCTGCCTTTGCCACCGCCGAGGCTGACGTCAGGGTCGCAGCCAGGTATCCGCGTCAGCGATGTGAGCTACGCGTACCGGGACCGCCCGCCAGCCGTGGTCGGCGTCTCGCTCACGATCCGCCCCGGCGAGCAGGTGGCCGTCGTCGGGCGGACCGGAGCCGGGAAATCCACCCTGATCGCATTGGCGGGCGGCCTGTACACCCCGCTGCGGGGGAGCATCAGGATCGCCGGTACCGACCCGCGGATACTAGGCGGCGATGAGCGCCGGAAGACGATCGGCGTCGTTCCGCAGAACCTTCAGCTGTTCAGCGCGACCGTCCGGGAAAATCTCACGCTGTTCGACTCCTCCGTCACCGATCGTCAGGTCTGGCAGGCATTGGCCATGACCGGGACAGACAGCCTATTTTCTGAGCTGGCCACTGGCCTGGATACCCGGCTCGCCGGCCAGGGCCGCGGCGACGGTCTCATGCTCTCCGCCGGGCAGCGGCAGCTGGTAGCGCTCGCTCGCGCCGTGGTCGCCGAGCCGGCCGCACTGCTGCTGGACGAGGCAACCGCGTCCATTGACGGGGCCAGCGACGCGCGATTCCGGGCGGCTCTGCGGGCCACGGCGATAAGCGGCGGCTGCGCCGTCCTGACCGTGGCACACAGGATCTCGACGGCCAGGGAAGCCGACCGGGTC
>DATELR010000095.1:0-2380 GCA_035276345.1 Streptosporangiaceae bacterium | reverse complement strand
TCCTGGTAGATCATCTGCATGCGCCGTCGCAGCGGCCGTAGCCGGCTTGCCGCGAATCCCGTGATGTCTTGTCCTTTGAACCTGATCGAGCCGCCTGCGGGCTCGACCATTCGCAAGATGGTTTGCGCGGTTGTCGTCTTGCCGCAACCAGACTCGCCGACCAGCGCCACCATCTCGCCTTTGCGCAGCGTGAGCGAGACTCCGTCAACGGCCCGGACGGCGCGCCGCGGCTCGCGGCGCAGCACCCCGCCGATGGTGCGCTTGACCGGATAGCTCGCAGCGAGGTCGGCGATCTCCAGCAAGGGGCTATCGGCCGTGTCGCCATCGACGGGTTGCCGATCGGCCGGGACCATGCTGACGGCGTTCATGTCGATTCCCCTTGGGCGGGAGCCGCGGCCTGCACGGGAAGATCGTTCAGATGGCAGGCGGCCTGGCGGAAGGTACCCACCGGCCGCAACGCCGGGTGTTCCCGTTCGCACACGTCGAAGGCCTGGTCGCACCTGGTCAGGAACGGGCAGCCGGTAATCGGGCGATCGAGGCGGGGCGGCTCGCCCGGGATCGAGATGACCTCTTCATCGCCGAACAGGTCCGGCGTCGCTGCGAACAGCAACCGCGTGTAGGGGTGGCAGGGATGGTGGTACAGGTCATCAACAGGAGCGTTTTCGACCACCTCTCCCGCGTACATCACCGCCGCCCGGTCGCACACCTGCGCGACGACGGGCAGGTCGTGGGTGACGAGCAGGAGCGCGAGCCCAAGGTCGGTCGAGAGCTGGACCAGCAGCTCGAGGATCTGCGCCTGGACAATGACGTCAAGCGCGGTGGTCGGCTCATCGGCCAGCAGAACCTTCGGCTTGCATGCCAGCGCCATGGCGATCGAAGCCCGCTGGCGCATGCCTCCGGAGAACTCGTGCGGGAAGCGCTTGACGTACGAGCCGGGAATGCCGACAAGCTCGAGAAGCTCCTTCGCGAGAACTGCGGCCTCTTTGCCTTTCGCGACGCCGTGCAGTTCCATCGGCTCGCGGATCTGCGCGCCGACCGTCTTGACCGGATTAAGGGCGTTCATGGCGCCCTGGAACACCAGCGCGATGTCCCGCCAGCGATGCGGTCGCACCGACTCCTCGCCGCGGGCAAGGATGTCCCGGCCGTCCAGCAAGACGCTCCCGGCGACTGAGGCGGTGGGCGGCAGCAGGCCCATGATCGCCAGAACCGTCGTGGTCTTACCGCAGCCGGACTCGCCGACCAGTCCCACCCGCTGGCCCGCCCCGACGGTCAGGTCCACTCCCTGGACGGCATGCAACTCCTCGCCGTTGCCGAGATCGAACCACACGTTGAGGTCCCGCACCTCGAGTCGGCTGATCATGCGGCGTTCCTTCGCGCAGGCACGCTCATACGCTCTCCTTCCCGCGACCAACGAGCGGACGGAGGCGGAATCCGCGTGGCGCCAGGTGCGCCACCTTCAGCCTGGGGTTGAGGGCATCTTCCATGGCCTGGCCGAGCAGGTAACAGCCGATGGTCAGGGCGGCGACGCAGAGGCCAGGTGGGACCAATGCCCACCAAGCGCCCGCGCTGATCGCCGAGCGCTCGAACGCGTGCGAGATGAGCTGGCCCCACGTGACCGAGGACGGATCGCCTAGCCCGAGGAAGGACAGCGCGGTCTCATCGAAGATCGCGACGGCCACGGTCAGCACGGTGTTAGCGATCAGCAGCGGCGCCACCTGCGGCAAGATGTGCTGGAAGATAAGCCGCGAATGGCTCGAGCCCAGCGACCTGACCCGCTTGACGTAGACGCGCTCGCGCACTGTCTTCACCTGGGCCCTGATCACCCGGGCCGTGCCCGTCCACAAGATGACGCCGATAACAAGGATGATGTTGAACAGGCTCGAGCCGAACAACGCGGCCAGGACGATCATCAGCGGGATGTCGGGGATGACCAGGAAGTAATCGGTAATGCGCATCAAGACGGTGTCTGTGGCGCCGCCAAAATACCCGGCCGTCAGCCCGATGCCACCACCAATGACCATCGAGACGCAGGTCGCCGCGAAACCCACGATCAGCGAGACCTTGGTGCCCTCGATGAGCAGGCTCAGCATGTCGTAACCCGAGTCGTCGAGCCCGAGCGGATGCGAAAGCGAGGGATGCCCGAAGACGCCGCCGACCTGATCAGTAATCGGATAGGGCTCGATCCACTTGGCCAGCAGCGCGATCAGCACGAAGAACAGCAGGATTGCGCCGCCTGCGACGGCAGACGGGCGCCGTCTGAGGACTCGGATAACCCTGGCAGCGCGCACGACCTTGGGGGGCGGGGCGGCAATGGCCGGATCCTGAAGGACTTCGCTCATTCGGTGACTCTCGGGTCGAGCTTGAAGTAGACGAGGTCGGC
>DATELR010000094.1:0-15074 GCA_035276345.1 Streptosporangiaceae bacterium | reverse complement strand
GGTCTCCGACGCGCTCACCCTCAGCAGCGCGGTCACCGACCCGCGCGCGCTCGCCGAAGGCCTGGACGCCCGGGTGCCGACGCTGCTGTTGCCGGTCAGGCTTGAGGCGGTCTTCCGGCCTGCCGCCGCGGCGTCCGACGCCGGCACGCCGCCCCAGCTGTGGGTGCGGGTGTTTCCCGACACCTGCTCGATCGACACGTTCTCGCCAGAGCTCACGGCCAGCGAGATCACCGACGCCCGCACCTACTGGGGCCAGGTGTGGCAGGCCGCAGGGGACGAGAACGGCGAGCGCGCGGCCTGGCGTGCCCTGGTCGCCAGCCACGGTTCGGGCCGGTCCTCCTGGATGGCCGACACCTACCAGCCGGTCAACCCGGCAGACCAGCCGGCCCGCGCCAGCGACGACGAAGTGTTCCTCGTCCTAGTTGCGCCGGCCGCGCCGCCAGCGGTCACGCGCACGGCCATCGACACCTACTGGACTAGCTGGTGGCGGGCAGGAACCGATGCCGCGGCGAGAAGCGCGGCCCTCGCGGCACTGCGAGCCGCCGTCGGCGACGACCAGGCCGCGGCCATCGCGGCCGCCCCGCCGTTCGGCATCGACGTAGAACCGGTAGCCCCTGCGACACGAGCGACGGCGCCCGTGCACGTGGTCGTGGCAGTCCTGCCTGACCTGCCCGATCCGCCGCCTGCCAGCTGGAACCGCGCGCCGCGGGCGATCGTGCTGCCTGACCGGTTTGTCCTCGTGCTCGAGACAGGACCGGAGACCGATCCGGCACGCACCGAGGTGCTCGGCCTTCCCGTCCCGCCGGCGGTGTTCACCGGACCCGATCCGCTCGCACCGCAGGATCAGCAGCCGCAGCCGGTCGACGGCCGGCTGGAGCTGCCTGACCAGATAGCCTGGCTGGCCGACTTTGACCGGGCGGTCAGCGACGGGCTTGGCTTCCGCGTCGACCTGACCGCGGACCAGGCCAGCGCCGGCTTCGACCGGCTGTACGTGGTCGGGGTGCGGTCGCTGGAGACGCCGCAGGAAAGCGCCGCGAGCCTCGCCGGTCTGCTGCGGCATCAGTACCACAGTCGCGCCAGCATCGCCCTCGTGCCGCAAGGTACCCCGACCAACAACACGGAGGGCACCGACAGCGGCTACCGCAGCACTGACGACGCCGACGCCAGCTTCGACGCGCGACTGGCCGGGCTGCCGCCCGGTGAGCCGGACCCGCGGCTGCGGACTGACGGGCAATGGGTCACCGACCTGCTCGGGCTGCCACCTGGCACCCTCGCTGCGGTGCCGGGCATCAGCGGGCTTGACCAGCGCGACGGCCGGGCAATGCAGACTCTGCTCTGGCCGGCCACGATGGGCTACCTGCTGAGCACGCTGCTGCAGCCGGTTTTCAGCGACGCGACCGTCGAGGACGTGCGCTGGTTCTTCACCCGGTACGTACGCGGCCGCGGCGAGCTGCCCGCCCTGCGCATCGGCGCGCAGCCTTACGGCCTCCTCGCCACAACGGCGTTCAGCCGGCTTCGCTGGCTGGATCAGGCACCACCGGGCGAGCTGTCCGACCGGCTGGCGTTCCTGGCCCGGCTGCACGCGCTGCTCCAGGCCGCCGATCAGCAGTGGGCAGCTGCCATCGGGCAAGTGCCGTCGCTAGGCAGCGGCGGCGCGCCTGTCACCGATCCGCAGCAGACGCTGCTCGGGATCCTCGGCCTGCACCCGGCATCGGCTGAGTTCTATTACCGGTACGCCGAAGGATTCGACCAGCTCGTCAACCAGGCCAACCTGTCGGGCTTCGGCGTGCTGTTGTATCAGGCCTGGCAGCAGGCGGAACTGGATGCCCCTGCGCTGTCCCTGCTTGCCGGGCTCGGCTACGCCGGAGCCCGGCCGCCATTGCTCGACTTGTACTTTCACGGCGCGCAGGCGGCCCTGACCGGGCCGCTCATCGACGACCGGCCCACGTCCGAGTCGCTGCCGATCCGGGCCTGGACCACCGACGGCCGCAACTACCTGCAGTGGCTGCATGACGCGGCGACAAGCTCGCTGGACACGATCCGCACCGGGGCGGGGTTCCCGGCCGGGACGCCGTCCGCGCTGCTGTTCCTGCTCGCCCAGCATGCGCTGACGCTGGGCTACGAAGAGGGTTCCCGCGAACTGCACGCCAGGGCCGGTTACGGCGACGGGGTGCTGCAGGCGATGCGGCAGGAGCCGCCATTCGTGCACGTGGCGACGGAAGGCGTAAGCGAGAGCCGCTACCAGCCGCTGTACCGGCACGACCCGCTGATCTCGCCAGAGACCGACTGGACAGTGGCGGCGGAGATTACTTACCAGCTCGGCACGCCGTCGGCCCCGCAGGTGCTCGCCGACCAGGTCGCCGCCCTGGCCTTGCTGACCGACGCCAGCACCGCCCGGCTTGAACGTGCCCTGGTCGAGCATCTGGACACGGTCGGCTACAGGTTCGACGCATGGCTGCTAGGCCTGGTGCATTTGCAGCTGGAGAGCATGCGGGCGGCCGACGACCAGCCGCCAGAGTCGCAGCGCCGACCAGCCGGACTGCATCTCGGCGCCTACGGCTGGCTCGAGAACGTCCGGCCGAAGCAGCGGTCGCCCGTCCCGGTGCAGCTGCCGCCTGATCTGGAGGCCGTGTTCGGCACCCAGCCACCGCTGATGAGCGATCCCACCAACGGCGGCCACCTGCTGGCGCCGTCGCTCAACCAGGCCGTGACCGCATCCATCTTGCGCAGCGCCTACCTGGCGAACGCCGGAACCGACTTCCCCGAAGCCTTCGCGGTCAACCTGTCGTCAGAACGAGTCCGCGGCGCGATCGACATCATCGACGGCGTGCGTACCGGCCAGAGCCTGGCAGCGCTCCTGGGGTACGCGCTGGAACGAGGGCTGCACGACCGCTCCGGCTTCGCCGAAGTCGACGTGTTCATCTTCGCGCTCCGCCGCGTGTTTCCGCTCGCGGCTGACCAGCTGCAATCGACCGCCACCAGCGCGGCCACGCCGATCGACCAGGTGCAGGCACGTGACGTCGTCGACGGGCTGGCCCTGGTCAACCATCTCGACAGCACCGGCGTATTCACCTATCCGTTCGGCCTGACGCCGGACCAGATTCCGCCCGCCTCGCCGGACCAGCAGACTGCTCTGGCCGCCGAGTTCGACCGGCTGCGCAACCTGCGCGACGCCATCGGCGACCTAGCGCTGGCAGAGGCCGTGCACCTGGCCGCGCAGGGCGGAACCGAACGGGCAGGCGCCAACCTCGCGGCCTACCAGAGCGGGCAGCTGCCGCCCGAGGTCGAGGTCGTGCGGACGCCGGTAGCCGGCGTCACGCTGACGCACCGCGTAGGCGCGCACCTCGATGCGGGCGCAACGGCTGGGCCGGGGGCGACACCGCGTGCCATCGCTGATCCGCCGCTCAACCACTGGGTGGCTGAGCTGCTGCCGCCTGCTAGCTCCGTGGCTTGCGTCGTCCGCTGGGACGACCCAGTCGACGGCACCGCGCATCACCGGACGGTCACCCTTGACCAGCTTCGCTTGCGGCCGATCGACCTGGTATCGCTGCTCAGCGGCCAGGATCAGGCGATGTCCGAGCTGGATGACAGGGTGATCAGGCGGGTCGTGGCGACCGCGACGCCCAGGCCGGACGCCGTGCTCCGCATCGCCTACCGCGACGGCGGTGGCCATATCCCGGTCTTCGAGGCCGCCGCCTTGGTCGCTCACCTGTCTTCGCTGCTCGCGGCCGCGCGGCCGCTCCGGCCCAGCGATGTAGTGCCGCCAGGCGAGGCCTCGCACGACTTGGATGCCACCGCCGAACTTGACCGCGCCAGGCTTGAGGACGTGCAGGCGATCCTCGCCGGACTGCTCCAGGACGTTACCGGCTACCTAGCGACATGGGAGCCGCGGCTTGCCGACCTGACCACGCAGCGCACCGCGGTGCTCGTAGGCACGGACGACGCCGTGGACGATGCAATCGAGCTGCTGGCCAGGGGAGCACTGCTGGCCGTTCCCGGCTCGGGGTGGGGACAGGCCTACGCGAGCCGCGGCACTGCTTATGCCGCTCTTATTTCACTGCTGCGTGACCGGGCCGCCAGGTGGCACGACCGGCTCAACGAGATCGGCAACCGGCTGACTGCCTACGATTCCCTGCCGAACGCCACACCGGCCGCGGAACGGCTAGCGGAGCTCGCTCGCATCGAGTCGCTGATCCGGCCAGCGGTCGCCGCACAGGACCCGGACCCGCACGTCCAGCGCACGACGGTCGGTCATCTGCGCGATCTGTTCGCCGCCCGACGGCAGGCCGTCCTCGATGTGGTTGGCGGGAATGCGCCCGGGCTCGTCACGCTCCGCGCCGCGGTGACGGGATTGCTGCCCTTCACCGACGTGGACAGCGACCCCTTCGACCTCGCGCCGTACGAGCAGTCGATGATCTCACTGGTCCAGGACGTGGTCGCGGCCGTGCACTCGCTGGGCGGCGAGTTGACCAGGCGCGCCGGGGCAGCGCAGGACGCGCTGGACGCGGAAACCTCAGCACCCGACGCGCCAGGCAAGCTGCAGGCACTGCAGGAGTGCGCCAAGGTGTTGCTCGGTGACACCGCCCGACTCACGCCGACGTTCACCCTTCCGGCCGCCCGGGCCGCCGAATGGGACCTGGCGCTCGGCGCGGCCGATGCGTTGCTCAGCTACCTGACTGGTGACGTCGGAAGCGAGTATCCGGTCGAGGACTGGCTGCACTCAGCGTCACGGGTGCGCGCCGCGCTGCGGCATCTTGAGCAAACCGGCCTGCTCGCCGAGGCACTCGGCCAGCCAGAACGCGATCTCGAGCCCATCCAGCTGCCGTTCGACCCCGACGACCGCTGGCTCGCTATGGAGTACCCGCCTGGCCAGGATCTGACCGGCGAGCACCTGCTGTATTCGGCCTGGTACGGTCCCGGGTTCACGGCCGCCGGACTGATCTGCGGGCTGCTCGTTGACGAGTGGACAGAGGTGCTGCCATCTGACACCGCTAGCCCGGGGCTGGCGTTCAACTACGACCAGCCGGATTCGGAGGCACCGCAGGCGATGCTGCTGGTAACGCCGGCCGGCGGCAACGCCTGGAGCTGGGACGACCTGCGCCAGGCGATCCCGGACACCATGCGCCTGGCCAAGCAACGCGCGGTCGAGCCGGTGCATCTTGAGGCATCGGCGGCAACCCGGTTCCTGCCGGCGACGGTCAGCGCCCTCACCGAGCGCGGCATCTCGATCGGGCTGGCCTTCGACCGCAACAACGGCGTGGTGCTCGAGAAACTGGAGGTGGGGAATGACTGAGCTCGCAGGCGGAGCCGCTGCGTCGTCTCTCGACCTCACGACGGTGCTGGCTGAGCGGCTGCTGCCGTCTGTGACCGTGTACAACCGGGTGGAAGGCCGGCCGCGTACGCAGGCCTTCGATGCGGCGCTGCGCGCTGAGATTCGAGATCCGCTGTGGATGCTGGCCCGCCAGTGGCAGGTGGGCGAGCTGAACGGCGACGATGCCGGCTCACCGATTATGGTCCAGGTGCACGTTCAGCGGTCTGGCTTGACTGGCATCGGCGCGCGGGAAGGACCGATCGAGCCGTTCGGTGAGGACCTGCCGCTCGAATCACGGGTCGAGCGACGGCCCGTCGTCATGCAGCTTGGCGGCACGCCACTCGCGCTGGACCTGCGGCTGGCCATGGGCCGACGATGGCTGAAGATGCTGGTAGGGCCATCGGCCAACCTGTCGGCGGACTACCGCTCCGCCTTCACGACGGCGTACGGCTTCACCCAGCCTGACCCTGCCGACCCGGCCGCAGCCGGCACGATCGCGCATGCCACAGTCTGGCAGTCTTACGCGGCCGTCGCAGGACGAGCGATGGACGGCGGCCAGCTCTATCTTCACCTCACCGGCGACCCTCCCGGCCAGCCGTACGACGGCGTCGCGGGAGTCTCTGAAGGCGACAAACCGGCGCTAGAGGTCCTCGGCAATGCGTTCGTGACCTGGTTCGAGCGGCTGGTGCTGCCGGCGCCATCGCCGGACGAGGACTCATGGGACCCGCAGCGCCTGGATTACCGGTTCCGCGCGACGGCGCCAGACGGCGCGAGCACCAGCCGCCAGTATCTGGCAGAAGGATTCCGCGGCGGCCGGCTCGATTGGTGGGCCTTGGACATCGAATCGGAAGTGCCGACGCAACCCTCGGGCGCACCGGCGGGCACGGATCCGGTCAGCACGATTACCTCGAGCATGTTGCCGACGCCGATCAGGTTTGCGGGAATGCCGGCGACCAGATGGTGGGCGTTCGAAGACGGCAAGGTAAACCTCGCCAATGTTGACGCGGCGTCGACTGACGTAGCGACGCTGCTCTTCCTTGAGTTCTCCCTGATCTTCGCCAATGACTGGTTCCTCGTCCCGCTGAGCATGCCGGTCGCGAGCGTGGCACAGGTCCTGGGCGTTGCGGTAACGGACGTGTTCGGCGACCGCATCTGGGTGCCGCCGGCAGGCTCGGGACCAGACGATGCCTGGCAACGATGGTCGATGTTCAAATCCAGCCTGGTAGCGCCGGGTCCCGCCGATACCTCGTTGCTCGTGCTTCCGGTTGCAGCCAAAGTCCAGGACTCCGACGTGCACGAAGAGGTGATGTTCGTTCGCGACGAGATGGCCAACATGGTCTGGGGAGTAGAACGAACCATCCCCTCCGGCGCAGGCGGAGGCATGCCGGGCCCTCTCTCCGCGGCGGAGACCCTCGCGTTCTTTACGCGTCTCGCAGCGGGCAACCCGCCTCCGCCGGTCACGGAACCCCGAGTCGCCGACAACCGCTACCAGGTCATGGGCTCGGTACCGGAGCAGTGGATTCCCTTCCTGCCAGTTCACGTGGATGGTGACAACAGGCAGATTCAGCTCCAGCGCGCCGCACTGCCGCGGATAGTGCCCAATGACCTGGATCCCCCGGTGCCAGTTGAGCCGCGCACGGCGTTGCTCCGTGTCGGCAAGGATCAGCCGGACCCAACGGGCTACCTCGTGCACGAGGAGGAGGTGTCGCGAGCCGGGACGATGCTTTCCCAGCGATTCCGCCGGACTAGGAACGTAGGTGGCCGCGCCGTGACCTGGGTCGCAGTTGACCGCGGCCCCGGCCGTGGCGGCGGGTCCAGCGGTCTGGCGTTCGATCAGCTGATCCCGACTCCCTCGTCGCCGGATGGCTGAACGCGGTAGCGGTTTGACGCCCAGCGAGCCGATCGAGGTGTCCGGCTGGCTCCGGCCGGCCCAGGCAGGCGTGGCCCTGGCTGGTACGGCGCGGCCTGCTCACATCGCAGCCACTTTGGTCGATCTGGATATCCGCGGTTACCTCACGATCGAGCAAACGACCGATGGGGAAGGCGGTGTGGAGTGGACTGGGTGCTGGCCCGCCGCGGAGGAAGGGTTGGCCGGAAGCTGGCATGGTTCGGCTCAGGCGATGTGGTGGTGCGGTACGAGAGAGCGTTGCTGTCCGCCTTGCCTCGTCGGCAGGCCATCCGGTTGTCGGAGTCGAGCCAGCGAGAACCACGACGCCCACGCGAAACCGGCGAATGTCCATGGCGACTCCTACCTGACTCACGCGGCGGATCAACTGCGCTTATTTCGTAGGACGCCCGATTACGCTGGCTGGTTGAGGCCAGCGATCCGTCGCCGGATCGTAGGCGTAGATCCACGCGTTCGCGTGAGCGCGCGCCAGCACATGACCCCAGCTATCAGGGACGAATCAGGCCGACAGTGCGACACGACCGATCAGCTCGGACCTCGATCCTGGCCGCCAGCATCTTCCGCCTTTCGCAACCCGCGCATGAACGCACCGGCGGCGCTATGGTTCGCACGGCGGTGACCTCGCATGAACAGACAAGGGCGCAATACCCGGCCACCGAGGGGTATGTCGAGCGGGACGGCCAGCGGCTCTTCTACGAGCTGTATGGCGATGGTGAAGCCGACACCGTGTTCATGCTGCCGACGTGGTCGCTGGTTCATTCCCGGCACTGGAAGATGCAGATCCCGTATCTGGCGCGACATTTCCGGGTGCTGGCGATGGACGGCCTGGGGAATGGCCGGTCAGATCGTTGTCTTGTTCCGGAGCGCTACGGTGCCCAGGAGTTCGCTCGTGATTGCCTGGCGGTGATGGATGCGACCGGCACTGATCGTGCGGTGATGGTCGCGCTCTCACGCGGTGCTCAGTACCTCCTGGAACTGGGTCGGCTCGCACCCGAGCGGGTAGTTGGCGCGGCGTTTGTCGGGCCGATGTTCCCGTATACGCTCTCGCACTGGACGTTGCTCCTGCATCCGTGGCTTCGCCGCCGATTCGGTAAGCCGCTGCCCCGCTATCTCTGGTGGGCGCGGATGAACGCGGTCTATTGGCGCGAGCGCTACCCGGACTTCGCCCACTGGTTCATTTCGCGCTGCTTTTTCGAGCGGCACTCGACCAAGGGAATCGAGGACGGCATCGGCTGGGCCCTGGACACCGATCCGTCGACCCTGACGATGACCGCGCTCGGCGAGATCCACCGAGACCGTCGCACCTTGCGCGCCCTGGCACAGGGGCTGGACTGCCCGGTGCTGGTGATCCACGGCGACCACGACCGCATTACCCCTTTCCGAGACGGCCGGGCGCTCGCACGTATCGCAGACGCGCACCTCGCGACGGTGGTCGGCGGCGGTCACTTTGTGCACGCGCGCAAACCTATCCAGGTCAATATCGCCCTTCGCGAGTTCGCTGAGCGCGCGCTGGAACGCTCAGGTCCCTCTGAATTGCATAGGTCCCCATGATGCGAGCCTGCATGACGGGCTGCGCTCAGGGACCTGAATGCACCGACATCACGACCAGCGGAAGCAATGACGTCGATGGTGGTAACCATCGACCGGCACCCTGAGGGACATCGTTCACATGTAAGCGTTTGATGCATCGTTACTGGTCACGGGGCTGTAAGACACAGAACTCATGGTCAGGGTCATGTCGGAGGCTACTTGCGCCTACCCCCCAATGATGCGCCGTGGGATGCTGAGCAGGTGGACAGCTCGTCCAGAGACCATGCAAGTCGGCAGGCGGATATCGCGGTGCGGCTTGATGCTATCCGGTTTCGGCTTGCTGCCATCGACCTTCGGCTTGCGGCGTTTGATAGCCAGCGGTATGGGGGCGAACCGGTGCAGACAGCTAGCGAGGTGGTAGCTGCCGCAGAGCGTGCCGTCGCAGACTCCCTGGTTGCCGCCGATGGCGCGAAACTAGCCACCATCGCGGCGCTCCACAGGTCCGCTGATGCCCATGAGCGGACAGCGCAACGACACGAGCAAGCGGCACAGGCGCGATGGGGTGACCGGCAAGAGCACGAACTGCTGGCGGCACAGCACCGGACGGCTGCGGCGGCTGACTGGCAACGCGCTGACCGGCACGATTGAAACGTTACCCAGGGGTAGCTATGCGCTGGGCGCAAGCCCGGAACTGAAGGAAGTAGCTAGCACTCGCCGTACCAACAGGGCGCTGCATGCTACCCGCCTACTGGCAAGTGAAATCAATGACCAACGTGCCGCACCACACCGAACCGGTAGTCATCAAGCTGCCCACTGAGATAGACATCTCGAACGCTGACGAAGTTGGCTGGCGGCTCAAGTCAGCAGCCTCGTGGGGCGGCATCGTCGTTGCTGATATGACTGCGACGAGATTCTGTGACTCGCTGGGAGCCAAGGCACTGCTTGCAGCCCACAGTCAGGCTTCGCATCTGGACTGCCAGCTACGGTTCGTATTGATGCCGGGCGGTCAGGTGCTCCGAGTGATGCATCTTCTCGGCGCAGATCAGGTAATTGCGATTTATCCGACGGTTGCGGAAGCTATGACCGCATCTCGACGACGGCCATCAGAAGGCGAACAGTCCGAAAGTGCCCCTTGAGCCAAGGGCAAGCGAGCCACTCAAGGGGCGGGACGAAACCTACCGCTAGCAATCCGGCATTGTGCCTTGATGGAGCGCGGCAGAGAGCGTCTCGTACACCGGCAACTCCTGGTCAAGGCCAAGGAGTTGGAAGACGCGCATGACCGGGCCAGGCGGAATCACGAGCCGCATGTCGATGCGGGTTATCAGCGCGTACTCGCGAGCGTGGCAAATCTCCCGCACGCCGCTGGAGTCGCAGAACCTTGTCCCGGTCAGGTCTGCCACGACCATCCCGCCTGCGGGCTGGACGGCAGCGGCGGCGCACAGGTCGTTGTATACCTCAAGCGAGTTGGTCATGTCGATTTCGCGGGTCACCTGCACGATGCCCGGCTTACAGACGCTTTCAGCAGTCACGAGAGTCACCCACTCAGCGCGACCTGAGGCTGGCCACGCTGTGTCAACAAGTGACCGCCTTGTCTCATCATCCTCCCGTCGGCTAGCTCCAGTCGAGTGGCTGAGCCGGACTAATCCGATGCGTAACAGGCAGCCTGATAAGGGCAAGCGCAAGGGTGGGGGGACAAGCTCGGCTGGGTGATGGCGGTCATCGGCAGCGCCCTCGTCGTGACCGGGGTCGTCCTCCTGGTCAAACGCAGCCGGTCCAGGCGCTCCCCGTTGGTCGGCTAGGCGAATGCCCACGGAGGACAATCGCATCGTCCTGCGCACCGACGGTACGGACGACCCGAATGTGGAACATCCTGAGCAGGATGCGGACTACCGTCATACCGGTGGGACGGTCTGGACGTGGCACCAGCGACGGCGGGTGGTCGGCGGCGTACCCCGCGGCTCTATGACCGCGTGACACTTAGAGGAGCGGATTCCATAGCAACAGCTCCGGAGTGACTCGGATGCGGCATTGCGTGATCATCTATGACGCGAGCAGGACCACCAGGCTACGGATGTGAGCCACTACCTCTGCCCTGTTCCTCACCTTGTCGGGAAGGTCTCGTTCTGCCCTGGCCATCAGGCAGTCGCGAACGACTCGCTCCACCTCAGCGCGGTCGGCTTGGCGCAGCTCGACCAGGGACAGCCAACCGAGGTTTTGCGACCTCCGCCGCGATTGACCGAAGTACGAAATCGAACACCCAGGATGCTGCCGACCAGCGCACGCCAGGGCTTACGTCGATTGTCCCAGCCATAAAGGTTCAGCCTCTGGCACTCGACGCAGATGTCAACTAATACATCCAACGCGGCTTTTCCTTGGCCTTCCATTTAGCCATTAATTCCTCGTTCGATGCCGGACGCCCGCTACCCGGATTGTCGTCGTTCCCGGACTCGAAGCCCTAGTTCAGGCAGACCTCATGGGAGGCGCTCTCTAGCCTGTCCGGGTACGGCGTGAGCATCATTGCTCTCGCGGTGGCCAGGTCTCGCTGGGCATGACGGTCAGTTCGGCGCTCCCGCAGAGCCCGACGCACAGCACAAACGGTGAGGACTAGGTAGCCGATGCCGTAGTTGGCGGTGACGGCAACTGCAGCGAGCAGGCGAACCTTCCCGTTGGCTTTAGCCCTTGAATACCTCGGCGGTTTGCGTTCGGGCCCAGCGCATCCGGCCGGCCGCGCCGTCGGGGTGGTCGCCAAACTCCTGCGCCACGCGCTCGGCGCAGCCATGGGGGCCGAAGGCGCGGACGGCAGCCATGACGGCCTGCCGGATCTGGCCCGCGCTGGGGTGCTCACAGCGTTGCAGCGCCGACGCGAATAATGCGTCGGCCCAGACAGCACTGCTGTCGGGCTCGTGTATCGCGGACTGCATCGCCAGCCTCCTCGGTGGCGTTTAGGTCGGCTGCCTAATAGGTTCAGCCACGGTCTTATCCGTTCAGATCAATCCGGTCGGCCGGTGATACAGCCCGCTGGACCGGATTCGTGACCCGCGGAGCATGATCCGGACATCGGGGATGTGGAATTAATGAGTGGCGTTCCCGGTCGGGTTCGCGTGGTGCAGCACGATGACGCATCCGGAGTCGAAGTTAACTCGGATCTCGACCTCGACCTCTTCGCCCGGCCGCAGCTTGAAGGGCACGGCGCATCGGTTGCTGGGCGGGTCCAGGTAGCCGCAGTTCCCATCACAAGTGCGCTGCCAGCTCATCAGCCGGTAAGCGCCCGGTGGCACCCTGAGCATGAGGCGGTTGCTAAAGGCGAGTCGCCGCTCCGTCAGCGCGGCACCGGTCGCGCGCTCGATCCGGATGTAGGAGTACGCACCCTCAATTGGTATCGCGTCGCCGACCCTAAGCTGCGTGATCTTCAGCTGGCCGGCATTCGCGGGTGCCGTCTCGCCCGGGCCGCTTGCACCCGTTGCGCATGAGGCAAGAAACAGTGCTGTCGCTACCAGCATCGCGGCGCACACCGGGCGCCGGAGCTCAAGCCGGCGGCGACCCGCCGCTACCCGCATTTCTGCCATGGCCTTTGGACGGCCGTGGGCGGCGACCGGTTCCTGGCGACCAGTCCGCTAGGGGTAGTTCGGCGGCGGCGCGGTTGGTCCTTGTCCCGGTGGGCTGGTCGGCGGCTGCCCCCAGCCTGGGGTACCGGCGGGTCCCGTGGGGGTGTACGGCTGACCCGTAGGCGTATACGGCTGACCGGAGTGGGCGGCAGTCAGGCGGTAGTAGATCAGCGTCGACACGAGCGCCAGGAACGGCGCGATCAAAGTGCCGGACGCGATGTTGTACACGAACCCGCGCAGCCAAAGCGGCAGGACTATCAAGGCCGAACTGAGCACGATGGCGAACGCGATCAGGAGCAGGAACACCAGGACATAGGTGCCGAACACCCGCCAGGCGTAGCCGCGCACCGTGCGCCAGCTGTTGCTGAAAGCTTCGAAGACACCCGATCCGCCCAGCACGATGAACGGGACGATCAGGCACCAGTACGTCAGAAGGACAAAGCCGGGGACGATGAGAAGGATGAAGCCAATCGTGATGCCGATCCCGGCCAGGATGGACGCCCCGATTACCGGCAGGATGAAAGGACCGGCTGCCTTTACTGTCTCGGATAGGTCAAGGTCGACTCTGCCGTCCCTGGCATCCTGGACCGCTTTGATCAGCGACGCCTGGACCACGTATGTGGCAGCGAAGCTGATGACGTCGCCGATGATCGCGCCGACGGTGCCGCCGAGCGACAACAGGGCCACCAGGATCGCCGCGACTATGTAAACCGCGAAGGAGATCAGCAGGAAGTGGCCTGCGAATCGCCGGTATAGTCCCCAGGCCTCGGTCAGAACGCCAGTCAGAGGGCTCACGAGTCGATCGTAGGGCAGCAACCCGCCACGACAAACGTTTACTTGTAATGGAATCGCGCTTGGAGGATTACTAAATCGTCGCCGTCAACCAGATAGACGAGCCGGTGCTCCTCGCTGATCCGGCGGGACCAAGCGCCCGCGAGCATGTGGCGGAGCGGCTCAGGTTTGCCGATTCCAGCACTGGGGTCGCGCAATGCATCGTCGATCAGCCGGTTGATCCGCTTGAGTGTCGCGCGGTCGGCGGAAAGCCAGTATGTGTAGTCATCCCAGCCGTGGGGCGTGAAGACGAGCCTCACCGCACGAGGTCATGCTCTTGGCGTTGGCCAGACAACGCCTGCTGCAGGCTCTCTACCAGCCGCTTGGCATTGGCGGGGACCCTGAGCAGGTGCGCGGTCTCTTCCAGAGCCTCATAGTCAGCCCGCGAGAGCAGGACAGCATCACCGCGCCGGGAGGTGATCTCGATCGGGGTGCGGTCTTCGTTGACCTTCTCAATGAGCGGAAATAGGTTCTTGCGGGCTTCGCTGGCAGTCATCGCCATGAGCGGCCTCCTCGACTACTGGTACTACTTATTGTACCAGTTAGCTGACCTTCTATCGCCGCCTGCTTGGGTCGGCGAGGATCAGCAGGCCGCGCAGGCATGCATCGAGGGCTAGGCCGGCGATCGCGATCGCGATGATCCCGGCGAACACGAGCGCGGTGTTGAGGTACTCGCCCGCCTGCATGATCATGAATCCGAGGCCGCTTGTCGCGGCGAGCAGCTCGACGGCGACGATGCTGCTCCACGCGCCAGCCATCGAAATCCTCATTCCGGTCAGGATGCCGGGCAGCGCGGAACGGATCTGGACGTGCAGGAGCGTGTACCGGCGCGACGCTCCGAGGGTGCGGGCGCAGAGCCGCAGGTCGTCGGGAACCTCATCGAGGGCGGCTACGGTGGTCACGGCCATGATCGGCACTACACCCACGATGATCAGCACTTCTTTCGGCAGTTCCCCGATTCCGAGCCAGACGATGAACAGGGGGATGAATGCCAGCGGCGGCAACGGCCTGATGACTTCGATCACCGGGTCGATCAGGTGCCGGCCGAACCGCGAGACAGACATCGCGGCGCCGAGCGCGACTCCGATCGTCACGCCGATCAGGAACCCGATCAGGATCCGGCGCAGGCTGATGTACAGGTCGAACCAGAGCGGCTTGCCCTGGGCGGGATACGGCTGGCCGAGATAGTGCACGAACTGCTGCACGGTCTGGGTCACCGTCGGCAGCGCCACTTCGTCGCCGAGCAGCATTGCTGCGACCTGCCATGCCGCGAGCAGGAACGCGATTCCCGCCGCGCCGGTGAGCAGCCGCTGCATGCGGGCGCGGCGGACTGCGCGCCGGTGGGCCAGCAGCTCCTCCCGCTCCGCGATATCGGCGGAACCGGGCATCGCCGGGTGATCAAGCACATCGACCGAGGCGCCTGCCTCCACCGAGGCGTACGGCCAGCCAGACATCAGTCACTCCCTCCAGAGTTCTCCGCTGCCAGGGATGCGCGGATCCGGCGTTTGACTGCCAGGAACTCCCCGGTGTCGACGTCGAGCGCGTGACGCGGTCGGCGCAGCGGAACATCGATCACGTCGCGGATGCCTGGCGGGCGCCCGCCCATGACGGCGACCCGGTCGCCGAGTAGGACGGCCTCCTCGATGTCATGGGTCACGAAGATGATGGTGATCAGGTAGCGCTCCCACATCTGCAGCAGGAACTCGTGCATCCGGATCCTGGTCAGCGCGTCCAGCGCCCCGAACGGCTCGTCCATGAGCAGCAACGAGGGCCGCGTCACCATGGCCCGGGCAAACGCCGCCCGGTGCTTCATCCCGCCCGATAGCTCATGCGGGAAGGCGTCACTGAATTGGGCGAGGCCGACCGTCTTGAGAATGGCATCAGTCTGAGC
>DATELR010000093.1:0-2188 GCA_035276345.1 Streptosporangiaceae bacterium | reverse complement strand
GGCGGAGGATAGGAGATTCGAACTCCTGAGGGGTTGCCCCCAACACGCTTTCCAAGCGTGCGCCCTAGGCCACTAGGCGAATCCTCCGTCGGCAAGCCTACCGACATAAGGCACTGCACCAGTACGAGATTCCACCTAGGGTTCGACGACCGGCGGCGGCCGGTTCGCACAGGTGCGGTCGGCTATGGGCCTCAGCCGGTCCCGTAGCCGCACAGGCTGTCCTTGCCGCTGGCTACACTGGTCGGCAGGCCCCTCGCACGGCGTTTATCCTGCCAACTCCCCCAGGGCCGGAAGGCAGCAAGGGTACGCGGGCTCTGGCGGGTGTGCGAGGGGTCCCTTCCCCTCCTCGGCGCGGATGAGGTCATGCCAGGCGACGTCCCTAATGCGACTAGCAGGGCGGGCGATACGGGCCAGGCCCCGCCCGCGATCCCCGACGCTCCGCTCGCGCTCTACCGTCGCTATCGCCCGGCCACCTTCGCTGAGGTCAAGGGTCAGGATCACGTCACCGAGCCGCTCCGGCAGGCACTCAGGAGCGGTCGCGTGCACCACGCCTATCTCTTCAGCGGGCCGCGCGGGTGCGGGAAGACTTCAAGCGCCAGGATCCTCGCACGCTCACTGAACTGCGAGGAAGGCCCGACCCCAGATCCTTGCGGCAAATGCGCGTCCTGCGTGGCGCTCGCGCCGGACGGGCCGGGCAGCATCGACGTCATTGAGATTGACGCCGCGTCGCACGGCGGGATCGACGACGCCAGGGATTTGCGCGAGCGTGCGTTCTACTCGCCGGTGGCTGCGCGGTACAAGATCTACATCATCGACGAGGCGCACATGGTGACCGGCGCAGGCTTCAATGCCCTGCTCAAGCTGGTCGAAGAGCCGCCGCCGCACCTGAAGTTCGTCTTCGCCACCACAGAGCCTGAGAAGGTCATCCCGACCATCAGGTCAAGGACGCACCACTACCCGTTCCGGCTGCTACCGCCGGCAATCCTGCGTGAGCTGCTGGAGGGAATCCTCAGCAACGAGGACATCACATACGAGCCGTCGGTGCTACCGGTTGTCATCCGCGCGGGAGCGGGCTCGGCGCGGGACTCTCTCTCGGTGCTCGACCAGCTCATTGCCGGCGCAGACGAAGCAGGCCTGCGCTACGACCGGGCGATCGCGTTGCTCGGGTACACCGACGATGCGCTGCTGGACGAAATGGCCGAGGCGTTCGCTGCCAGCGACGGCGCTGCCGTCTTCCTGGCCATCGACCATGTCGTCGAAGCAGGGCACGATCCGCGCAGGTTCGCCATGGACCTGCTCGACCGGCTGCGCGACCTGATCGTGCTGGCAGCCGTTCCGGGAGCCGGGGCATCAGGCCTGCTCGACGCGTCGGAAGACCAGATCGAGCGGATGCGCAAGCAGGCGGCCGAGTTCGGGCAAGACCGGCTCGCTAAGGCGGCGGAAACCATCAGCAACGGCCTGATCGAGATGCGGGGTGCCACCTCGCCGCGGCTGTTGCTCGAGCTGATGTGCGCCCAGGTTCTGCTGCCGGCGTCGGCGGCCCCCGACCGGACGGCGAGCGAATCGGAGGTCGGCGACCTCGCAGCTCGCGTGGAGCGGCTGGAACGACACCTCGCCGCCGCGGGTGGCACAGGCACGCAGCCTGGCAGCCGGCCGATGCCAAGGCCTGCGTCGACGAGGACGCCGGCTCCGGCCGCGACGCCATCGCCACAAGCTGACAGGCCGGCGCCCGCATCTCCGGCGGCGCCCAAGTCGCCAGCTGGCAGCGGAAAAGTTGGCGCGCCGGATGCCGATGAGTTGCGAAGCCGGTGGCCAGACGTGCTCGATGCCGTCCGGGACACGAGCAAGGTGGCGTGGATCCTGCTCGGCAAGGCGGGCGTCGAGATGGTAGAGGGCAACGTCATCACGATGGCGTTCGACTCCGAAGGCAACGTGAAGGGCTTCGCGAGCAGCGGCAGCGACGGCTATCTCGCCAACGTGCTTGAGCGGATGTTCGGCGCCAGGCCGGTGATCAGGGCGATAGTCAACCCTGCCGCAGCCGCAGGCGGCAGGTCCGCCGCAAGCTCTGGGAGTACGCCCCCGACGAGGCGCGACTCACCTGCAGGAGACCGCGCGACGACGGCTACTGCCCGCACAACGGCGGCCGGGCGAGGATCGCGCGGCTGGCCGAGCGCAGGCCGCCAGGGCG
>DATELR010000092.1:0-26559 GCA_035276345.1 Streptosporangiaceae bacterium | reverse complement strand
GGCGGTGGAGCTTCAGGCCGCGCTCGATGCCGTGCGACACGCGGAACACCGGATTGATCGAGCTGAACGGGTCTTGGAACACCATCGGCACGTCGCTGCGGTAGGCGAGCAGGTCCGCACGTGACCTGATTTCCGACAGCCGTCTGCCCTGCAGGTAGATCTCGCCGGCCGTCGGGCGGTAGATCCTGGCCAGCAGCCTGGCGATTGTTGACTTGCCGCTGCCGCTCTCACCCACCAGGGCGACGATCTCACCCTTGCCGATCGTCAGGTCGACGTCATCGACCGCGTGTAGCGTCCGCCGGTGCAGGCCGCCGCCGATTTTGAAGTGCCTGGTGAGCCCGTCGGTCTTGAGCAGAACAGCGTTGCTGTCCGCCTGCCTGGCAGAGCGCCTGCCTGGCCTCTTGTTCGTCTTAACCGGCTGTGCCGTCGTCGGTTCGGTCACTGCGCGCTCCCGTCCTGGTAGAGCAGGCAGCGCACCTCGGTGCCCTCGACCTGGTACAGCGGCGGGCTGATGGTCTTGCAGGAGTCCATCACCTTCGGGCATCGGGGCGCGAACAGGCAGCTCTCTGGCGGGTCGATCAGGTTGGGCGGCTGGCCGGGGATGCCGGTCAGCGGAACCCGCTCGCCCTTGATGGACGGGAACGCGTCCATCAGCCCGATGGTGTATGGGTGATGCGGTGCGCTGAAGACCCGCGAGGTGGCGCCGAGCTCGGCGACCTGCCCTGCGTACATGACCATCAGCCGATCGGAGAAGTGCCTGACCAGTGACATGTCGTGGGTGACAAAGACGATGCTGAAGCCGAGCTCGGCCTGAAGCTCCTTGATCTGCACCATCAGCGAGCGCTGTGCGACGACGTCCAGTGCCGATGTCGGCTCGTCCATGATCACCAGGTCAGGGGTGAACAGCAGCGCCATCGCGATCATGGCCCGCTGACGCATGCCGCCGGACAGCTGATGCGGGAAGCTGCGCAGGTGCTGGGGATCGATGCCGACCATCTCCAGCACGTGGGCTGACCGGTGCGCGATCTCGCTCTTCGACTTCACGCCGTGCGCTCGCATCGCGTCCGTGTACTGCGCTCCGATCGTCTTGACCGGGTTGAGCGCGTTCATGGCGCTCTGCATGACAACCGACATGTCCTTCCAGCGCACGGCCGCGAGCTGGGAGTCGGTCATGCCGACCATGCTGACGCCCTTGAAGACCACGCTGCCGCCGACGATGCCGGCCGGCGGGCTCAGCAGCTGGGCGATCGCGAACAGCAACGTCGACTTGCCGCAGCCCGACTCGCCGACGATGCCGATGAACTCGCCCCTGCCCAGGTCGAAGCTGACGTTGTCGACGGCCCTGACGTTGCCTTGCTTGGTCGCGTATTCGACGCTGATATCGCTGACGCGCAGGATGGGTTCGCCGGTCACCTCTGCCCGGCCGATGTCGTCAGCGAGCGCGCTTGACACGGAGCCTCCGTACTGGCCTGAGCGCCGGGTTGCCGATTTCGTCGAATGCGTAGTTGAGCAGGGCGAATGCGGCGCCAAGCATCGCGATGCCCAGGCCAGGCATCAGCGCCCACAGGTACTGGCCGATGGCCAGGGCCTCGTTGTTCTGGGCCCAGTACAGCATCGTTCCCCAGCTCACTGAGTTCGGATTACCGAAGCCGATGAACTGCAGGCCAGCCGAGAACAGCACGTTGTATACCGCCGTCCCGAGGAAGGCCGCGACGATCAGCGGCGTCATGTTCGGGATGATCTCCACGGCGATGATGTAGGCCCGCCGTTCGCCGCGCACCCGCGCTGCCTCGAGGTAGTCCCGCCCGCGAAGCGAGAGCGCCTGCGCTCGCAGTTGCCTGGCACCGTAGGCGTATCCGGTAATCACCAGGATGGCGATCAGCACGACAACCCCGCTGTTCGGCAGGTAGGCCGCGATGATCAGCAGGAGCGGGAAGCTCGGGAATACCAGCAGGGTGTCCGTGATCAGGTTCAGCGTGTTGTCGGCTATCCCGCCGAGATAGGCCGCCGATACGCCCACTGTCACCGAGAGCGCTGTCGACAGCACGCCGCTGACTACGGCAATGATGAGCGTCTCGCGGGCACCCCAGATGAACTGGCTGAAGATGTCCTGGCCGTAGACGGTGGTCCCGAACAGGTGCGCCGAGGATGGCCCGAGCGAGCGGCCGTAAATCTCCGCCCGCGGCGGATCGTGCGCGATCAGGCCAGGGACGGCCGCGAGGATGCAGATGATCACCAGCAGGATGAAGCCCGCAGTCGCCTTGCGGTTGGAGCGCACGGCACTGAAGACGCGATTCAGCGCCATTCCTGCCCTGGCTGCGGCCTCCCTTCCGCGCTGAGGGCCAGGCGTCGCTGCTGGCACGCCCGGCGTGGCAGTGGTACCGAGCCCGGTGGAGATCTCAGTGCTTGCCATTGCCGTTACCCCGCCGTCCTGGTCCGAGGATCCAGCAGCGCATTCAGGACGTCGGTCAGCAGAACAGCCAGCAAAACGGCCAGCGTGATCAGCAGGAAGAGCGCCTGCATGAGCGGGTAATCTTCGCCCTCGACGGCCTGGACTAGCCAGAATCCGAGCCCTGGATAGTTAAAGACGTATTCGACCAGCACTGAGCCGCCGAGCACGAAGCCGAGCGACATCGCTAGGCCGGAAAGGCTCGGCAGCATGGCATTGCGCGCCGCATAGTCGAACATGATGCGGCGCCCTGGCAGCCCTTTCGCGCGTGCCATCTTGATGTAGTCCTCGGACAACACGGTGACCATGTTGTTGCGCATGGTCAGGATCCACAGGCCGATCGAGGTGATCAGGATCGCGGCCGCGGGCAGCAGGGCGTGCTGCAGCAGGTTCAGTATGAACGTGAGGTTGAAGGCCGGCAGCATCGTGTTGTCGAAGGTCCCGTTGGACGGCAGGTGCGGCCCGTGCAGGCTGAACGCGACGATCAGCAGCATGCCGATCCAGAAGAACGGGATCGCCGAGGTAACCACGAACACCGGCGGCAGGACGTTGTCCAGCCAGCCGCCGCGCCGCCAGGCGCCGACGATGCCGATGCCGGTGCCGACCACGAAGGCCAGCAAGGTGGTGACTCCGACCAGGCCGAGCGTCCAGGGAAGCGCGTTGCTGATGATCTGACTGACGGGGGTTGGCAGCTGGCTTAGGGATATGCCGAGATGGCCGGTAGCGGTATTGCGCAGGTAGTCAAAATACTGCGAGATGAGGCTCGAGTGGGTATTGACGCCGAACGCGATCTCGAGCGGCTTCAGTGCCAGTGCGCTGATACGGCCATGGAATTTGGCGATCAGGGCCTCCGCCGGATTGCCGGGCATCAGGCGCGGCAGGAGGAAATTCAGCGTCAGGCATGCCCATAGCGTTCCGAGGAAGAAGGCGAGCCTGCGAAGGGCGAACCTCATGGCGTCCTCCTCGTGGTCATCGTCCTCTTCCCAAAGGTCAGCCAATCAGCGCGAATCCGCAAGTGCGGTTTGTCAAGACCTGGAGTGCCCCGGAGCCCTGGCGGGCTCCGGGGCTAGCTCAGGTCAGCCGCTGGCCGGCTTGAGGTGGAGGAGCTGGATGCCCCAGTCGGGAACGCTGTACGGGGCTGGCTGGGCGTATGGGTCCTGCTCGGAGACCCAGCCGCTGAACTTGCTGGTGTCGTACTGGAACCAGTCAACCGACTCGGTGACCGGGATCAGCGGAACATCCTTCAGCATGACCTGCTCCAGCTTGCTCACGATGTCCTGCTGCTGAGTCGGGTCAGTCGTGGAGCCGTAGGAGTTGATCAGCTGGTCCACCGCCGGGCTGCTGTAACGCTCGTAGTTGGTGGTGGCCAGCTGGCCGATCGGGGCGGTGTTCGCGCTGTACAGCAATCCGCGCAGCTCATAGAACGGGCTGGGCCCGCTAGACCCGCTGCTGTCATAGGCCAGCTGGAACTGGCCCTTCAGCACCCGGTTGGTGTAGTCGGTGCCGGACAGGTTGACCGGCGTGATCTTGATGCCGACCGCAGCGAGATTCTGCTGGATGACCTGAACAGAGGCGACCCAGTCGGAGTAACCGCCGACGTTGACGATGCTGAAGGACAATTCCTTGCCGTTCTTGGCCATCAGGCCCTTGGAATCCTTCTTGTAGCCGTCCGCGGCCAGGATCGACTTGGCCTTGCTCGGGTTGAAGGAGTAGTTGCCGTACTTCGCGGCCGCCGACTTGTCCACCCAGTCGCTGAAGGTAGGCGTGACGATGCCGGTCTGGTTGCTCGCTGGCTCATAGCCGTATTCGCCGACGGTCGAGACCTTGTTGCGGTCGATGGCGTACGCCATGGCCTGACGAACCTTGACGTCGCTCAGTACCGGGTCCTTCAGGTTAATGAAGACAGACACGTTCGAGACCGGCGGGAACCAGTAGTGATAGCTCGGGCTCTTGGACGTGTAGAACTTCTTGATGCTCGGAATGAACTGGCCACCCCACTGGGCCTTGCCCGTCGCCAGGTCAAGGTTGGCCGGATCGTTCGAGGTGTAGGACGGATACAGCACAGTCGCGACGTGCGGCTCGCCCGGCTGGTAGTACTTCGTGTTGGCCTGGTAGGTGATCAGCTGCGGGGTGCACGACTTCATCGTGTACGCGCCGGTGCCGACCGGGGCCTTGTCCGCGTAGTTCACGGGGTTACTGATCTTCGACCAGATCTTCATCGGCACGATGGGCACCTGGTCGGCGATGTAGTAGAAGTACGGAACCGCCGGCGCCTTGAACTTCATCACGACGTTGTCGCCCTGCTGGGTGACGCTGGAGAGCACCGACCAGATCGAGTTCAGGTCCAGAGCCTTGAACTTCTTGAGCATGTTGTAGGTGAATGCCACGTCAGCAGCGGTCATTGGCGAGCCGTCACTGAACTTCACGCCCTTGCGGATCGTGAAGGTGAGGGCCTTATTGCCGTTCGACCAGGCGAAGGAGCTAGCCAGCCACGGGGTGGTCTTGCCGCTCTGCAGCGCGTTGACGAAGACGAGCGGCTCGTAGACCGGCCCGAAGATCAAGCCCTGCACCGATGGGTTGAACGGGCTGAAGTCGCAGGTCCAGGTGGCGCCTGACTCGTTGGATATCTGCAGGACGCCGGTCGGGCCCGAGGAATTGTTGTTCCCGTTACCGCCGCCCGAGCTTGTAGATGAGCAGGCTGCGGCTAGCAGACCTGCCGCGATGACGACCCCGACTTTAGTAGTAAGGCGTCTCATAGATTCGGCCCTTCGTGATGACTGCTTGTTGCTGAGTGGAGTGCGTCGCGGCGCGCCGATGGGCCGGACGTTGACCAGCCGGGGGAGGCCAGACCGGCCAGCCTGCTACCGACAGTCGGCCTGTCGGCGATGGTGCCAGTAACCATCATGAATGTCCAGATTTTCCTGAAGCTCCGGAAACTGACGAAGCTCCCGGAACTCAGGGCGGCAGGAGAGGAGAAGGCCGGACGGGGGATGTGCGGCGCGGACGGTCTGACCATGACCCTGCCAGTTCGGTAACAATGCCAGCGTGACCACTATCGTTGAGATTGTTAGGACAGTATCCTAACTATCCGAGCGGTAACAGAGTTCGTGGCCGAAACGTAATCTGGCGACTGAACCCTTTACGGCGAGGTTGGCTGGCACGCGCTGCCAGACCCGCGACGTCAGTGGCGGGACGTCGCTAACAGGAAGCAGCTGGAGGCTGCACGGTGGACACGATCTCGTTCGGGCTGGTCTTTCTTGAGCTCGTCTTCGGGCAGCTCGACCGGTTGCCAGGTCCCGGCGAGGAAGTGTTCTCCGATCAGTTCGCGATCTCCTGCGGAGGGGCCGTCACGAGCGCGACGGCGGCCGCCGACGGCGGCGTCCGTGCTGGTCTGTGCACGATGCTCGGCGACGACTTCGGCACCCAGGTTGTCACCGAGCACTGTTCAGCCACCGGAGTCGACCCGGCTCCTTCGGTGCAGCTCGACGGCCCGGCCGCTGGGATCACTGTCGTACTGAACTTCGACGGCGACCGCGGCTTCGTCACGCACCTGCCTGCTCTGGTGCGAAGCGACCAGGACGAGCTGAAGCGCTGGCGCACCGTGTTGCGGCGGGAGCGCCCCGCATGGTGTTACCTGCACGCCGGGCGCGACGTGCCTGACTTCCTGCGCGATGCGCGCGGGCTGGGCTGCAAGATCATGCTCGATACGGCGCTGGGCGACGCGCGGGACCCGCGAGAGCGGGATGCTGTCATCGAGTGCGTTGGCCTGGCTGATGTGTTCGTGCCGAACGCCGCGGAACTGATAGCGCTGGTCGGCGAGGCTGACCTGGCTGATGCGATGCGCGTGGCGGCAGCCTGGGGTGCCCAGCTCGTGGTGAAGCGCGGCGCGGCAGGCGCGCTGGTGGTCGGCAGCGACGGTTCAGTTGCCGAGGTGTCGGACGGCGTCAAGGAGGTGCCCGTCCGTGACCTGACCGGGGCGGGCGACTCCTTCGCAGGCGCGATGATGGCAGCGCTGATCGGCGGCGCCTCGATTGTCGAGGCCGCTGTCGCCGGTAACGCCGCCGGCTCGCAGGCAGTCAGCAGGCTGGGCGCTGTCGGCTCGGTAAGCGCCGATGGGACCGGCGCCGGCTGGCCGCTGAGCCCGCTGGCGTTGAGGGAAATGGTGCGGGGGTTGCAGGTATCCGCGGTCGATCAGCCAGGCGCTCTGGGCCATGAAGGGACCATGCGATGAAGCTCACGGTGCTCGGCGGCGGCGGCGTGCGGATGCCCACGTTCGTCCGCGCGGTACTGGCCAGCCGGCCTGGAGCGTTCGACGAGATCTGCCTGTACGAGCCCGACCCGATCAGGCGCGCGACGACGGCCAGGCTGGCTGCCGAGGTGGCGAACGTGCTTGGCCAGCCAGGCGTTGTCACGGTGACGGCGGACGCCGCCGAGGCCTTCACCGGCGCGGACTACGTTTTCTCGGCGATCAGGGTCGGCGGAGACCGCGGCAGGGTGATCGACGAGCAGGTGGCCTTGCGCCGCGGCATCGTGGGGCAGGAAACCACTGGCCCCGGCGGCTGCGCGATGGCGCTGCGGACGATACCAGTGGTCCTGTCGTACTGCGAGCTCCTTAGTCAGTGCTCCCCTGGCGCGGTGCTGATCAACTTCACCAACCCGGCCGGCCTGATCACGCAGGCCGTGACCGCGCAGGGAAAGGTGGCGTGCGTCGGCGTCTGCGACACTCCGTCAGGAGCCATCGCGGACCTCGCGGCGTTCAGCTCGGGCGGCGAGCTCGGCCATGGCGCGGGCCCCGGCCAGGCTGGGCGGGTACGTGCCAGGTACGCCGGCCTCAACCACCTTGGCTGGGTCAGCTCGTTCGCCCTAGACGGCACCGAGCTGATCGCAGACCTGATCGGCCGGTTCGAAGACCTGCAACGGGCCGCCCCGCACCTGGCCGCGTTCGATCCTGACCTGGTCAGGCGCGTCGGCGCGATCCCCACCGAGTACGTGTACTACTACTACGACCCGCAGCGCTACGTTGACGGCGTCCGCCGTGCGGGGACCAGCCGCGGCGAGGACGTGCTCGGGCTGAACGAGGAACTGCTGACCGCAATCGGCAAGGCGTTCGCCGACGGCGACGTCCACACCGCGTGGTCGGCGTACGCGGGCCTGCTCGGCGTCAGGCGCGACACCTATATGAAGACTGATACCGAGGGCGCCAGCGGACAGGCCGAGGCGCGGGCGGCGCGGGCGGCGGCTGGCGCCGTTCCGATCCAAGCTGAGGAACTCGGCGGGTATGAGGGCCTGGCGATGCGGGTTATCGACGGGCTGGCCGGACGCCAGTCGGGCGACGTGATCGTGAACATGCGCAACGACGGCGCGCTGGACTTCCTCGAACCGGACGACGTCGTAGAGGTCCCCGCGCGGGTCGACTCCGACGGGCTGACTCAGCTCCCGTCGGCGGACCTGCCTGGCTCGTGCCGGTCGCTGGTTCTGGCCGTCAAGGAGTACGAGCGCGGGATCGTCGAGGCCGCCACGACCGGGGACGCCAGCCTGGCCGCGGTCGCACTTGCACAGCACCCGCTGGTGCCGGGCATCACCGCCGCGAGGGAGCTGATGGCCGAATACATCGACCTGCACGGCGAGCACCTCGCTTACCTTGCCTAGCTGATGGAACAAGATGAGTGAACTCGAGGCCCAGGCAGCACCTGGGATGCAGCCGGCCAGGCCTCAGCTGATCCGGACCATGAACGAGCAGTTGCTGCTCAACCAGATCCGCCAGCTAGGCCTGTGCTCGCGCGCCGACCTGGCCAGGTTGTCCGGGCTCTCCAAGCCGACGGTGTCGCTCGCGCTCGCCAACGTCCAGCGATCAGGGCTGGTCAGGACCGCCGGCCAGCGAACCGGAGTGCCAGGCAGGTCGGCCGTGCTGTACGAGATCAGGCCAGAGGCTGGCTACGTGCTCGGATTGGACATCGGACATGAGTACCTGCGCGGCGCCGTCACTGACCTGACCGGAGAAATCAGGGCCAAGGCCGAGTCGCGCTGCACGGCCGCGAGCGTCCGCAAGCGGGTCAGCGAGCTGATCAAGCTGGCCGACGGGATCTGCTCGGCCGCAGGCATCGCGAGGGATGCGGTCACCCAGACCGTTCTGGGCACGCCTGGTGTTTATGACCCGAGGCTGGACGCGATCACGCTGACCGGCGGGATGGCGGGCTGGGACCGGCCGGCGGTGCTGGCCGACCTGCGGCGAGCGTTCGGCGCGAACGTGGCCGTTGAGAACGACACCGACGCCGCCGCGCTGGCCGAACGCGAGCACGGACACGGCAGGGAGTTCGCGAGCTTCGTCGTCGTCTCGATCGGCACCGGCATCGGAATGGGCCTGGTCCTCGGCGGTCAGCTGCACCGGGGCGCGCACGGCGTCGCTGGCGAGATCGCGTTCCTGCCGATCACCGAGGGTCCGAGCAAGGAAGCCGCCGACGAGGAAGTGCGCAGGCGGGGAACTCTCGAGGCGGTCGGCTCGGCAGATGCGATCGTGCGAGCAGGACGCAAGGTCGGGTTGCCTGCGCAGTCCGCGAGGCACGTGTTCGCCGCCGCGGCGGCCGGTGAGGAGCGCGCTGAGGCGATCGTGTCCGCAGAGGCCAGGCTCGTGGCCAATGCCATCTGCGCCATCATCGCCGTGGTCGACCCCGGCCTCGTCGTGCTCGGCGGCGGGATCGGCCAGGCGCCGGGGTTCGCGGCTGCGGTCGGCGCCGAACTAGCGCAGATCGCGCCCGTCCTGCCTGAGCTCAGGGTGAGCGCGCTCGGGACGAGCGCGGTTGTCGACGGGTGCCTGGCTTCGGGCGCTGACCTGGCCTGGCGGCGGCTTACTGCGCAGCTCGGCCAGCCGGCCACTGATCTGGCGCAGGCCGAGCAAAGCCAGGGTGAGCAGTTGCTCGGCGAGGCAGCGGTCCCTGACGGCGAGCCAGACGCTGAGGCTGCCCTGGCGCCTGGCTAAGGCGCCGGGCTCAGGTGAAATAGGCGTTCGACTCGCGCTGCCAGAGGTAGAAGACGGCGCCGGCTCCGGCCAGCCAGGTCGCGGCCGTGTAGGCCAGGTTGGCCACCGCGCCAGTGCTGGTCAGGCGGAAAATCAGGTTCAACGTCGCCAGCCCGAACAAGACGGTCGCGGCAATCCGCGCCCACTTCAGCCCGGCTCGGTTCACCCTGGCCATCAAGATCCAGGCGCCGATCTCGATCAGGCCCGAAACGACGGCGACCGCGACGAGCGCGTTCTGGGTGGCGTGCAATTGGGCCACCGTGGCGGTCGGGTGGGTGGCTCGCAGCGAATTCTGGCCGGTGAGCACCGCGATGATGCTGATGACCACGCCGATGGCGGTGATCGCCGCCCCTGCGTACATCAGGCGCATCGCGATAACCACCGGCTTCGGTGGCTGCGCGCGCGCCGCCGCGGCGTTGCTGGCCTGGACCAGCGGTGCCTTGGGCTGGTTCATGGCTGTTCCTTGCTTAGCTATGACCAGGGAGCTTACTAACCGAGGGGATCCTTCGGGGTGCCCGGCTCGTACTTGAACAGCCAGACATGCTGGCCGCGCGGGCAGCTCGCGCCACTAAGGTCATCGCCGACCAGGCAGTAGTCCCGCTCCCGCCGGAAGCCGACGTTCTCCAGGTACTTGGTCAGCCGCCGGTAACGCCCCCACTGGTGATGGTCGGTCCACACATTGCGCCACTGCACCACCCAACCGACGTGCATCTTCTTCACGTCGGCGCGAGCGGCGGCGAGCCTGGTCGGATATAGCGGGCCAGCCTTCTCCGCCACGTACAGATAGCGGTAGAACGCGTGCTTGGCGATCCCCTTATTGGCCAGCTTCGACACCCATGCCGTGTACGCGATGGCACGTTCGTGCTCATCGTGCGTCGCGATCAGCAGCGCGCTCGGCGCGATGGGCTGGCCGGTGACGCCCACGCCGCCGCGCAGCCCGAACGGCACGTCGACCACGATGGACCCGCTGTGATCTTTGGTGATCAGCCGGTCGAGACCCGGCAGTGCCGATTGCATCGTGCCGTGATAGCCGAAGTTCGACGGATACCCGGGTGACGTGTGCGGCGCACCCGACCAGCCAGCCTCGAGGGCGCCAAGTACCACGATCGCGCCGATCAGCGGCCACGTAATCCAGCGCTTGCTCAGGAACTGGACGACCAGCCCGGCCAGCATCGCAGCCCCGATCAGCCCGACCAGCGCGAACCTGTCAGCCTCACGCAGTCCGGACAAGCCAGGGATACGGACGAGCCACGAGTACGGCATCAGGTCGGACACCACGACTGGCTTCCAGATGCCGCCGGGCGGTCCGCCTTTATACACAACTTTCGTGGCCTCAAGGTGGTTCATCAGCGGCAAGTACTGAGTGCAGAAGTGCCCGTACACCTTGCCTGGCCGGTGATAGATGCCTGCGCTGATCACGCAGTTCTTGCCGACAGTCAGGCTGGTGCCGAGCGCGAGCACCGCGCAGCCGAGCCAGAGGCCGACCCACGCCCACGTGGTGCGCTTGCGCCAGCCGACGGCAACGCCGAGCAGTGCCACGGCGGTGAGTACCGCACCGAATGTCGGCAGGCCCTCGAGAACTTGTTCAGCGTTGTAGTAGCTATATGACGACGCCAGATGACCGAGCCCGAAGTTCGCCAGCCGCGGCGAGGGTGAGAAGAGAGTCGGCAGCGACACACCGAACTGGGCATAGTTCAGTGCCAGCTGGCCGATCGGCGGGTTGCCCCCGCCGGCAATGATCTGCTGCAGCATGCCGATGAGCTGCGGCAGCGCGACGACGAAGCCTACGAGTGCGCCCAGGCTGAGCGGCCACACCGCGCGGCGGAACAGCGGACGGTTCCTGATGATCGCGCCGACCAGCCAGGGGATCAGGATGAAGATCGCCAGCACCAGCGCGACGATGGTCGTCTCCTGGTTGACCAGGATCGAAGCGCCCAGCGCGATGCCGAGCATGACGGCCGAGGCAATCCTGGGGTTGCGCCTGAACCGGACCGCGGCCTCGATCGTCACCGGCAGGAAGATCGTGCCGATGGCAATGTTGACGTGGTACCAGTTCTGCCACAACAGCATCGACGCGAGACCGAAGAACGCGCCGGCGACGATCGCGCCAGGCTGGTTCAGCCACAGCTTCGCCGCCCGGTACATGGCGTAACAAAGCAGCCCTGGCGTGATGATCGTGAGCAAGGCGAATGATGCCGACGGCCCGTACACCGCCGTGACCGGCGCCATGATCCAGCCCGCCAGCGGCATCAGCGTGCTGAACGCCACGTGCGTGCCTACCGGCGCGGCCATGAACGTGGTGAAGAACGGATTGTGCAGGTGGACCAGTGAGTGCTCGGCCCACCAGAGGTTCCAGACGTAGCTCGACACGTCCGATGTGGCGGGCATCTTGCCATCGGCTAGCCAGGTGAAGCGCGGCCACGTCGCGGCGATGCCCGCGCCCTGGTACACGAGAATCAGGATCAGGTGGTGCACCCAGGTGTGGCTGAGCGCCCGCCTGACGGCGCCACGCCGGCCGCCGCCTGCGGTCGACCCGGCAGGAGACGGGGCCTCCGCATTGGCTTCGGCAGGATCGCTCGCGGGCTCGTCTGTCTTGGTCGTTGTGCCCGTGGCGGCAGCGCCGCCTGGTTCGTCCTCGGTGAGGACGGCTGATGATGGCGCTGCTGTCTCAGCGTCCCCGGCCTTTTCTGAAGGCCGCAGGCCAGGCGTCGCGGCGGCGTGTTCCTTGCTGGATGAGGGCTCGCTCGACTGGCCCGACTCCGGCCGGGCCGGATCAGGATGCGGCTGGCCGTCACTCCCACGGCCTGCACGGATCATCGGACCACCTTGTCTACGCTCTGACCGATCCTTATATACCGGGTCTCCGGCTGCTTATCCAAAGATCGACCAGGCCGGGAGCTCGCCACTTGCCGGCTACGTGCAAGCGCCGGACCTGGGCAGTAGCAGCAATCCGCCGGCGGATCAGCGCAGACGGCACAGGCTAGAGTCCATCAGGTGGCACTCAGGGAGACCAGCCTACGCCCGCCGCCGCCATGGCTGATCCGGTGGGAGATTGTCGCGGTCTTCGCCGTGTCGCTGGGGGCCAGCGCGCTCAACGCGTTCCTTTCGCTGATCGGCTCCCTGCTGCGGAAGCAATCGCTGGGGTCGCAGCAGGCTCTCCTGGTCGGCTCGCTCGCTCCGAACCACTGGCTGGACCTCGCGTTCCAGCTGGCCGGCATCGCGGAGAGCCTGGCTCCTGTGCTGCTGGTGCTCTACCTGATGGCCAGGTCAGGTGAGGCGCCGTCGCTGATCGGTCTCGACGCGAGCGAGCCCGCAAAGGACGGCATCCGGGGCGTGGTACTCGCGATCCTGATCGGCGGCAGCGGGCTCGGCCTGTATTTCGCCGCCTTTCACCTCGGGTTCAACCTGCACGTCGTTCCCGAGAACCTGCCGCCGGTGTGGTGGCGCTATCCGGTTCTGCTTCTCGATGGCGTGCAGAACGGGATTCTCGAGGAGGTTGTCGTCCTCGGTTACCTGCTGACCAGGCTGGACCAGCTCGGCTGGCGTCCTGGCAGGGCTATCGCGCTCAGTGCTCTGATTCGCGGCAGCTACCACCTCTACCAGGGCTTCGGAGGCTTTCTCGGGAACGCGATACTGGGCGTGATCTTCGGTGTGCTCTTCCGCCGCTGGCGGCGGGTGACGCCGATGATCATTGCACATTCACTGATCGACATGACGGCCTTCGTCGGCTACGCCGCCCTGCACGGAAAGGTCTCCTGGCTGCCGTGACGTGCCCGCGTGCCGCGGGCAGCCTGGTCTAGCGCGCTAGCCCTTCGATGACGGCCGCACCAGGCAGGTCAGCGAGCGTCTTGCCGGCCAGGGCCAGCTTGGACCGGCGCAGCCCGCTCCCGATGACTACCTGCGGCGATGCCGCGACCGCCGCGTCGACGAGGACCGGCCAGGTGGCTGGCAGCCCGATCGGGGTGATGCCGCCATATTCCATCCCGGTTTCAGCGACGGCCAGATCGGTGGCAGCGAACGACGCCTTGCGCACGTCGAGCGCGCGGCGTGCGACGTTGTTCACGTCTGCGCGCGTGGTTGCCAGCACGACGCAGGCTGCGAACCTGACCTCGCCCTCGCGCCGCCCCGCGATCACGACGCAGTTGGCCGACTCGCTCAAAGACACGGCGTAGCGGTCGCAGAACGCGGCTGTGTCAGCCAGCTCAGCGTCGATCGCCGCAACCCCGACGTCCTCGGCCGGCCTGGACCACGACGGATCGCTGAGCGCCGCGGCGACCGGCGCTGCCAGCAGCTCAGGCTGGCTGATTGCCGGGACGAACTCAAGATTTCCCATGCTGAAGGTCACGCGGGAATTCTAGGGACGGCACCGTCGGCGGCAGAAGCCGGTGCCGCGCTAGGAATGGTGCTTAGCGTGCCGGCGGTGCGATCGCTGTTCGCTGCTGAGGGCGGCGAGCCGGACGATGATCTGTCGCGGATTACCGTCGCGCAGCACCTCAACCTTGACGTGCTCGCCAGGCCGGAACGCCACGAGGGAGTTCTCGAGCGCCGCGATGTCGGGGGTGGCCTGGCCTGCGATGCCGGCGATCACATCGGTCGGCTTGATTCCGGCTCTTGCTGCGGCACCGCCCGCCTTTTCCGCCACCACGGTCACTCCGTCCGGCTTGAACGAGGAGTTCACGTGCGTCTCGCCCTCGATTTGCAGTGATGCCCTGCCGGACTTCGTCACCTTGCCGGTCTTGATCAGCTGCCTGGCGATGCTCCGCACCGTGTTCGACGGGATCGCGAAGCCGATGCCTTCCGCCGGGCCATTCATCGCGGGATCATGCGCGGACAGCGTCGGAATCCCGACCACCTGGCCGGAGAGCAGCATGAGCGCGCCGCCGCTGTTGCCCGGGTTGATCGCCGCGCTGGTCTGAACGGCGTTCATGATCGCCGTCGGCGGGTGACCTTCGATGGTCGGCCCGGTGACAGTGCGGCCGGTCGCTGAGACGATGCCCTGTGTCACGCTGTCGGTCAGTCCGAGCGGGCTGCCGATGGCCAGCACGATCGCGCCGACGTGCGCTCCGTCCGAGTTCGCCCAGTGCGCCGGCCGTAGCGCGCCCGAGCCCTTGCCGCCGACCTTGATCACAGCGAGGTCATCCGGGGTGAACACGCCAACCAGCCAGGCCTTCATCGGCTTACTGTCTAGCGAGCTCCTGACCTCGAACCTCTTTCTCGTCCCGATGACGTGCGCGTTCGTGACAATGTGGCCTTGCCGGTCGAACACCACCCCTGAGCCGGTCGAATGACCGGCGCTGATCTCGACGACCGAGGGCAGTGCCCTTGTCACCGTCGATTCATAGTGCTGTTGCAGCGACACTTTCGCGTGAGCCCCGTTATGCCTGCCAGATGAGCAGGCGGTGACCACGGCTGCCGTCAGGATGCCGGTGAATGCGACAGCCAGCCCTCGCCGCGCATGGTTGCGCCACCCAGGAGCCGCCGCCATCTCACATACCCCCCGCTATACCGGATCGGGGGCACGACCCGCCGAAACCCCCCACCGCCGGAAACGCCGCTCTCTTAGTCTTCCACCATGACGATTTCCGAATCTCCAGGTGAATCCATCGGCAGCTCAGGGATCGGCCCCGCTGAGGTCTCTGTGGCGGCGCTCAGCGGCGCGATGGCAGCGGGCCGGCTGACGTCCGCGGACCTGGTCAGGTTCTACCTGGACCGGATTGAGCGGCTCAATCCGGCGTCCGGTGCCGTGATCTCGGTCAGCCAGGATGCGGCAGAGCAGGCCAGCGCGGTCGACCGCGCGCGTGCTGAAGGCGCCGAGTTGGGCCCGCTGGCAGGCGTCCCGGTGCTGATCAAGGACAACATCTCCGCGGCCGGGTCGCCGGCGACGGCCGGTTCGCCTGCGCTACTGGGCGCGGCAGCCGCTGATGCCTTCCTGGTGGCCAGGCTGCGCGCGGCACACGCCGTCATCCTCGGGAAGGCCAACCTGTCGGAGTGGGCCAACTTCCGTTCCACCCAGTCTTCGAGCGGCTGGTCGACCCTTGGCGGGCAGGCGGTGAACCCGCATGGCGCCGGGCGGAACCCGTCGGGGTCCAGCTCAGGTTCGGCCGTCGCCGTGGCTGCGGGACTCGCACCGCTTGCTGTCGGGACCGAGACCGACGGCTCGATCGTGAGCCCGTCCCACGCGTGCGGCATCGTCGGCATCAAGCCGACGCTGGGCCTGGTCAGCAGGACCGGCATTGTCCCGATCTCGCTCGAGCAGGACACCGCTGGTCCGATGACTCGTTCGGTCGCCGACGCTGCGGCGCTGCTCGGCGTGCTGGCAGGCGCCGACCACGCCGACGCCGCGACTGCCGCCGCAGCGCGACAGCCGGCCGACTACACGCAGTTCCTCGATCCGGCGGCGCTGGAGGGCGCTCGGATCGGAGTCTGGCGGGAGGGTTCAGCGCAGGCGGTCGCCGCCGCTGCTGCTGTGCTGGACTCCGTCGTCGGGTTGCTCCGCGCCCACGGCGCGGAGATCATCGACCCGGTCGAACTGGCCGATGCCGACAAGATCGGGGAGCCTGAGTTCCTCGCGCTCCGGCATGAGTTCAAGGACGACCTCAACGTCTACCTGCGCTCGGTCGACGGCTCGCACCCGAAGTCACTGGCAGAACTGATCGAGTTCAACAACGCGCACGCGGATCGCGTGTTCAAGCATTTCGGCCAGCAGATCTTCGAGCAGGCCCAGGCGACTGGCGGCCGGTCCGACGAAAAGTGGGCTACGGCCAGGGCGGACGCCAAGAGGCTGGCCACGGCCGCGCTGGACGCGGCGCTGACAGAGCACCGGCTGGACGCGGTTATCACGCTGAGCGGCAATCCGGCCTGGCTCACCGACTACGTGCTCGGCGACCACTACAGCCTCGGGACGTCTTCGCCGGCCGCGGTCTCCGGGTACCCGTCGATCTCCGTCCCGGCGGGGAAAGTCAGCGGCCTGCCGGTCGGCATCTCGCTGGTCGGCCCCGCCTGGAGCGAACCCCGGCTGATCGCGCTGGCGCACGCTTTCGAGCAAGCCCGCGGCACCGCCTGACGGGCTAGGTCCTCCTGATTCGACGCAAGTCGAACGATAATCTTGCCGCCATGGACTCCTGGCCTGCTGCGCGCGTTCCCGAACTGCCCGGACGAGGGCCTGAGGCGGTCATCTGGGACACGGCGAGCAGCGGCCTGGTGGTGGCAGCGCGCGACCACCTCGCGACGATGTACGCCTGCGGCATCACCCCCTACGACGCGACGCATATCGGCCACGCGGCGACCTACGTCGCGTGGGATCTGCTGATCCGTTCCTGGCTGGATGCCGGCCACGAGGTGCGCTACGTCCAGAACGTCACCGACGTCGATGACCCGCTGCTTGAGCGGGCAGAGCGCGACGGCGAGGACTGGCGGGAACTGGCGGACCGAGAAATCGACCTTTACCGGTCGGATATGGCGGCACTCAGGCTGCTGCCGCCTGATCACCTGATCGGCGCAGTCGAGGCGCTCGATCTCATCGAGGCGTTCAGCGGGCTGCTGCTTGAGCGCGGCTCGCTTTACGACCTCGAAGGTGACGTGTACTTCTGCCGGTCGGCCGACTCGGACTTTGGCTCGGTGTCCGGGCTGGACACGGAGAACATGATCAAGCTCTCCGCGGAGCGCGGCGGTGATCCTGCGCGGCCTGGCAAGAAGGACCCGCTGGACCCGGTGGTCTGGCTCGCCAGGCGGCCAGGCGAGCCGTCCTGGGATTCCAGGTTCGGCCAGGGCCGCCCTGGCTGGCATGTCGAATGCGCGGCGATCGCGACCAAGTACCTGGGCGACGAGTTCGACGTGCAGGCCGGCGGATCCGACCTCATCTTCCCTCATCACGAGATGAGCGCCTCGCACGCGAGGGTCGCGCTCCGGCCGGCCGGAGAATCGCCGCCGGAGAGCAGCGGAACCGATCGCGCCGAACCAGTCCAGGTGTTCGCGCGCCGCTACGCGCATGCGGGAATGGTGCGGCTCGCCGGGGAGAAAATGTCCAAGTCGCTCGGCAACCTCGTGTTTGTCTCCGCGTTGCGGGAGTCTGGGATCGACCCCATGGCGATCAGGATCGCGATCCTCGCCCACCATTACCGGCAGGACTGGGACTGGACCGACGAAGTGCTGGCCGAGGCGACCGCGCGGCTCGAGCGCTGGCGCGCCGCGGTCCGGGTGGGCCTGGCGGGTCCTGGTGGTGTGACCACCGAGCCAGGCCCGGTCGGACCGGCAGAAGCCGGGCCGGACGAGATGAGCAAGGCAGTGCTCAGCGCGATCCGCGAGCGCATCGCGGACGACCTGGATGCCCCTGGCGCGCTCGTCGTGGTCGATGCCTGGGCAAAAACGATGCTCGACGGGCCGCCGCGAGCCGAGATCACCGACGTCGCCAGCGCCACGAGGCTGGTCAGGGACGCCGCTGACGCACTGCTCGGCGTGGCTCTGTAGCTGCGCGGCGAATAAGCCTTCATGCGGCACGGGCGCACGGTTTGTCAAGGCACGCCTTTGGCATGTGGACAATGGCCCTCGCCGTCAACAGGTGAGTGTGCGGCCGCTGGCGACACCTTGTAAGCCGGCCGAGTCTTGGGCCATGAATGAATCTAAGCCTCGCGATCCAGACCCCGTTGACCCCAAGACGAGCGGACTCCGCTGCCGGGTGCGCATTGGCTCGGCCGAGGGCATTCTCGCCGTGGTTCCGCATCTGCTCGGCTTTCGCCCTAAGGACAGCCTGGTCGTGCTGGGTATCGGCGGGCCGCATGCCAGGATCAGGCTCGCTTTCCGCTACGACCTGCCAGATCCGCCAGACGGCGAGATCGCGGCGGACATCGCCGAGCATGCGGTCGGTGTGCTCGGTCGTCAGCGCCTCACCACGGCCGTGGCGGTCGGGTACGGCGCCGGGGTGGCCGTGACACCCGTGATGGACGTCGCCGCTCCCGCGTTACGCGACGCCGGGATAGCCGTCCAGGACATGCTCAGGGTGGAGGGCGGCAGGTACTGGTCCTACATGTGCCAGGACCCCCGATGCTGTCCGCCCGACGGCACGCCGTTCGCCACGGACGCTCACCCGGCCTCAGCGGCGCTGGCAGCCGCGGGCCTGACGGTCCTCGCCGACCGGTCCGAACTGGCCGAGACCCTTGCGCCACTGGCCGGAGCCACCGCGCCGATGCACGCTGCTCTGGGCCGGGCGCGGCAGCGCGCCGGTGAGCTCGTGGACCTGACCGCGGCGGCTGAGGGCGGCGACCCGTTCCTGCCGATCGCCGATGCCGGTCGCCGGTCGGTTAAGCAGGCGCTCACGAGGTACCGGCGGGGCGCGCAGCTGACCGACTACGAAGAGCTGGCGTGGCTCGGGGTGACCCTTTCCGATCTGCGGGTCCGCGATGACGCTTGGGCGCGGATGGATCCCGCGTTCAACGAACAGCATGAGCGGCTGTGGGTCGATCTGGTCCGGCATCTGCCGACCGAGTTCGTGGCCGCGCCCGCGGCTCTGCTGGCCTTCACGGCGTGGCAGGGCGGCAACGGGGCCCTGGCAGCGGTGGCGATCGAACGCGCGCTGGACGCCGATCCCCAGTACTCGATGGCGTTGCTGATCTCTGACGCATTGCACGCCGGGTTGCCGCCATCGGCGGCACGGCTCCCGATGACGCCGAAGCAGGTCGCCGCGAGCTATGCGCGCAGGCGGATGTCTGGCGTCGCACAGCCCAGCTGGAAGCAAGCATGCTGATGACGATCAGCGGTATCCGGCGCGACCGTGCGAGCAGCGTCCGGCGTTCAGTAAGGAAGGCTGGCGACCGGGTCGAAGTCCGCCATCAGGGACGCCAGTTCGCGACCTTGCCGGTACTGCAGCGCCGCGAGAGGCAGCTCGGATCGCCGGCCGCTGAGTATGACCGTGAGCGATCCGGTTCCATCGGGGTCGAGCGAACCACTACCCGTGCTGGGTTGAAGCGCCCGGCGCAGCGCCTGGGCCGCGACCGCCGCGGCCGAGCCGAACAGGATCGTGTCTGGCATCGCGACGCTTATCTGGTCCGCGGCGAGCTCGTACTCCGTGCACCCCATCACGACGGCGCCGCAGCCGCCTGGCGTGCGCTCGGCCGCGTCGGCGATGGCGGCCGCTGTTGCCTGCACGTCGCCGGCGTCGATTGCGGTCGCCAGGCCCGGGCAGGCGACGGGCGTCACCTCGGCCTTGCCGCCGAACTCCGCGATGAGCCGGCGCTGGTAGTCGCTCGCGGTCGTGGCGACAGTGGCCCAGATCGCCACCGAGCTCGCCACCGCTGCGGCCGGCTTGATCGCCGGGACGGTCCCGACGACCGGGATTCGCGGCTCGAACTCGGCTCGCAGCGCGTCAAGCGCGTGCACGCTCCCGGTGTTGCACGCCATCACGATGACGTCAGGGTCGTAGCTGGCCGCAGCCCTGGCGATGGTCAGCGAACGCTCGGCGATGTCCTTCGGAGTCCGCGGTCCCCATGGCATGCCGTCCGGGTCCATGGCGATGATCAAATCGGCATCTGGCCGGAGTTTGTGCAGCTCAGTGGCTGCGGCTAGCAAGCCGAGCCCGGAATTGAGGAGCGCGAAACGCATCCGGCCACTGTAAGAGATCAATCGGACGAGTTTGGTTAATCGTCGGTAATAACGCAGTACGGACAGAACAAAGCGTCCGCCGGATCTGTTCGGCTCGCGGCCGGGTGCCGCGCGAACTAGCTGAGGGCGGGCAGCCCGTCGATGCTGGCGCTGTTGTGCTTGACGCGATACTCGCCGAGATCCTCCGCCGACCGGCGTTCTGACCACCGGGTGAGCAGGTCACGCTCCTCGGTGAGCTCCATGACGGGGACGGCGTAGCCGCACGAGTCCGAGATGCGGTCAATGGCAACGACGATGATCGCCCGCTGGTTGCCGCGATCGGTGCCGGTGCCCTCGCCAGGATTGGCGGCAAACCTGGCTGCGTATTCTGGCCAGCCCGGGTCGGCTGGCAATACCGTCGTTCCCGTGCCGTAGAGCCGCAGGATCTTCGGCTGGCGGCCGAACGAGCAGAACATGATCGTGATCTTGCCGTTCTGCCGCAGGTGCGCGATCGTCTCAGCGCCGCTGCCGGTCAGGTCGAGGTAGGCCACGGTCAGCGGGTCGAGCACAGCGAACGTGTCACGGTATCCCTTCGGCGAGAGGTTCACATGCCCGCCGTCGCCGGCCTCGTCCAGGCATGGCGCCGTCGCCACGAAGAACATCGGCTGGTTCTTGATGAACGCGATCAGGCGTTCGTCTAGCTCGGGATAAACCGTGGCCATGCCGCCTCCACTGGCGTTACGCCGTCGATCGCCGCCGGGGCCGTCCGCCCGACCCGGTTAGGCGATGCCTCAGCCGCCCTTCGTACGCTTGGGGATTGACCAGGTCGGCTGGGTGATTATCAGGGTAATTGGCGAGCCTGACGAAGACGCCAGCGGCCGCGATCGGGGGGGTCGGTGGTCACGTGAGCCGTATGTCGCCGGGGGTGCTGGCACCACCGCATGAAGTCTTCAGCCCGCAGGAGTGGCGTCAAGAGGGCCGCGCGAGGAGGGCGTCGGTGCCCAGGTCCAGCCACGCGGCCTGGGTCGCCCCAGCCGACCGGCCCGATCCGCTGAGCATCCTCGAGGAGCAGGCCGGACAGCGCGTTCCCGACTTGGTGCCGATCAGGTACGGGCGGATGCTCGCCTCGCCATTCGCGTACTTCAGGGGCGCCGCGGCGCCGATGGCATGGGATCTTGCGCACACACCGAGCACAGACATTCACGTCCAGTGCTGCGGTGACGCGCACCTGATGAACTTCGGCATGTTCGCTGCTCCCGACCGCAGGCTGGTGTTCGACGTCAATGACTTCGATGAGACGCTGCCCGGCCCGTTCGATTGGGACGTCAAGAGGCTGGCGGCCAGCTTCGCCGTCGCCGCCGGAGACAACGGATTCCAGGATCGCGTCGCCCGGCAAAGCGCCCTCAGCTGCGCGCGCAGCTACCGAGTTGAAATGGCCAAATTCGCCAAGATGCGCTTTCTGGACGTCTGGTACTCCAGGATCGATGTGGAATCTATGGCATCCATCTTCGACGCGCTCCAGCCCAAACGCGCGGCGCGCCGTCGCCGCAGGGACATTGACAAGGCGCGGCGGCGGACCAGCCAGCAGGCACTGGTCAAGCTCTGCGCCCTGGTCGACGGCGAGTACACGATCAAGCCGGACTACCCGGTGGTGGTCCGTTACCCGGTCGAACTCGACCCGAGTGTCTTCACCAAGCTGCGCCGCGGGATCGCGCGGTATAAGCAGACGCTGAAGGCGGACGCCAGAGAGGTCCTGAGCCGCTACTACTTCGCTGACTTCGCGCGCAAGGTGGTCGGGGTGGGCTCCGTCGGCACCGAGGCGTTCATCTTGCTGCTGATGGGCGACCGGGAAGACGAGCCTTTGTTCCTGCAGCTCAAGGAGGCCCAGGAGTCGGTGCTCGCGCCGTTCGCCGGCCCGAGCGAGTACAAGCATCAGGGTGAGCGAGTCGTCAGGGGACAAGGTCTTACCCAGGCGGCCTCCGATCCTTTCCTTGGCTGGACCCGCGGCATTCCGGCGGATTCGAAGACACCCAGGGACTACTACGTCCGGCAGCTCCGCGACATGAAGGGGAACATGGACGTACCCGTCATGGACGCCGAGCAGCTTGTCTACTACGGCCGCCTGTGCGGCTGGGCGCTGGCCAGAGCGCACGCGAGAACCGGTCGCGCCTCGCTGATCAGTGGCTACCTGGGATCGGCTGACAGCTTCGATCAGGCCGTCGCCGAGTTCGCCGTCGCGTATGCCGCGCAAAACGAGCGGGACTACCAGCGGCTCGTCGACGCCGTGGCATCCGGACGGGTGCACGCCATGACGGGCGTTTAGCGCCGCCGGGCATACCAACCCCAAAACGGGAGATTGGGCTCGGAGCGCCGGCCTACCGAACGGTAGGATTAACGGAGCATGACTTTCCCGCGCAGGTGGCGGCACGGCGGGCGGTGCAGGAACAGGTGGCCAGCATCTGGTTGCGCGGGCCCATCCATCGGAGGGCAGCGTGACAGAACTCGTTGATCAGGCAATGGCGAGCAGGCACGCCGCCGCGGCACGACTGCGCAACGCATACGAGGCCATCCCGCCGGGCACTCCGGTCAGGCTGGCCAAGTCCACCTCCAACTTGTTCAGGTTCCGCGACTCGGGCGGGCCCGGGCTGATCACGCTCGACGTCTCCGCGTTCAGCCAGGTGATCTGCGTCGACCCGGAGACCAGGACGGCCACGGTCGGCGGCATGACCACCTACGAGGATCTGGCTGACGCCACCCTCCGGCATGGACTGATGCCAATGGTCGTTCCGCAGCTCAAAACGATCACGCTCGGCGGTGCGGTGTCAGGCCTCGGGATCGAGTCGACCTCGCTTCGTAACGGCCTGCCGCACGAATCCGTGCTCGACATGCAGATCCTGACCGGCGACGGAAGGCTCATCAGCGCCGCGCCGGAGTCCGAGCACGCGGACTTGTACTGGGGATTCCCGAACTCTTACGGCACGCTTGGCTACGCGCTCTGGCTGACGATCGCCCTGGAACCGGTCAAGCCTTACGTGCACGTGCGCCATTTCAGGTTCGGCAGCGCGGACGAGGCGATGACGGCGATCGCCGACATCGCGCGCGACGGCAGCTACCGCGGTCACCAGGCGGATTTTCTCGACGGCACCGCATTCAGCACTGACGAGATCTACCTGACCGTAGGCAGCTTTAGCGACGTGGCGCCATGGGTGAGCGATTACACCGGCCAGAACATCTACTACCAGTCGATCCGCAACGCACAGTACGACTTCCTGACCATCCGCGATTACCTGTGGCGTTGGGATACGGACTGGTTCTGGTGCTCGCGCGCGTTCGGCGTGCAGCGCCCGCTCGTGCGCCGGATGTGGCCGCGCCGGTACCGGCGCTCCGATGTGTACCGCAAACTCGTGGCGTTCGACAAGCGGCACGGCGTTACCCGGGCTATCGGCGCCAAGCGCGGCGCGGCCGCGCAGGAGTCCGTCATCCAGGACGTCGAGATACCGCTGAGCCGGAGCGCGGAGTTCTACGAATTCTTCGCGGCCAATGTCGGCATGAGCCCGGTCTGGCTATGCCCGCTGCGCCTGCGCGCCGACCGCGCCTGGCCGCTCTATCCGCTGCGGCCCGACGAGGTGTACGTCAATTTCGGCTTCTGGGGGAATGTGACGCTGCCGTCCGGGGCAGACGATGGCTTCTATAACAGGCAGATCGAGGACAAGGTCACCGAGCTCGGCGGGCACAAGGGGCTGTATTCCACCTCGTACTACTCACCAGAGGAGTTCTCGAGGCTGTACAACGGCCCTGCTTACGCCGAACTCAAGCAGACCTACGACCCCGATGGCCGCCTGGCCGGCCTCTACGACAAAACCGTAGGCGGCAGGTAAGGGTCGCGGGTGGTGAAAGGAGAGTGGGCATGCCGCTAGCAGAGGTGTTCGAAAGCTTCGCGGGACCCGACGCAGGAGTGGAGTTCATCGCGTACGACGGCAGCCGGTCGGGAAACCCTGGCTCGCCAGGGGTGACGGTCACGGTCAAAAGCCCGGTCGCGGTGTCCTATCTAGCCCAGGCGCCGGGGGCGCTCGGCCTGGCCAGGGCATTCGTCTCCGGCCACCTCGATGTCGACGGCGACATGTACACGGCGCTGGCCCGGCTGGCAAACGCTCAGCGGATGAACCTGTCAGTGGCTGAACGGCTCTCGCTGCTCAATCAGCTCGGCGGGCCCAAACTGCTGCTCAAGCGGGTTGCGCCGCCGCCGCAGGAGGTCCGGGTTAACCAGCGCTGGATGTCGGGGAGACGGCATACCCGCGGCCGCGACGCGAGCGCGATCTCGCACCACTACGACGTGTCCAACACGTTCTACGAATGGGTGCTCGGTCCCTCGATGGCCTACACCTGCGCGTGCTATCCGGACGCAACCGCGAGCCTGGAGCGAGCGCAGGAGTACAAGTTCGACCTGGTCGCCAGGAAGATCGCACTGCGTCCCGGGATGCGGCTGCTTGACGTCGGCTGCGGCTGGGGCGGCATGGTCATGCACGCGGCCAGCAAGTACGGGGTGCGGGCGCTCGGCGTCACGCTCTCCGAACAGCAGGCGATCTGGGCTCAGCGCGCGATCAAGGAAGCTGGCCTGGAAGATCTGGCAGAGGTCAGGCACCTGGACTACCGCGAGGTCAGCGAATCCGGCTTCGACGCGGTCAGCTCGATCGGTCTTACCGAGCACATCGGCAAGGCGCAGTTGCCCGCGTACTTCGGTTTCCTCTACGGCAAGCTCAAGCCCGGCGGCAGGCTGCTCAACCACTGCATCACCAGGCCAGATGACACCGGCCCTGCGTCGGTCACGGACGGCTTCATCTTCCGCTACGTGTTCCCTGACGGGGAACTGGAGGGACCTGGCCACATCGTCTCGCAGATGCATGACGCGGGATTCGAGGTCAGGCACGAGGAGAACCTGAGGGAGCACTACGCGTTGACGCTCGCGGCATGGTGCTCCAATTTGGCCGGGCACTGGGACGAGGCCGTTGCCGAGGTCGGTGAAGCGACCGCGAGGGTCTGGCGGCTGTATATGGCCGGCTCGCGGCTCGGCTTCGAGCGGAATCAGATCCAGCTGCACCAGGTTCTTGGCGTGAAGCTTGGTGCGAATGGCGAGTCGGGGATGCCGCTACGCCCTGACTGGGAGCCCGCTGCCAGCTAGTGGCGGCGGTAGCTGTCGGCGACCGTAAAGGCCAGGTCGAGGGCCTGGCTACGATTGAGCCGCGGGTCGCAAGCGGTCTCATACCGCTGATGCAGGTCATCGGCGACGATTTCATGGCTGCCGCCGACGCACTCGGTGACGTTGTCGCCGGTGAACTCGATGTGAATGCCGCCCGGATGGGTGCCGATCTCGCGGTGCACGTCAAAGAAGGCATGCAGTTCATCCAGGACGTCATCGAACCGCCTGGTCTTGTGACCGCTCGGAGCCTCGAAGGTGTTTCCGTGCATCGGATCGCAGATCCACGCGACGGGTGCGCCATCCTCGGCGACCGCGCGGACCAGGCCAGGCAGGACATCGCGGACGCGCGACGCGCCCATCCTGCTGATCAGCGTGAGCCTGCCGGGACGGCGCTCTGGGTTGAGCGCCGCGATGAGCGCGAGCACGTCCGCGCTGGTCGCATCGGGCCCGATCTTGACTCCGATCGGGTTGCTGATCGACCGCGCGAACTCGACGTGCGCACCATCGAGCGCCCTGGTCCGCTCGCCGACCCACAGGAAGTGCGCTGACGTGTCATACTCCCGCCCGCCTGCCAGGCCCTGGCGCGTGTCGGGTCTGGTCAGCGCCTGCTCGTAGTCGAGCAGCAGTGCCTCGTGGCTGGAGTACAGCTCGACAGTCCGCAGTTCCTGCGGGTCGGCGCCGCACGCCCGCATGAAGCTGAGGGCCCGGTCGATCTCACCTGCCAGCCGCTCGTAGCGCCGCCCGGCCGGACTGTCGGCGACGAAGTCCTGGTTCCACGCGTGCACCTGGTGCAGGCCCGCATAACCGCCCGTGGTGAAGGCGCGGCACAAGTTCAGCGTCACTGCCGAGCTGTGATACGCGCGGAGCAGCCGGCCAGGATCCGGCCTCCTGGCGTCGGCGGTGAAATCGAACCCGTTGACGGCGTCGCCGCGGTACGCGGGCAGTTCTGTGCCGTTCCTGACTTCGGTCGGCTTCGAGCGCGGTTTGGCGAACTGCCCGGCCATCCGGCCGATCTTGACCACCGGCACGCTCGCTCCGTAGGTGAGCACCACGGCCATCTGCAGCAGCGTCTGCAGTTTCCCCCTGACCGCATCTGCTGTCGACCCGGCGAATGTCTCCGCGCAGTCGCCGCCTTGCAGGACGAACGCCTCACCTCTGGCGACAGCGGCGAGCCGTTCGGTCAGCTGGTCGCATTCGCCTGCGAACACCAGCGGCGGGAGCTGAGCGAGCTCTGAGGTCACGGCTGCCAGGCGATCAGGGTCAGGCCACTGCGGCTGCTGCGCGGCGGTGCGCCGCCGCCAGCTCGCGAGGGCCGCAGGGCCCGCC